>SFGS01000006.1 GCA_004557565.1 Bacteroidales bacterium | reverse complement strand
GAAGTATCACGTCCCTACCGGGTTTGGTTTTTCGCCGAAGGCGAGCGGTTTTTATCCTTTTGGCGATGCCACCGACCTCGTAAGAGGGCGGCGTTGGTGCTGTGGCGTGGCTGATTCAAGCCTCGGCTTGAAATCAGACATGCCACATCACCAACGACAGGTGCGAAGCACTGGCATCGCCAAAAGGCTGTTTTTTATGTTTTTGTTTCAGTTCCCCAGTATTTTTCCACTGAACCGTAACAACAGCAATAATCATCACCTAAAAAAAAGCCGCTCCGAAAGTGTGAAACTTTCAGAGCGGTAATCTTTTTGAGAATGCAGTGTCTTTTAACCCAAATATGATTTGAGGAGTTTACTCTTTTGGCCTTTGAGGCGACGTATGGCTTTCTCTTTGATTTGGCGTACACGTTCGCGAGTGAGGTCGAACTTAGCACCAATTTCTTCAAGTGTCATTTCTTGGCAACCGATGCCGAAGAACATTTTGAGGATGTCGCGTTCGCGTGGGTTGAGTTGTTCGAGGGCGCGGTTCACTTCCTTAGAGAGTGATTCCTGTGTGAGGGAAGAGTCGGCCATTGGCGAATCTTCGTTTGGAAGCACATCGAGGAGGCTGTTGTCTTCGCCATCAACGAATGGAGCATCAACAGATACGTGGCGACCTGACACCTTCATGGTGTCGGCAATTTTTTCAACAGGCACATCGAGTTGCTCCGCCAGTTCGGCTGGAGATGGGCGACGTTCGTTTTCTTGCTCAAATCGCTGGAGGGCTTTACCGATTTTGTTGAGCGAACCAACCTGGTTGAGCGGCAGACGAACGATACGTGACTGTTCTGCCAAAGCTTGAAGAATGGATTGACGAATCCACCATACTGCATAAGAGATGAACTTGAAACCGCGAGTTTCATCGAATTTCTGGGCTGCCTTGATGAGGCCGAGGTTACCTTCGTCGATCAAGTCGGGGAGACTTAATCCTTGGTTTTGATACTGCTTTGCCACAGATACAACGAATCGAAGATTCGCGCTTACAAGTTTGTCGAGAGCTGCCTGATCACCTTGCTTAATCTTTTGAGCGAGCTCCACTTCTTCATCTACGGTGATAAGGTCCTTACGGCCAATCTCTTGCAGATATTTATCAAGAGAGGCGCTCTCGCGATTGGTGATCGACTTTGTAATCTTAAGTTGTCTCATTTATTAGTAAACAGAGTTTTTAGCGTGCAAAGATACTAAAAATTATTGAATTAAGAGGTGTATTTACCTGTGAAAATTTTGTCAAACAGAAAATTAGCGCAAAAATCACCGTATTTCCATCACTCCTTACTGGCTAATGAAAGGAATGAGGTTGACGCTTCTGCTGCCTCGTAGTCGGCGTATGGCGCGCTCCTTGATTTGGCGAACGCGCTCGCGTGTGAGTTCGTAATAGTTACCGATTTCATCAAGGCTTTTCTGTGGGCAGCCTATACCGAACGCCATACGCAAGATGCCTTGCTCACGCTTGGTGAGCAGGTTGAGTGAGTGACTCACCTCCTTGCTGAGATCTTCTTGCTGGAGCCCGGAGTCGGTGGTGGGGGTGTCGTCGTTGGGCAGAATGTCGAGAAGGCTGTTGCTGTCGTCGGGCTCAGCAAATGGAGCGTCGACCGACACCGATTTGCCAGCAGAGAGTATGGCACTCTGTATTTTGTCAACAGAGAGGTCGAGCAACTGGGCAAGTTCGTCTTGCGATGGACGGCGTTCGTGCTTTTGCTCAAAGGCGGTAATGGCTTTGTTGATGCTGTTGAGTGTGCCCACTTGATTCATGGGCAAGCGCACGAGGCGCGATTGCTCAGCCACGGCTTGGAGAATGGACTGACGAATCCACCACACAGCGTAAGAAATAAATTTGAAGCCATAAGTGTCGTCGAATTTCTCAGCGGCTTTGATGAGCCCGATATTGCCCTCATTGATTAAATCGCACAAACTCAACCCCTTGTTCTGGTATTGCTTAGCCACCGACACTACGAAGCGAAGGTTGGCTGTAATCAGCCGCTGTTTAGCATTTTGGTCGCCCATTTTGATTTCGTGAGCAAGTTCCACTTCCTCATCGGGTGTAATCATATCTATTTTACTGATTTCCTGCAAATAGGTGTCAAGGATAGGTTCGCGTACAGTGATTGAGTTTCCGATTTTGAATTGTCGCATTCTGATGAAATTTTTAATGATGAAAAAACTAAGTTGTGTTTTCAAGGCAATACTCGGTAATGGGTACTGCTTATTAGTTACCATTTTATTCAAGGTCGTGTCAGGAAAGCCTTCTTGTGATTTTCTGGATTCTATTAGTCCGAGTTCTTAAATATAGATTGTGCTTCGACACTCCTGTGTTAAGTTGGCTTCTATATTTATAATGTGTCATAAACTGTGCCAAATTGGTGTTTTGCCTAAAAAATGCGATAAAATGGGGAATTTTTAAGTTTTTTTTCCAAAATATAAAAAGAAACGCCGGGGCGATGAGCCCCGGCGTTTACAGTGCCTATGTCTGAGAGTTTTAATTATTTTTCATCGTCTGCAATATTTACGGCGATATATACTTTGCGTCCAGTTTCGTAGAAACCTTTAATCAGCATCACCTTGTCGGTGTCTTTTGATTGCATGATTGAATTGTAGATTTCTTCCACATCATCGCTGCTGTTCACGCTCTGGTCGTTGATGGCAGTGATTACAAGACCGTTCTTAATGCCGTTGGCTTTAAACTTGCCGTCCTTCAATCCAGTCACCTTCACACCGTTGGTGATACCGAGATCTTCCTTCTCCTTGCCGGTCAGAGCCATAAATGCGCAACCCAGTGAAGTGAAGTCGCTGCTCTTGGTGATGCTTGTGGTGCCTTGGTCGTTCTTGAAAGTAACGGTAGTGGTTTTGAGTTTATTGTCGCGATAGTATTGGATAGTGGCTTGGTCGCCAGGACGCAACTTGCTCATTTCCTCTTGCATTTCACCACTGTTTTTCACCTCTGCGCCATTGAGTTTCACAATCACGTCGCCTTCCTTGATGCCTGCATCCATAGCTGCACCGCCATCGCTCACCTTAGCCACATAAATGCCGCCCTTTGTAGCAGTGATCTTGTGCTCTTTAGCCTTTTCAGCATTGAGTTCTTCGTAGCTGATGCCGAGCACTGCACGTTGCACGGTGCCATATTGCTTCAGGTCAGTCACGATTTTCTTCACAATGTTGCTTGGCACAGCGAATGAGATACCTGCATAGTTGCCGGTTTGCGAATAAATCATAGTGTTGATGCCAATGAGGTCGCCATTGGTATTGACCAGCGCGCCACCACTGTTGCCAGGGTTAACTGCCGCATCGTGCTGGATAAACGATTTGATGCCCACGCTGCCTTCGCTCACGCCACGGCCTTTAGCACTGATAATGCCAGCGGTAACTGAAGAGTTGAAGCCGAAAGGATTACCTACAGCCACAGCCCATTCGCCCACCTTCACATCGTCGCTATTGCCAAACGAGATAGGGTCGAGGGTCTTACCCTTTTCGGGAGTGATTTTAATGAGTGCCAAGTCGGTGTTGGCATCAGTGCCAATCACGCGCGCGTTGTATTCATCGTTGTTGTTGAGCGTAACGGTGAGTTTGTCGGCACCGTCCACCACATGGTTGTTGGTCACGATATAGCCATCGGCACTGATAATGACGCCAGAGCCAGAACCGCGCAACTGAGGCTTGCCTTCGCTTCTCTGCTTAGGCTGTTGCTGCTTGCGTTGCTGTCCCATGCCAGGGCCGAAGAAAAATTCAAATGGATCGAAACCGCCACCCCAGTCTTGGAATTGCTGTTGACGAGCGTTGGCGTAATTCTTAATTGATACCACAGAGTTGATGGTGTGTTCTGCCACTTGTGTGAAGTCGGGCTGTCCGGCAAGACCTCTGCTTGTGGTGTTCACAAAGCCGTTGGTTTGCTCGCCTGATGGAATAAACACGTCGTTCACTGTCGCCTTAGTCACGCCGTAAGCGGTGGTGGCGCTTAACAAAACTGAGCTCGCGATGGTTGCGAAAGCTAACTTTTTACTCTTTTTCATATCAAATATGTTAAATTAATTCTTTATTTAAAATTTTAATCGTTAAAATTTAACTTTTAAAAAGTTGTTCAAATGTACATCAATAATTCAAATTGTCAATACCTTTTGGCGTGTTTTTAAACTAAATTAATAATCTAAACACCACTTTTCAATTTCATTAAAAGAAAAACCATTTTTCACAACAGTTTTTCCGATTGACTTACGAGGAATAGACACAAAAATTTTAGTCCATTTGTCGGCTCATAGGGGCTTTGACTGTGGACAAAATGAACGGCCTCACTATATTAGTATATAGCGACGGTGATTGATGACTTCAAATGTTCACTGGTGGGGGGGGATTAGTCGTGGAAATCGTCGTCTTGGTTGATTTCGCTGTTTAGAAGGAATATGTCGTCGGCATTTTCAAGCATATCTGTGCTGTCGAATTGACCGTCTTCGTACATGACTCTACTCACGCACGATGATGCCGTGAAAACCAACACAAATATGATTAAAAGTATGAAAATGTGACGTAAACGCATGTTTGTTTTATTTATTATATACAAAGTTCCGAAAAATCTGCCATATTTCAAACAGTTTTTCCGCTAAATTCCAAATCCCACAACAAAAAGAGCACAGAAAGGGGAGTGCTGTGCAAACGATTGCATCATAATAGTAGAAGAAATCAACCACCACATGAATGGCGGAAATAAATAATTGTATAATTTTGAGTCAATAAACCAAAGATCAAATATTTACATACAACATAACAACTTAAGAACAATAGATGAAGGAAAAGCAAATCACCATTTTCCACAACAATATTTACACTATTGAGGCGGATTTAAAGTCCACTGTCAAATATATTCAGCATCACTCGCTGCGATGTTGACGGCAATGGGGATGTGTACGTGAGCGATGTGACCACTTTAACCCAAATCGGTCATTAGGACGTGTAAGGTTTTTTTGATTATTCTTGCGGCCTTTCGGCTTTTATAAGATGCCTTTTGCTTGTTTTTAATGAGTGATAGCGAGCTATCACTCATTAAAAGACAAGCAAAATTCATTCTTCTAAAATTCCGAAATACCACAAGCCCTAATGACCGATTTGGGTTAAACCAATATTCTCATTGAATAATTTCATGAAGTAAAATTTCTTCCATCACTAATACTATAACCTTAAAAATAGTTGTGGGGCGCGAATGGTTTCGCGCCCCACATGTTGTTTATTTAGTGATGGTTTATTTCTTGCGTTTTTTGCGGGATTTGGTTTGCGCTTTGCGGAGGCGCTCTGCCTTTTCCTCACACTCTTCCGCTTTATCCTCTAATCCCATACGTCCAAAAATGCCAGCCAATGCCTCGTAGGGCTGCGGTGCTTTCTTGTCGGCTTTAATGGCACGCTTGTAGCTCTTGATGGCTTCTTGCACATCTTTCAAGTCGGAATACAAGTTGCCAAGCGCCAAATGCACCTCAAAGGAATTAGGCACGGCTTCAAGCGCTTTCTTATAGAGGCGCTCAGCTTCCTCTGCCTCGCCCACGGAATAAAGCAAATGAGCTTTTCCCACATAAGCAGGCGTGTAAGTGGGGCAGAGGCGAATGGCTTTATCGAAATTCGCATTTGCCGATTTAAAGGCAATCTCGTCGAATTTGTTGACCTTGCCGTAAGGCACTTCATCCTCACTCACGAAATCGCCATATCCAAGCGATTGCTTACCCATTTCGGTATATTCTTCTGCCAGTTGGCGGAATTGCAGATTCTGGGCATCAATCACATCCTCCAGCGATTTGATTTTCTTGTTCAGCGCATTGAAGCGATAAAGCTTTTGTGCAATCAGGCGGTGAACCGATGGATTTTTCGACACATCATTAATCTTCATCGCCTCAACAAAACATTGCACACTATCAGAAAACTCAAAATGGTCGAAAGCATGTACTGCTTTTCGGTAAAGCGACGCAGCCTTTTCCTGACGCAACGCATTCTCAATAATGAGTTTGTCGTTGAAACTTCGGCTAAACGTCACCACGGCAGTGCTGACGATAATGTCGCGTGCACTAAGGGGCTTGAGCAGCGTGATACCCTCAAGCGTGGTGCATCGCGAAAGTGCCACATAAGTCTGCCCCGAAGTAAACGCTCCACCACCAAAATCAATCACCACATTATTAAATGTGAGACCTTGGCTCTTGTGCACGGTGAGCGCCCAAGCTGGTTTGATGGGAAACTGCGAAAAGGTGCCCAACACACTTTCAATAATCTTTTTTTCTTTTTCATCGTAGGTGTATTGCATATTCTCCCACATTTCCCTTTCGAGCTTGTAGATTTCGCCATTCTCCATTTCCACTTTCAGCGTGTCGTCGCTCACCTCATTCACTTTTGCCAAAGTGCCATTCACCCAACGGTTATCCTTGTCGTTACGAATGAAAATCACCTGTGCTCCTTGTTTCAGCACAAGTTCCTTGCTCGTAGGCAGTTCGTTTTCGGGAAATTTATCGGTGATTACGCCCGTAAATGTATATTCAGGAGTGGTGAGCGCACGCATGTGCTCATCGTTGATGGCATCCACGGTGTCGCGCCGCATGGCAAGCGTAATCACAAACTCGCCATTATCTGTAAAGTTGGGATTGTAGCGCTGATTCAGTTGCGCAATATCTTGCGCAGAGGCGTGATTGTTGCGCACACGGTCGAGTAGCGAAAGAAATGTGTTGTCGGTCTGGCGATACATCTTTTGCAATTCGATAGGCACCAAACCAAGGTCGCCAAACACTCGTGCATTGAAGAAAAAGAATTGAGTATAGAAGCGACTGAGAATATCCCGCATATCACGAGTGACCACAGGCTCCAACTGGAAAACATCGCCCACAAACAGCAACTGCTTGCCACCAAAAGGTTCGCGCATATTGTTGGAGTACACACGAAGCACCTTGTCGATGAAATCGATAATATCAGCCCTCACCATTGAAATCTCGTCAATAATAATGAGTTCCAGTTCTCTGATGATTTTCACCTTATCCTTGCTGTATCGCAGCGTTTGGCGAATTTTGCGTGGTGAAAATTCTGGGTCGTCGGGGAGTAGTGGCTTGAATGGAATCTTGAAAAAGGAGTGAAGCGTCTGCCCACCCACATTCACGGCAGATATGCCAGTAGGGGCGAGCACAATGTTCTTCTTTTTCGTATTCTTGCAGATATATTTCAGAAAAGTGCTCTTACCTGAGCCAGCTTTACCTGTCAGGAAAACCGACTTGTGGGTGTTCTGCAACAGATTCCATGCGCATTGAAATTCGGGGTTGTCGAGGTCGATATTTACAGGAGTATTGTCGTTCATCGGTGTGCGTAATTGAATATTCAAAGTTAGTAAAAATCTTTTGAATAATCAAAGTCGGCTGCCTCCCGAAAGAAGCAGCCGACCATAGTATTTCATTCTTTTCAATCTGATTTCAAAATCAATGAATGTTTAGAAACGAAAACCGAGAGTGAGTGTCACGCGGTTGTTGTTGTCCTTCACCTCGCTATACACATTAGGTTCAACTTGTCCAGCACCGTAAACCATTGGCGAGAATGCGTTGTATTGGCTCTTGCGCTCTTTGTGAACGTATGCCATATCGCAGTAGAAACTCTTGTAGTGGTAGCCGATACCTGCGGTGATGTACTGAATATCGTTGTTGAACTCGTAGGTAGGATTACTGTTAACAGTCACAACGTCCATTTGATTGTTTACCACTTCTTCCACCACTGGCGACTTTTGCATCGAATAACCGGCACGAATGCTCCAGTTAGGAGTAAGGCGGTATTCAGCGCCAAAGCGGAAAATATGCTGAGCCTTGGTATAACTCTTGATATTGTCGGTGGTGCTCAAATACTCATCACCATTATCGTCGCAAACACGCATCGACTGAACATCCACATATTCATAATCGAAGCTCAAGATTGCAGACTTCGCAAGCACTGCCGCCACACTACCGATAAAGCGCCAAGGGGTTTTCAAAGTGTAGCGCACTTCATCGTAATAGCCCTTTTCGCCAGTTTCGTTAGTGCCGTGGTATTTGTTGGCTTCTGTACTGCTCATTTCAAAACTTGCATTGCTCTTATAACTGTCCTTCATATCGTAATAGGTAGGAGTATGGAATGCTACACCGAAGCGGAGTTCATTCACAGGCTTAACGATTACGCCCAACTTGAAGTTGTAACCCGTACCCACAGTGTGAAGGAAGTTTTCATAACCAAAGTCGGCATTACCAAGTTCAATATTATTGTTATGGATATTGGCAATATAGGCATTCTTGAGCGATTCGCCGTAATATTGGTAGTTGTCGTAAGTGAAGTCAATGATGCCTACACCTACGCCCCAATACACCTTATTAATAATGTTACCGCCAAGGTTCACGGAATATTCGTCCTTATGCCCTTTTTGCTGCACCTCAAATTCGCTATAAGCAGATGTGCCATCGCCATAGAGACCTTGCCACTGATTGTTGTTGCGGTTAATCAGATAGCTGTTGTACGACAAAATGCTTGCCCATGGCGCATTACTGTTGTAGTAAGGATTGTTACTGCCGATTTGTGAAAGGTCGTCGGGAGTCCAATTGCCTGTATTAGCCGCAATATAATTGGTGATAGATGTGGAAGAGCCATTCTGATACCCTCTGTATCTACGGTTGAAGTCCATTACACGATTATAGCTAAAGCCCACATTGAGGTTTGGCATAATGTCGTTGTTGAGCTTAATTGCACCCACATAACCTACCGACTGCGCATTGAATTTGGTTTTATTGTCGGTAATGGTAGGAGTTTCGCTGCTGTTGAAGTCCAAGCCAATCGTGAAGTTGGCATCACTGCTTCTATACACACCCACACCGGCAGGGTTTTGGTTGAGTGTGGAAATATCACCACCGAGAGCGCCAAACGCACCAGCCATCGACTGGAAGCGTGATGTGCCGCGAAGCTCGGTTTGCGACATTTGTAAAGCATCAAACGTTTCTTGCGCACTTGCCAACAGTGGCATTGTGAAAGCCATCAGACCTATATATAATTTTTTCATTTCTCTAATTGTTGTGATTAAATGTTCTGCATTATTGTTGTTAAGAATAAATTAGCGACGACGGCCTCCACCTCCAGAGAATCCACCACCAGAGTGGCCTCCAGAGTAACCTCCGCTTGAATAGCTGCCACTACTGCGGCCTCCGCCCCAGTTTGATGACGAAGATGAGCGTTCGTAGCTGCGTGAGGAAGAGCGGGTTTCATACGTAGATCGTGGAGCCTGTTGAGTGGCGTAGCCTGGACGACCATGGTTGAAAGAAGATGGCGAAGTGGTCACCGTCGACGATGGACGGCGAGTGTAGGTGGAGTTTGAACCAATATTGCCCATACCTCTACCACTTGTAGCATAACCTGGACGTCCGCCCGACACATTTGTTGAGCCATATCTATTAGTGCTACCGCTGTAATTATTATTGGTAGCGGGGCGGCGTGTGCCCAATGATGATCCGTTGTGTGATGCGTAATTGCCTGGGCTGCGACCACCGCTCACGTTTGCGCCACCGCCATAGGTGCTACCACCCGGACGACGACCATTGCCTGAATAGTAGTTGCGTCCCCAATAGTGACCTGATGGGTAATACCATGAATCATGCCAAGGGTGATGCCACGACCAACTTGGGCCATACCATGGGTTGTACCATGAATAGCTCCACGACCAGCTTGGACCATACCAAGGGTCGTACCATGAACTGTACCAAGGACTATACCAACCCCAATTCCATCGCCAGCTTGGACCATACCAAGCAGAATACCATGGACTATACCAAGGGTCGGCAACCACACCCCAGCCCCAATAATAAGTAGGGAAGGTGCTACCCACCACGATGTTCACGGTAGGAGTGGTGTCGTAATACAGTGTGATCAGTTCATCATCGCCCGAACCATTCACAACGTCAGGATTATAGAAACGCTCAATACGCTCGGTGTTGGCGAATTTGCCCTCATCCATATAAGAAGAGTCGGCAGCCAGCGTGTCAACTCTTGCGTCACGACTATAAGCTCCACGGCGGTTGTATTCATCGTCGCTTCTTGCGGCCGATGAGCCAGTGTTTACCGGTATGCGGTAACGCCGTGGCGTTGTGCCCATGGTGGCAGAGCTTACTTGAGAAGTTCTTACAGGTGTGGTAATGACTTTCTCTGTAGGCTTTGGAGATTCACTACCATCGTAATAGATGTCGTCGAAGTCCTGTGCTTGAACAAGTGTGCCCAAACTCAACAGTCCGACGCCTAATAAAGCAGTTAATCTGTAGTTCATAATGTATGATAGTTTAAAATTGTTGTTCAATTTAATTTCGGATTTTAGACTTGCCCAGTAATCCAAAGTTTAAATTTATTTAGTAAAGTTACTTATAATATCCCAAAAGAAATAAAACCACTATATAAAAAAGGTGTATTTTAAACTTTTTTTAGAAGCGTGGTGGTGATTAGTTGATAAAGTATTAACTTTGTAAACAGAATGTAATACGATTATCAATAAAATAATACTTAACCAAAATGGAAAAAACTTTAGTAATCTTGAAACCATCATGCCTACAAAGAGGTTTGGTAGGTGAAGTAACAAAACGATTCGAACGAAAAGGCCTCCGCCTTGCCGGCATGAAAATGTGCCAACTCACCGACGAGCAAATGAGCGAGCATTATGCCCATCTTGCCGACAAACCTTTCTTCCAACAATTGAAAGACTCTATGATGATAACCCCTGTGGTGGTATGCTGCTATGAGGGCGTTGGTGCTGTGGAAGTGGTCCGTCAAATGACAGGTGCCACCTGTGGCCGTAAAGCCGCTCCTGGCACTATCCGTGGCGATTTCAGCATGTCGTTCCAAGAAAATATCATTCACACCAGCGATTCGCTTGAAAATGCCGCTGTGGAACTGAAGCGTTTCTTCAAAGATGGCGAAATCTTCGACTACACTCTCCCAACTCAACAATTCCTTTACGCAGCCGACGAAGTTTAACCCAAATCAGTCATTGGGGCTTCGGCCAATGTACGAATTGGGGTACCCAAATCGCATACGAAAAGAAATGAGCGCAAGGCCAATTGCCTTATTGTTTGTCTTTTAATGAGTGATAGCGAGCTATTACGAATTAAAAACAAGCAAAAGGCATCTTATAAAAGCCGAAAGACCGCAAGAAGTAATCTAAAAATCCTCATACGGCCTAATGACCGATTTGGGTTTAATTAGGATTAGTGTCGTTTCTCGCTTACTTAATTATCACCTTCTTGCCGTTGATGATATTGAAGCCCTTTTGTGGAGCAGAGAGTTTGCGACCCATAATGTCGTAGATACCAGTCTTCACCACCTCGGTGTTGGTCACGTCGGTAATAGCAGTTGGTTCCTTCACCACATAACTCATTTGAGGCGCAATACACATCGACAATGGTTGATCAACGCTCTCAAACCAAGTATAGGTGCCAAGAGGCTGATAGTTTTCGTCCTCATCTTCGAGCAAGTGATAAGCTGAGTTGCGGCCATTTGCACCACGGCTCACACAAAGAATGTTCACCTTGTCGGAATCGGCATTTGGAAAACCGGTAACCACTGCAAAGAAGTCTGAGTTTACGGTGACAGGAGCAGCAAACTGGAATACGGTAGGTTTCACTTCATTTGGGTCACTCACCAATTCCGACATCTTCTTTTTAGCAGTCGCAATCACTTCACCTGGCATACCCTTTTCGTCTGGCAAACAGATGGTCACCGTCATTTCTGCATTTTGATCAGTAGCCTTAGTATTGTCGAAATAGATGGTCACACCTTCGATTTGCGCGTCAACGATAGGCTTGTGATAGCGTTCTGCGAACGACTTCATGCCCAACCAGTTGGTGCCAGCGTAGTTACCATACCAGCCAAGTTCAACACTTCCAATTTGGTCAAGTTCGTCGGATGAGATATTCCAAACCTCTTGAGTGCCACCTGCTTGAATTGCATCTACAAGGAAATCGCGAGCCGAGCCCGATGCATTTTCCACTACGAGTTCAAGACCAAATTTGCCCTCTTGTGTGTAGGTGATAACTGGATCTTTCTCGGTGCTTTCGGTCACGTCTGTGCCCTTGAAAGTCCACTTCCAGCTGGTTGGATTACCAGTAGAGAGGTCCTTGAATTGCAATGGCACATTGGTTGGAACGAATGCGTAAGCATAAGGAGAATAGTATGCACCTTCGGGCACACCAATGTGAGCCTTAGGAGCGGCCACATTCACCACCACATATTCTTGTTTAGTGGTTTCGGCACGTTCTTCACCCTTTGCCACTACAAGTTTCACATTGTATTTACCTGCCTTTTCAAATTTCACAACAGGATTCTTCTCATTATATACAGATGGTGTTACACCTTCGATAGTCCATTCCCATGAGGTGGGGTGTCCTTGCGAAAGGTCTTTGAAGTGAACTTCATCACCCTCGAAAATGTTGATTTTCGCATCTGCCGACGCATCTTCACGCAAGAGTTTGAAGTTGTCGATAGCCATATTGTCGCCGTACGAACCTTCGTAGATGAACTCAAATGTGCACTTATGACCAGCATATTTAGCCAAATCCAGGCTGAACTTTTCCCAACTTGGTCCTTCGAAAGAATTGTCTTGAGCCCACTTGAATGCGTCAAACAATGTGGTTTGAGTGTTAGCGGTCAAGTCATTCACCATCAATTTCAAGTTGGCAGAATACAACCAAACGCCGCTGAAGCAAAGATAAAACTCTGCTTTGCTATTGTCTTTCACCTCAATTTCTGGCGACACGGCACGCTCACGTTGCTTGCTCTGGTCGTAGAAAATGGTGAGAGAATACTTGCTGTTAGGGTCGATGCTTGTGAATGAAGGTACAGCAGAGAATGGAGCAACATCAGAGAGCGTCCAAGTTTTTTCGCTGATGCCATAATATTTCCAAGTGGAAGCCTCTTCCACGCTGTCCCAACCTTGTGAATAATAAGTCATCGAACTTTCCTCTGCGGTGAAATCAGCCTTCAAAGGAATATTCATAACGAAGTCGTACTTGGCTGGCAATCCCACATTATTATCACCTACAGCCACACAGAGCAGGGTGCAAGTTGAGTCGATGGTCACTTCCGCAGTTTTGCCTGGCACAATGATAGTTTTGTCGTCGTAGCCCATGTCGTCAACATTAGTGAGCTGGGTGCTATACCAAATGGCTTTGCAAAGCGAGTCGGTGCTGGTGATAGTCACCTTCACAGGCTCGGTGAAAGTGCCACCCTTCACGCTCACTTCTGGAGCAGGAATCACAGGCTTAGGAATCACATTTAATGTGTAAGTGGCAGTGGCTGCCTTATAATCGTCATTGCCAGCAAAAGTGGCAGTGATGGTAGCGGTGCCAGTCTTCTTGCCTGTGGTGAACACTTCACCCGACTTGTTCACCGCTGCGAGAGTGAGGTCGGAGCAGGAATAGGTGATAGGCGACACCTTATAAGGATTTGTCAAATAGTTGGCAGGAGCATTGTCGCCCGATTCCACGGTCACCTCTTGCTTTGAATATGCCAATTCTGGGTCTTTTGGCTCTGGCTTCACAATGCCAATTCCATCATATTCAATGGTCATACTAAAGAAGTAGATAATGCCCTTAGTTTCCGAAGTTTGATCCATTGTGATACAAATTTCACCTTCTTGAGCATCGCCAGCGGGTGTGAAAGCATACAGTGCTCGTGTGGTGGTAGGCGCGCAAGCGTCGCCATATTTCACACCGTTTACCGAAACGCCAATTTTCACATCTTGTGCAGCATCTTTAACTTTAGCCTCAATCTTTACCGAAAGAATTTTGCCAAGCAATTTCGATGTGGAAAGGGTGGCATGTGTCACAGGACTTTTGGCAGAACCAAAATACTGACCAGTAGAAGCCATGTAAGCGGTAACCGAAGTGTTGCCGCGATAGGTCCACTCAAGTTTTTTTAGCATGGTGGTTTGCACAGTATCTGCGTTATTAGATATGTGATAAAACCCCTCACCACCATTAGCTTTAGATGTGTCCCAAACGTGGGACCAAGTCTTCACCTCGGCAAATGCAGTCGTACTAACGACGAGCATCAGCATCATTGCGAAGATTTTCCTCGTAAAAGTCATCATAACAGTTAATATTTTAGTGATTAAAAAAAATAAGCAGCCTTGACCTTGTATAGCTGAACCAGATTTCTAAACTCTCGTTTTCATCTCTAAAATTCACACTTCATCTATTGATAAAATCAAAACAGCTACTAATTAATTACACAAATTTAATAATAATTTAACGAAAAACGCCACATTTTCCGATGAAAATATAAAAAACACCGTTATTTATTCCTTCGCCAGCATTTTGCCATAAAAATGAAGAATGACGAATTGATTTGAGATTTTTTTTCAACAAAGAATGGCGTTTATAGGGCGGTTTTTGTCAAATTGCTATTATGTGTGGTGGATTTTTGAAGTTTTCAGAAAAATTTTTGCATAAAAGTATTGCTATATTGAAAATTTGCTATATATTTGCCATGTCTTTAGATAAACAGACTAACGACAAATATGCTTAAATAATATATAAACAACTATTAACTAACTTAAAAAATATCTATCATGAATGTTGATAAGATTTTAGCAGATCTCGAAGCAAAACATCCTGGTGAAAAGGAATATTTGCAGGCTGTACGTGAAGTTCTCCTTACTGTACAAGACGAATACGACAAGCACCCAGAGTTTGAAAAAGCAAAAATCATCGAACGTATGGTTGAACCAGACCGTATTTTCACTTTCCGTGTAACATGGATAGATGATAAGGGGGAAGTTCAAAACAACATCGGTTATCGCGTTCAATTCAACAACGCCATTGGCCCTTACAAGGGGGGCATCCGTTTCCACGCTTCTGTGAACCTCTCAATCCTGAAGTTCCTCGGCTTCGAACAAACATTCAAAAATGCTCTTACCACACTTCCTATGGGTGGTGGCAAGGGTGGTTCCGACTTCAGCCCACGCGGCAAGAGCGATGCTGAAATCATGCGTTTCTGCCAAGCTTTCATGATTGAATTGTGGCGCAACATCGGTCCTGACACCGACGTTCCTGCTGGCGACATCGGCGTAGGTGGTCGTGAAGTTGGTTACCTCTATGGCATGTACAAGAAGCTCGCTCGCGAATGCACCGGTACTCTTACTGGTAAGGGCTTCGAATTTGGCGGCAGCCGTATCCGTCCAGAAGCTACAGGTTTCGGCGCTTGCTACTTCGTACAAAGCATGTTGAAGGACCTTGGCACTGACTTCAATGGTAAGACTGTGGCTATCTCTGGCTTCGGCAACGTGGCTTGGGGTGCAGTAACCAAGGCTACCGAACTCGGTGCAAAGGTTGTGACTATCTCTGGTCCTGACGGTTACATCTACGACCCAGATGGTATCAACACTCCTGAAAAGATTCAAACTATGCTCGAACTTCGTGCTTCTGGCAACGACGTTTGTGCTCCATACGTAGAAAAATTCCCTAACGCTCAATTCTTCGCTGGCAAGAAACCTTGGGAACAGAAAGTTGACATCGCTATGCCTTGCGCAACTCAAAACGAAATCAACAAGGCTGACGCTGAAATGCTCCGCGACAACAAGGTGCTTCTCGTAGCTGAAGTTTCTAACATGGGCTGTACTGCTGAAGCTATCGACGTATTCCTCGATGCAAAGATGGTTTACGCTCCTGGTAAGGCTGTGAACGCTGGTGGTGTAGCAACTTCTGGTCTTGAAATGACTCAGAATGCTCAACACATCTACTGGACCGCTGCTGAAGTTGACAAGAACCTCCATCAGATCATGAAGGACATCTACGACCAATGCGTGAAGTATGGTAAGCAAGAAGATGGCTACATGAACTACATGAAGGGTGCTAACGTTGCTGGCTTCATGAAGGTGGCTCATGCAATGATTGGACAAGGCATTATCTAATCAGCATATTCTCTTTCATAAATAATTTAGCGGCACTTGCTTTGATGATGCAAGTGCCGCTTCCTTTTGCCCCTTATTAGTCAACCATTATGCGATGGGTGAGGGCACAACAAAAGCCACGGCTGTAATTTGCTACGAGCCGTGGCTTTGTATTTTCTTTTGAGGATTATTTGGCTTCTTCGTTAGAAGTCAAGACCGTCTTTTTCCTTTGCTGTGTTGCGGAAATAGAGTTTGCCATCTTTAAACTCCTGAGTTGCTATGAGAGTTGGCTTTGGAAGTTTTTCGTAGTAGCGAGAAATCTCGATTTGCTCGCGGTTTTCAGAAATTTCTTCCAAGTTGTCGCTCATTGATGCGAACTCTTGAAGTTTCTTTTCCAAATCGCTCTTCATTTCTGCGGCTATTTGGTTGGCACGTTTGCTGATTACGGTAATACTCTCATAGATGTTGCCAGTAGGCTTAGCAAGTTCAATGAGGTCGTTTACAGTAGTTGTCTGCGGTGCGTTTGTCTTTTTGTAATCCATTGTAATTGAATCTTATATTGAATTATTTATTTCTTATTTATCGTTCACGTGTTTGCTTGCAATCTTGAAGATATTGTCAGCTTCCTTGCGGTTTTGGCTGTCGGGATAGTCGTTGATGAATGAGTAGTATTCATCGATTACCGTGTTGAAGCGTTCTTCCTTCTTCTCATCCACACTCTCGCTGGCTTCATTGAAGCGCGCTTTGAGGATAAGGAATTCAAGCTGTTCTTTATATTTGCTGTAAGGATAGTCCTTAATCGCATTCTTAGCTGTGATTACGCAACTCTCATAGTTGTTGCCCATATAGTTGCCCAAGTTGAAGTAGAGTGTAGCGTTTTGCAGCTGTTTCAGCACCAACTTGTCTTGAAGTTCAAAAATGGCATTCTGTGCAATCGACACTTTGTCGCTCTTTGGGAAATAGTCGAGAAACGCCTGAAGTTCCTCAATAGCCTTCACTGTTTCGCTTTGGTCGAGCTGTGGGTCGGGCGAATCGAGGTAATAGCCATAGCCAGAGTAGAAGCGAGCAAGCTCGGTGTATCGTCCTTTAGGATATTGAGAGTAATACTGCTTGAAATACGAACCCGAATTGAGGTAGTCCTTGTTTTCGTAGTAGCTCAAGCCAAGCAGATAAAGTGCTTCTTCGGCTTTTGGAGTGCCACGGAAAACGGTATGAACATCTTCCAAGAGCGTATAGGCTTGAGTGTACTTCTTTTGCTCGAATGCTCGTTTGGCAAACTCGAATTTGTAATTATAATCTGTGCTCTTGAGGGCTTTGTTGTATTCACCACAACTTGTGAGCAGTGCAGCAGCACATAATATTGTAACTATTTTACCAGTCATTGGCTATATTTAAAAGCGTTTTTGTTCTAAACTGCAAAATTACTCATTATTTACAAGAAAACAAGCGCAAAAACTTAAAAAACTGCTAAAATTGATAGTAAAAGTTGCTAACTATGCTTAAATCCCCGAAAATACAGCCTTTTTTCGTAAATTTGCACTGAATATGAAAGATAAACGAAGAGTAATCGAATTGCTTGCACCGGCTCGCGATGCAAGCGTTGCTATTGATGCCATATTGCACGGAGCAGACGCCGTGTATATGGGAGCAAAAAGCCACGGCGCTCGTGCGGCGGCTGGTAATTCCACCGCCGACATTGCCCGTGTGGCAGAGTTTGCGCATCAATATGGCGCACGCGTTTACGTGACGGTCAACACGCTTGTCTACGACGACGAAATCCGCTGTGTGGAACGCTTGATTCACGAGCTGTACGAGGCGGGTGTCGATGCACTGATCATTCAGGATTTGGGCATTCTGCGCATGAACATTCCACCCATTGCGCTCCATGCAAGCACCCAGTGCGACCTGCGCACGCCAGAAAAAGCGAAGTTCCTTGAAAGTATGGGATTCTCACAACTGGTGATGGCAAGGGAACTCACACTAAGCGAAATCAACGCCATTCACACCACTGTGCCCAACACCCCACTTGAGGCGTTTGTGCATGGGGCTTTGTGCGTAAGCTATAGCGGGCGATGCCAAGTGAGCCAGTGCCTGAAAGATAGAAGTGCAAATAGGGGAGAGTGCGCCCAAATTTGCCGCTTGCCGTTTGATTTGCTCGATGCCGACGGTAATGTGCTGGAAAAGAACAAGCACCTTCTTTCGCTGCGAGATTACAACGCAAGCGAAAACTTGGAAGCGATGCTTGAAGCCGGTGTTTCGTCGCTAAAGATTGAAGGCCGACTGAAAGACAGCGGATATGTGAAAAATGTGGTTTCATACTACCGCAAGGCTCTCGACCGTGTGATAGCGAAGCACGCCGATAAATATGTGAGAGCATCGTTCGGCGTGTCGAAACTCTCGTTTGAACCAGCGCTTTCCAAAAGTTTCAACCGCTCTTTCACTTCGTATTTCCTTACAGAACGTCACCCCGAAAATGGCAAGTCAATGGCTTCGCTCAATACTCCGAAATCACTTGGCGAGCCTATTGGTAAAGTATTGTACGCCAAAGGTAAAACAATCAGAATCGCAACATCTACTTCAATAGCAAACGGCGATGGGCTGAGTTATTTCAACCAGCAAGGCGAATATATGGGATTCCGTGTGAATAGGGTGGACGGTGCTGATTTGATTCTGACAAAGCCCATCTCAATCGCAGCTGGCACTCCTGTGTTCCGCACCTACGACAAGGCTTTTGACGATGCGCTCAGTGGACAATCAGCCGAACGCAAAGTGGCTATCAACGCACAACTATGGTGGGCAAATGGTTCGCTCAATCTCCAACTTTCCGACGAGCGAGGCAACCGCATCGTGAAATCGGTGGACTGTCCAGAGTTGGACGCTGCAAAAAGCGACCAAGGTCCACGCCAAACACAAGCCATCGGCAAATTAGGCGGCACCATCTACCAGCTTACAAACGCACAGGTGATGGGCGATAAATTCATTCCATCTTCGGTGTTGGCGCAACTCCGACGCGACGCAGTGATTGCGCTCGACCGTGCGCAGCGAATCACATTCAAGCGTCCGCTTCGTTTGCCTGAGCAAGCCAATGCGCCATGCTTTGCAAAGAATTTAACTTACGCCGACAACGTGGCTAACCACCTATCGCGCCAAGTGTATGAGGCGCACGGCGCAGAATCTATCGAGCCAGCCCTTGAATGTGAAATGCCCGACGGTGCACCCACAGTGATGCACACCCGATACTGCATTCGTCGCGAACTCGGCGCATGTAAAAAGCAGAAAGGCGGCAAGCAACTGCCCGACAAACTCTTCCTGCGTACAGGCGACCGCCTTTTAGAGGTGCATTGCGACTGCGCAAAATGCGAAATGCACATCACCATCAAGAAATAAGCCACTAACCAATGGCACTAAAAAAAAGCTGAAACCCTATGTGGGGCTTCAGCTTTTATATACTAAAGGTGACTCATATCACTTCGCTAAAATGATATTGATGAGAGCGGTAACATCACTTACGTTTACAACACCATCACCATTGATGTCACAAATGTCATCTGCAATCTCTGTTACTCCCAGCACCTTGTTGATAAGAGCTGTAACATCAGAAGCATCGATATTGCCATCAGCGTTCAAGTCGCCCAACTTCAAGCCTGCTTCAAAGACCACAGCATTTGACTTTGCAGATTCTTCACCACCAGCCACAGCTGTAACGGTGTAAGTGCCGTTAATGGCATTCTCCACATCAAAGTTTGTAGTTGAAACGTTGGATGCTATCAACTTATCGTCGCGATACACATTGTATGCTTCTTCGCCAGCATCCTTCACACGAGCCGCTTTCTTTGAGGCTATAACAGTATCAGCATCAGCAATAGTGGCAGTAATACGCCAGTTGTAGTCTTGTTTAAACTTGTTCTTGAGTGATTGCCAGCTGCCATCGCTTGCCGATGAAGAAATCTGATCGCTCAATCCAGGAACTGTTGCAGGACCTGCATCAAGAATATGAGGCTTCACACCATTAGCGTAAGTCACATGATAGCCAAAACCGACAGGCGTGTCGCCAGTAATTTCAAATGGTTTGTTGAGACGAATCACGTTCCAGCCTATTTTGAGCGATGCCACATCGACAGGTTGCTCAAATACGATATCCTGACCTTCACCAATCATCACAAACACATTGGCGGTTTTGAGGTCAACGCTTGCAATTTTGAAAGAAATGTAAGTGATTTTCTTTCCTGCATAGGCTGTTAAACTGTCAAGAGGGAAGCGAACGGCTGCGTAAGCCTCACGAGTGCCAGAGCCTGTTAAACCGAGTGCCATGTCGGCATCGGTGGCGTTCATATAAGTAAGAACCGATGCTTCGTTAGATGCCTTCCAAGAGAGTTTAAGGGTGCCGTTGTCGCCCAAGTTGCCCTTCAATGAATATGGAGCAGGCGAGGCTTGAACGATAGGATTGTCAACTACTACAACTTTACTTGCAGGAGATTCCCAACCATTTTCAAACACACTTGTAACAAAATAGTCGAATTCACCGTTGGTTTTCAGCACTTCTTTATAGGTGCGTTCAGATTGTTGAGCCTTCACTTCGCCATTGCAATACACCTTGTAGCCCACTGCCTTCGGACGAGTAGATTCCTTCTTTGCCACCTTCTTTGCTGTAGCGGTTTGTGCTGTTGCCTCTACACCGAAACCAACCTTTAAGTCATTTGCATCGATTGTGATAACCTCTGCATCGTTCATGTTGATGCTGGTGCCAATATTGATGCTCTTTGCATTTGCGGTTTCATTTTTTGGAAGGGCAGTTGCGCCAATCACAATGTTGTATGCCGCATAATCTGTAGCGATAGTGCCAAGCTTCAACCAGTTTGCGCCATTTGAGAGGCTTACCATCGCACCGCCATCAACAGCTGGGCCCTTATCAAGAATCATTGCCGAAACCTTTGCTGGGAGAGTGGCATTGTAAGCGAGATACAGATCTTCTTCACCAGTAATTGCCACTGGGTTGGAAAGCGTGAGGCTGTAGAAGGTGACAGGTTGCACATCGCTACCACTGATTTCCTCAGAAGCTAAACGCTCACCCTTGCCGTTGATGATTTCAATCTTGAAGGATTCGAGAGCTGCACCAATGCCAAACTTGATTGACTTGATTTCGTAACCCTTGTAATCAGCGAGTTCTTCCTTAGTGAACTTCGCACCATAAACGAGAGCCATTTCCTCGTTAAATCCTGCAGTGTAAGTAGGGGTGTCGTAGTGCTTGAGTTCTGCTGCTTCAGGACTCCAAGCAAGATTAAATTCACCTGTTTCTTTGTTGAAAGAGTTGTCGGTGATAACAGGAGCCGAATAGATAGCAGGCATCGTGTATTTCACGCTTGTGGTGAGGGCTGGCGATTGCTTACCTTCGTATTTGGTCACCAAAGTATAGTTGTATGTGCCAGGTTGCTGAACTGCGTCGCTGAACGAAGTGGTAGTGAGGTCGCTTGCCACTTTTTCGCCATCACGGTAAAGGTCGTAGCCCTTAGGTTCCACCACAGGAGCAGCTTCACCAATAGCCTCAACATCGGCTGTGAGCATGAAGTTGCCCGCAATTTTACCGCTTGAAAGGGTTTTCCATGTTGGCTTCGACTGGTTGAACCCCTTTGAACTTGGAGAAGTAACCGAGAAGCTGTTGCCCTTCACATCCACCGCTTCAGAATTGTCAACTCCGATGGGGTGACCGCCGGAAGCATGGGTGAAATACACACCGAATGCGTATTCATGACCAGTAGCCAATTCGTAAGGAGTGGAGAGTGTGAATTTCGACCATTTATTGCCGCCTACACCTTCCACCGATTCCACAACTTCGGAATAATCAATCACACCGTCTTTCAGAACAAACACAGTGGCACCAGTAATTGCCTCTGCCACAAAAGCATTGATTGCATTAATCTTGTAATGTTGGAAAGAAAGGAGGTCGGAAGCATCAAATTCTTGCTTTACCCACACCTTTGGAGCAGAAGAAGATGTTCCGCCAATTCTTGTCGCAAAATTCTTGTTACTCCAAGTAAGTTCGTTGCCACCCTTGAGTGGAGCTTGCCATACCAATTCGCCATTCAACTCTGTAGCCGCGCCAGCGAATGTGGCAGCAGGAGCAAGCATATTTGAGGCTTTCATCACCGTGGCTTTTACAGCGTAGGACTGCTTTACGCCATCTGCATATACAGCATCCACACGATAAGAGTTTGTACCTTCAGGTTCGCCTTCAAGCACCGACGAGGTGGTAGTGATTAAATCAGTGTTCACCTGCTCTGCATTTCGGAACACGTTGTAGCCAGTGGGTTCTGCCGTCGCCGAATTTTTGATAAATGCAGTAATCAGGAAGTCGCCATTACCAGTGGCTGTGAAGTTTTTGCCGTCGTACGACACCCAGTTACCTTTGCCTGGATGGGTATATCTACTGGTATTGGCCACGAAATTCATGTTGTAGCCATGTTCAAAGCGCACCACAAACATCAGTTCTTCGTTGCCTGTAATAGTATAAGGGTCATTGAGTGTCACTTTTTTCCAACTGTTTTTCGAGAAGCCACTCACATCCACAGGTTGGTCGCGAACCACTTTGCCATTCTCGTAAATCATCACACGCACGTTTGTCACGTTGCGATATTGGAAATAGGCGATGGCGTCAATTTTTTCGCCAGCCACTGCAGCAAGTTCCGATGGCAGGAATTTGCTGGCAGCATAAATCACGCTTGTGCCTTGTGGATCGTTCCTCAAACCGTCCATACCGTTGTAGGACTTGTCGTCGTGCCATTTCAACTCAATGTCCGACGCGGGCGCATTCCATTGCACAGTCACTTGATCGAAGATGGCACTCGCCTTCACACTGTGGGGCTGCCCACTTTGCGACCAGGCATTCATGCTCACCATCACCGATGAAGCGATAGCCACTGTTCGCAAAAATCTTGTAATTGTTTTCATAAGCAAAAATGTTAAAATTATAGTGGTATATTAAGTTATTCAATGGTTATGCTTACAAAAATATGATTATTTTCCCAAAAAAGCAAACATAATTAAATTTTCAGGTCATATTTCTTAATCAAAACACACAATACGACATTTATGGTCCCCAATGTCCGACTTCAATGATTATATATTCATCAGAATGATGGTCGTTTCAATTATTAGTATTAACTTTGCAGTTCCGTTTTTGAAAAGGTTATAATTATAAGGTTTTTTCTATTTTATTTATATGAATTTTATAGGCACTTATTGGGCGCTTGTCCCATCACTTGTGGCAATCATACTGGCTTTAATCACCAAGGAAGTATATTCATCGCTATTTGTCGGCATCGTGTTGGGTGCTGTTTTTTATTGCGTTTCTACTGGCGCAGGGCTCGACGGATTTGTGAACCACGTTCTCGACGACACGGTGGGCAACGGAGCCGACACTCAATCATTTGGACTTATCCATTGCTTGTCCGACAACTGGAATGTGGGCATCATCGTGTTTCTGGTGATTCTCGGCACGATGGTGGCACTCATGAACAAGGCTGGTGGCTCGGCGGCGTTCGGTAAATGGGCGAGCAAGCATGTGAAGTCGCAGGTGGGCGTGCAAATTTCCACGTTGCTGCTCGGTGTGCTGATTTTCATCGACGACTATTTCAACTGCTTGACCGTGGGCTCGGTGATGCGACCTATCACAGAGCAATACTCCGTGTCGCGTGAAAAGTTGGCATACCTCATCGACTCCACCGCAGCACCTATATGTGTGATTGCACCTATATCGAGTTGGGCTGCTGCCGTGGCTGGTTTTTGCGCCGCAGGCGAAAATGGGTTAGCGTTGTTTTGTCAGGCAATTCCATTCAATTTCTACGCCTTTTTCACCATCATTTTCATTGTCACCATTGTGCTGACGAAATACGATTTCGCGGCGATGCGAAAATTCAACATCGTTGCCGACACCGACGGAACCGACACCGACGAGGTGGGCAAAATTGCCGATGCAAAAATGGAAGTGGCATCGAGCGGTATAGGTCTGAAAAAACTCGGCAAAAAAGGCACAGTGCTTGATTTGGTTGTACCTATTCTGCTGCTGATTGGATTCTGCATTTTGGGCATGATATTTTCGGGCGGATTTTTCCGAACAGGTGCCACTCACCACGATTTCATCGCTGCTTTTGCCGCAAGCAACGCATCTATCGGGCTGGTGATCGGCTCGCTTACGGCACTGATTCTCACAGGCATTTGGCTGGTGTCGCGCCGCGTTATCACTTTTGAAGATGCCATGAGCTGCTTAATAAAAGGCTTCGAGGCGATGGTGCCAGCCATTCTCATTCTCGCATTGGCTTGGACGCTGAAATCAATGACCGACTCGCTCGAAGCGGCCTCGTATGTGGCACATTTGATTGAAGGCACAGGTCTGCAAACGCTGCTCCCTGCCGTGATTTTCGTCACGGCTTGCTTCCTCGCCTTTGCCACAGGCACTTCGTGGGGTACATTCGGCATTCTTATTCCTATCTGTGTGGCGGTATTCCCAGTTGGCACACCTTTACGCATCATTTCCATTTCGGCTTGTATGGCTGGTGCCGTGTGTGGCGATCACATTTCACCAATTTCCGACACCACAATCATGGCGAGTGCAGGCGCTGGGTGTAAGCATGTGAACCACGTATCATCGCAATTGCCTTACGCCATCACGGTGGCGGTGATTTCGTTCCTCACCTACATTGTGGCTGGTTGCACCCAAAGCATGGGCGTAATGCAGAGTGGAGCAATCTCGTGGGCGTTTGGTCTGTTAGCTTTGGCAAGCACATTCTTTATACTTAAAAAGACAGGAAAACTCCAGAAATAGCTTTTCGCATACAAATATAGTGTGTGATTTCGGAAAAAATTTGTAACTTAGCAAAAAAGTTTGGAGCCATTTGGCACCGCATAAATTTTAAAATAATTATGGCAAACAAAAGAAATTTAAAGAAAGCTATTCGTTTCGCCTGTGGCGACATGGCTGGTGAATGTATTTTCGCAGAAAACACTATTGAAGGTACCGACGTAGCAGCTTGGGATCAAATCATTCTCGACATCGCTCTTCTTCAAGAAGAAGCTGTGAACCGTGTGTCAGTCAGCTTCGACAAAGTGCCTCGCGACTTTGAAAACAAGAAGGACTACAACAAAGCTCGCCGCACCTATTTCAAGGCTGTGGAAAAGGCTTTGGCAGAATATATGCACACCGAAACAGAGCAAATTGTTACTGCAATGAATGCACTTTTGCCTAAGGGTAAGAAATAATAGCTGTTAAGCTCTACTATCACACAACACAACTATCACCACCAACTTGTGGATGCGTATCACCAGTGGCGTATATGCTTCCATAAGTTGTGTGCGTTTTGTATAACATTTTTCAACTGAATCATATCAAAGTGAAATTTGCTCGTTTTTTGCTGCACAAGTTTGGATGGGATTTCAAGGTCAGCATTCCCGAAACCCCTAAATGCGTGATTTGTGTAGCTCCACATACCAGCAATTGGGATTTTATAGTTGGTGAACTCGCCATTCGCTCCGCTGGTCTGACAGCCGGCTTTCTGATGAAGGATAATTGGTTTTTCTTTCCATTGGGCAATTTGCTGAAAGCGATTGGCGGTGTGCCTGTGCATCGTGGCAAGAAAAAAGATGGTCAAAGTTCTATCACCGAATCGCTGGTGGAGGCTTACGCCAAAGCCGATTCGCTCGCTATCGCTGTCACCCCAGAGGGCACACGCAGTTACAATGAGAACTGGCACAAGGGCGCACTGGTCATAGCTGATGGTGCAAAGGTACCACTCGTGCTGGCATACATCGACTATAAAAACAAAATTGCGTGCCTCGATAAGGTGTTTACGCCCACTGGCGACCTTGATGCCGACATGAACACCATTCTCCGCTATTACAAAGACAAGGGCTATATGGCCCGATTCCCCGAAAAATTTTCCACTGGTTTATAAACACTTAGCATTATGTTTTCTCGTAATTTCCGTGTGTCGCTGATTGAAGACAATATTGTGTGGGGCGACAAACATGCCAACCTTGCCCAATTGAAGCGCAATATGCAAAATGTGCCTGAAGATACCGACCTTGTGGTGCTTCCTGAGCTGTTTACCACAGGTTTCGTTGCCGACCGCGACCAAGCGATGGCACTGGCAGAGCGCAACATCGACGAAACGATGAATCTGATTCATCAACTTGCCGCTAAATATCAGTGCGCCATTGCCGGCTCATTTTTAGCCCACACGGCAGGGCAACTCTTCAATCGTGCCTTTTTCATTGAGCCAAGCGGCGAGGAAACGTTCTACGACAAACGCCACCTCTTCACCTTCGGCGGAGAGGACAAGGTGTACAAACAAGGCCACACGCCAGCTCCAATCATCCGATTCCGAGGATTCAACATCAAGATGATTATATGCTACGATTTGCGATTCCCTGTGTTTTGCCGCAATGTGAAAAACAATTACGACATTCTTCTCGTTGTGGCAAACTGGCCAAAAGCCAGGGAAAACGCATGGAGACAACTCCTCTTTGGCCGTGCCATTGAAAATGTGGCGTATGTGCTGGGGGTGAACCGCTGTGGCGTGGATAATTCTGGCATCGAGTTTAGCGAAAACTCATCGTTTGTGATCGATTTCAAAGGTAAACTCATCACCGAGCGCACCACAAGCCCTGTGATTGCTGCCGACCTTTCGTTACCAGCCCTGAACCGCTTCCGCGAAAAGTTCCCAGTGTGGCAAGATGCCGACGATTTCACAATTCGATAGGCTAATCAGAATAACGCATCACATTATTTGACAAACTTTAATACTGGTGAGCAAAACGATTTTTTGAAAAAATATTAACTTTGCCCATCAGTAATAAATATCAATCAGAAATAAAAGACTATGAAACTGAGATTTTTTATCCTCTCAATCGCATGTATGGCTATTTTCGCAATGCCTGCGCAAGCTGCCTCTAAGGCACGAACTAAAGTGCAAACCACAAAATCAGCAGAGGCTGTGAAAGTTTCTACACAAGAGTTTAACCAACTTAAAGCCACGCTCACAAGCGCCATCAGCGAAATGAAAAGCGCTGCAAGCGCAAAAGCCGTGACCAACTCAATGTATAATTACACCAAGTCGTTTTTGGGAATGAACAAGGTGTACAAAGGCTTGACCAACTATCAAAAGAAACAAGTAGATGTGCTCGTAAAGCAATTTGGCGTGCAATCAAAAGCCAAAATCGCAAAATACGGCTGCAAGAAAGAAGCTGATGCCGCTATCCAAAAGGCTACAATGGAAGCTCTCAGCAGCTTGTCAAAGTAAGCGACTTGAAATCATACTAAAAACGGCAGACTCCGTGGCGAGTCTTGTCTTTTAATGAGTGATAGCGAGCTATTACGAATTAAAAACAAGCGAAAGGCATCTTATAAAAGCCGAAAGACCGCAAGAAGTAATCTATAAAATCCCGACACGGCCTAATGACCGATTTGGGTTTAATTATATATTATAGATGTGATTTACTCGAAATCCACTACCGTAATGCCTGCGCCGCCAAATTGCACATGCTCATCGCGGTAACTTTTCACTTCTTTCACCGTGTTAAGGTATTGGCGAATGAGTTGCTTGAGTATGCCAGTGCCTGTGCCGTGGAGGATTCTCACACGAGGTTGACTGAATTGGATAGCATCGTCGATGAAATAGGTAATGGCTTGCACCGCCTCATCACCACGCATACCACGCACATCAATGTCGGGTTTGAAATTGAGCTGGCGTGCTCGCATTTCGCTTGTGGTGGTATTGCTCACCGATGATGTTTCTTTCGGCTTAGTCACTTGCTTGAGGGTGCGTTCAAGTCGCTTCAACTCCACACGGGTTTTCAAATTGCCAAACGCCACCACTGCATATTTCCCCTCAATGCTCAAGATGTTGCCCACTGTGGACGAACCTTTCATCACCACATTTTCGCCAACCTCAAGTTGTCGGTCGGCTTTCTCCACCTTCTTTTCAGTCTTCTTCTTGGCTTTTTGCTTCAATGGGTGGTTGGGCATCAAGTGCTTGATTTGCTCTGGCACAGTGGTATCGTCTTGCTGGAGTCGGCGTTTGAAGTCGTCAAGTTGTTGGCGCACTTGGCGGGTTTTTTCTTTTTCGGCTTGCATTTCCTTGATTTCACGGATAGTGCGTTCAATCTGCGAATTGCTTTGCTTCAAAATTTCCTGAGCCTCGTTTTTCGCCTCCTTAATGATGAGTTTGTGCTCGGTGGCTATTTTTTCAAGTCGCTCGTCGTATTCTGCCACTATGCCATTGAGTTTTTTCTCCTTTTGGTGAATTTCGTAGCGCTTGTTTTCCCAATACTTCCTGTCGCGCACAATATCAAGCAGATACTTATCCATATTGATATAGTCGCTGCCCACCAGGTCACTTGCCTTCTCTATCACATCTTGTGGAAGGCCGATTTTTCGGGCAATCTCAATGGCGAACGAACTGCCAGGATAGCCAATCGAGAGTTGGAACAGCGGCTGCATACGCTGGCGGTCGTAAAGCATCGCGCCATTCACCAAACCGGGAGTGTCGTCGGCAAAATGCTTCAAATTCTGGTAGTGGGTGGTAATCACACCCATCATTCGCTTTTGGTTCAATTGTTCGAGAATGGCTTGCGCTATCGCCGCACCGATTTGAGGTTCCGTGCCGCTACCGAATTCATCGATAAGAATCAGCGTTTCCTTGCCGCCACGGCTCAAAAACGTCTTCATATTCTGCAAGTGCGAACTGTATGTACTCAAATCGTCCTCAATTGACTGCTGGTCGCCAATATCCACAAACACGCTTTTGAAAATGCCCATGTGCGAGTTTTCGTAAAGCGTGGGCAACACGCCACACTGCATCATATACTGCACCACACCCACCGTTTTCAGGCACACCGACTTACCGCCAGCGTTCGGACCCGAAATGATGAGTATGCGATTTTCTTTGGTCAACTGAATATTCAGTGGCACCACCTCTTTTCCATGTTCACGAAGGGAGAGGAAAAGGGCAGGGTGCTGGGCATGATACCATTCAATGTGTGGTTTCTGTTCCAGTTGTGGCATGTGGGCATCCACGTCTAAAGCGAATCTTGCTTTGGCGCGAATGAAGTCGAATTTGCCCAAAGTGCTGTATGAGGCGAGCAAATCGGGGATATGCGGGCGTATCATATCGGAAACCTCGGTCAGGATCCTCACGATTTCACGCTTGATTTCACCTTCCGTTTCACGAATACGGTTGTTTGCCTCCACAATTTCCTCCGGCTCGATAAACACGGTTTTACCCGAAGCCGACTCGTCGTGCACAATACCTTTCACCTTCCTCTTGTGCATCGGAGCCACAGGCAGCACCAGTCTGCCATCACGAATCGATGGGGCTGTGTCGCCATCAAAAATGCCCGACTGACGCCCATGCGCAATCACTCGGCGCATGATGCCGTTGATGCTGGCGGTGGTGGAAGCGATTGTGCTACGCAACTCACGCAGCAGGGGAGAGGCATTGTCCTTCACATTGCCAAACTTATCAAGAATACGGTTTGCCTCGCTCACAATCTCTGGAAACGACAGCATACCATCGGTCAACCGTCTCAAGTAAGGATAGGGCGTATTGCCTTCCTCGTCAAGACGGAAAAACTTGATAATGTCGCTGATGGTGTTGAGCGAGCGTTGCAAATCAAACAGATTTTCTGCCGATATATAGGAGCCTGGCGTGCTAATCGTTTTCAGCGGCACACGAAGGTCGAAGAAATAGTTGAGCGGAAACTCTTGCTTCGATTGCAGAATGGCAAGAAACTCATTCGTTTGACTGAGCCACGTCTTCACTTCGTCAAACTGCGACGAAAACTGCATCTTTTGGCAATAAGTCACGCCAAGTGTGCTGATGCAGCGTTTTTCCACCTCTTGGCGCACTACATCAAACCCAATTCTTGTTTCAAAATTAGCAGGATATATCATTTCCCCACAAAATTACAAAAAATCCCCAACACCACCCAAAAACAAACCCAAAACAGCCTCCCACACAAGTGGAAGCCTGCCATGGGTCTTATATTTAAGCTTGAAAAGGGCTATTTTAGGTTGGATCTTACTTCGTTTAGGTAGGTGGCCATGGCGGCGGCGTCTTTGGTGGCGATGATGGTTTGGAGACGGTCGAGCTGGGCCTTTATCTGGTCGAGCTGATGAGTGGTGTGGGGGTTGAAGAGGATTTCTTGGAGCAAGTAGTCGTCTTCCGACATCAGTCCGTGAGCAATGGCCATGTGGCGCTTGAAGGTGGTGCCAGGGGCATCTTGGTGCTTCATCACGCTTGCAAACACAAGGGTGCTTGCAAATGGTATCGACAGCGAATAGGAGATGGTCTCGTCGTGTTCCTCGAAACTGTATTCGCACACATGCAGATGCAGTTGGTTATAGAGGTCGCGGAAAAACACCTTTCCCAAATGGTCGCTTTCGGTGATGATAATGGCGTTCTCGTTGCTCAAATTGCTGAGCGATGCAAATGTGGGGCCAAACATGGGATGCGAACTCACAAATGGGTGGCCACTTGTGGCATAAAACTCGGGCAACCCGGTTTTCACCGAGGCAATATCTGAAATAATGCAAGTGGCTGGAAGGTAGGGGAGCACTTGATTGAATGCCTCGATGGTGTATTTCACCGTCACGGCATTGATCATCATTTCGGGTTGAAACTCCTTGATTTCTTCCATCGTGGTAAAGCGCAACGCATTGAATGTGAAGCGCAATCGCTCTTTGTCGGTATCGTAAATCGCCACTTCGTGATTCATACTCAACACATCACAGAAGAACGAGCCCATTTTACCTGCACCTAATATCAATATCTTCATTTCTTAAAGTATTTGCTTGTTGATTACATCTATTTGCTGGCGAACCGATTCCTCGTGAACAGCCTGCATCACAATTTGAATAAACTCACCACTCAGCCCCATTTCCTCAGCTTGCGAAACTCGCTTGTTGATGATGTCGCTATAACGACGATTCTGAACCACCTGCATGTTGTGTTCCTTCTTGTATTGACCGATTTCACGACACACCGCCATACGCTTGCTGAGCACCTCAATCAACTCGTTGTCGCACTGGTCGATATGCTGGCGCAAAAGCGTGAGGTTTTCTGTGGATTGCTTGGTGTCGCGCAGTACCAATGTGTTGATAATCAAATTGAGCGATTCTGGGGTAACTTGCTGTTTAGCATCGCTGAGTGCGCAATCTGGATCGCAGTGCGACTCGATAATCAAACCATCAAAGCCCATGTCGAGTGCTTGTTGCGAAATGGGACCAATCAACTCTCGCTTACCTCCCATGTGCGAGGGGTCGCAAATGATGGGCAAATTTGGGATTCGGCGATGCAATTCGATGGGAATGTGCCACTGTGGCTCGTTGCGGAACAAGTGCTTACCGTAAGTGCTGAAACCACGGTGAATGGCACCAAGACGGCGAACGCCAGCGTTATAGAGGCGAAGCAATGCGCCAATCCACAATTCTATATCCGGATTCACCGGATTTTTCACCAGCACAGTAGCCTCTTCGTGACCCTTCAGCGCATCGGCAATTTCCTGCATGGCAAAGGGATTGGCACTGGTGCGCGCACCTATCCACAGAATATCCATACCTGCATCAAGTGCGGCTGTCACATGCTCACGATTCGCCACCTCAATGGCGGTGTACATACCTGTTTCCTTCTTCACTTGGTGCATCCAAAGCAACCCACGCAAGCCAATTCCTTCAAAGCCACCCGGCTTGGTGCGTGGCTTCCAAATGCCTGCACGGAAAATCTTAATACCGCTTTTAGCTAAACCTTTCGCCGTGTCCATCACTTGCTCCTCGCTTTCTGCGCTGCAAGGGCCAGCGATGACAAGTGGCTTATTGGGGTCGATGCCATCGAATGTGATGGGCTTGAGTTCTGCGAACAAATTTTGTTCTGACATCATATTATATCGTTTTAGTGTTTTAATTCTTTAATTCTTCGTAAAGCCTCGTTGAGTTTGTCTTGTGTGGCACAAAGCGACAGACGCACATACCGATTGCCATTGCTGCCGAAAATGAATCCCGGCACGATAAACACGCGGGCATCGTAAAGCACTTCGTCGGCAAGTTGGGCAGCATCGGTGTAACTATCGGGAATGCGCCCCCACAAAAAGAGTCCACGCTGCGACGGGTCGAAATGGCAACCCAAAGCCTCCATAATGCGCTCGGCAATTTTTCTGCGCTCGCGATACTCCTTATTCACAGCCTCATACCAACTGTCGTCGGCATTGAGGGCTTGAATCGCAGCTTTCATCATGGGTTTGAATTGACCAGAGTCGATATTCGACTTCACCTTCAAAATCCAGTTGATGAATTGCGGATTACTCGCAATCATACCCATGCGCCAGCCTGGCATATTGTGCGACTTGCTGAGCGAATTCATTTCGATAGCGATGTCTTTTGCTCCTGCCACCGACAGTATGCTCAACTGCTGCTCGTGAAGCACAAAACTGTAAGGATTGTCGTTCACAATCACGATGCCGTGTTTGCGCCCGAATGCCACAATCTTTTCAAACAGCGCCTTCGATGCAGGCTTGCCGGTGGGCATGTGGGGATAATTGACCCACATCAACTTGATTTTCTGCAATGGAAGACGCTCCAACGCTTCAAAATCAGGTTCCCAACCGCCTTCCTCGGTGAGGTCGTAGGTGAAAATCTCGGCTTCTGCCAATTTGCTCACAGAAGTGTAAGTGGGGTAGCCAGGATTGGGAATCAACACGCCGTCGCCAGGATTGACAAACGCCAATGTGGTGTGAAGTATGCCTTCTTTCGAACCAATCAGCGGTTGGATTTCCGTAGCAGCATCTAATTCCACATTAAAATACTTCGCATACCACGCTGCATAAGCCTCACGCAAAGCCGGCAGGCCAACATAGGGCTGATAGCCGTGTGCATCGGGCATATTCGCCTCGTCGCAAAGCGTTTTCACCACATCGGGGTGGGGTGGACGGTCGGGGCCACCAACGCCCAGCGACACAATGTCGGCACCTTCGGCGTTTAATTTCGCTATTTCTTTGAGTTTGGTGGAGAAGTAATACTCCTTCACATCCTTTACCCTGTTGGCGGGCTGTATGTTACTTATATTCTGCATATTCTCCAAGTATTTTAAAATCACTAATCAGTGGACGCACCGCATCAATTGATTGGCGATAGCGTGTATAGTCGTTAAACGTAAGATTCACATAAAAGCGATACTCCCATTCTCTACCAATGATGGGCAACGACTGAATTTTCGTTAAATTCATTCCGTAGAATGAGAAAATCACAAGAACCGCCGACAAACTGCCTTGAGAGTGGGGGAGGGTGAAGGCTATCGATGCCTTGTCAACGGCTTTTTGGTTCTTAAATCCTGTGGCGTTGCAGGGATCAGTAACCACCAAGAAACGTGTGAAATTGCGCTTGTTGGTCTGAATGTCGTCTTCAAGCACGTTAAGTCCGTATAATTCAGCAGCATATCTCCCACATATAGCCGCATGTCCAACGAGGTTGTTTTCTGCAATCATCTTCGCACTGCCAGCGGTGTCGTAAGTTTCCACCATCTTCATTTTCGGGTGTAGTTGAAGATATTGCTCGCATTGGCGGAGTGCCATTGGGTGGGAGTTCACTTCCGCTATGTCGTCGATGCTTTGACCCGGTAATGCGGCAATAGAGTGAGAAATGTATTTCTTATACTCACCAACTATTGTCATATTGCTCTGCCGCAACAGTTCGTGATTTTGAAGCAAACTGCCTGCAATAGTGTTTTCAATAGCCAAAATACCAAGCATTGAGGCATCTGACTTGAGCAAGTTGAACATTTCGTTGAATGTTTCGCAGGGTACAGTTTCAATATCCTGTCCTTCGAAATACTCCCTTGCAGCGGCATCGTGAAAACAACCGGCTACTCCTTGTATGGCGACTCGTAAATCCATCTGGTCTGAAATTAAAAAATCCCGTCAATATATGGCGGGATTAAATATCGTTGTATAATAAATATCTTTATGAATTAATCAATATCCATACCGCCTTTATCTTTTCAAATAAAAGTAAAAGTAATATTGATATGAATAAAATCGTGTCATAAATTAATTGTTTGTGCAAATATAGCAACATTTTTTGACATAACAATATATTTTTCTAATTTTTTGTAAAAGAGTAAAACACTTTCACGACAAAAGCCGCAACAATCCACACAATCACACATTATTAATGTACTCGCCACAACAATTAAACTCCCAAGAAAAGAAAATGCGAGCAAATAAGTGCAAGAAAGGGCTATGGTAAGGCAAGAAGGAGACAAGAAGAGAGGTAGAAATGGGGATGAGGATGAGGATGAGGATGAGGATGAGAACGAGAGGGGGAGCACAATTATTTCACAATTCCAATTCCACACCTATGCTATTTAACATAATATAAATTATATCTATTTTATTAAGGGTAAAAAATGTGGGGATATGACTTCGTTTCACTCCAGTAGCATTCTTCATTGCATCTATGCTCTAGTATCGCCACGATGGCATATCCCCACACTAAAATGTTATCGCTTAAACATTCTATCCATTGCGCGCTTATCTTCGCGCTCTTTGATAGATTGACGTTTGTCGTATTGTTTTTTACCCCTTGCAATAGCGATTGCCATTTTTGCCAGTCCTCTCTCATTCAAAAACACTCGAAGCGGAATGATTGAATATCCTGGTTGTTCGCCTGCCTTCGCTATTTTTTGAATCTCTTTTTTGTTCAGCAGCAATTTGCGGTCGCGGTGAGTGACATGGTTGTTGTATGAACCTTGCGAATATTCTGCAATATACATATTCTTCACCCAAAGTTCACCATTCTCCATCACACAATATGTGTCGGTCAAACCCGCCTTGCCTTGACGAATCGACTTGATTTCCGTGCCAGTAAGCACAATTCCCGCATTGAAGGTCTCAATGATCTCGTAATCAAAAGAGGCTCTGCGGTTTTTTATATTTATTTGATTTGTAGCCATGTATAGTATTTTATGCTCCTGTATAAATAATCATTTCAAGCAGTTTTCTTACGATATATGGTATTGCCAACATCAACGCCGAAGCCGTCAGCACTACCCTCCAAATGAGTTTTTCACCTGTAACACCCAGATATTCAATACCTTTGCTTGCAATAACAGGCAAATACAGGTACAAAAATAGCAATGGTGGAAACAAATACGCCATTGAATTGTTCAAAATCTCAATAAACACGAGAAACATCAAATTGTAGGCGATGTAATTGTTCATTCTTATGGTTGAAGAATGGGATTTCGAGAGTTCGCTGAAGAATCCACCGAGCAAAAAGCTAACGATGTAGAGAGCGGCAATAAAGCTCGACAATTCAGCAATGGCGTGAATCACGCATCGCGACATCGTCCAATCCTCCTCATAAAGCATCGGCACGAACGAAACTAACGCCAAAACTGCCAACATCGGAAACATTCCTCCCTGAAGAACTGTGCGTGTGGTGTGCCCCGACTTGTTAATATCATCCCATCCGAGTTGCGGTGAAACTGTGATTAAAAATAAATTCTTTATTACGCTCATGATACCAAATGAAAATTTCCTACAAAAGTAACATTAATGACGCAATTAATGAAATCCTTCGCCATTTTTTGTTAATTTTGCCGTTGAAAATGAAAGTTGAATTATTTATAGCACGAAAACTCAAGCTGGGCAACGGGAAAAAGTCGGCATCGCCCAGCCTCAATGTTGCCACCATTGGCATCGTACTTGCCATACTCATTATGATTCTTTCGGTGGTCATCGTATTAGGATTCAAGAGCGAAATCACCCATAAATTATACTCTATCAACCCTCACTTAAAGGTGAGCAACGCCGGGCTTGGCATGGACGACAACTATTCCATCGTCAATGCCCATGAGGTGTTTAATGGCATACAGTCCGATTCTCTGTTCTTCGGCAAAGTGCAAAGCATGAGCCTGATTGCGGAAAAACCCGCTATTCTGAAAACCGACGAAGATTTCAAGGGCGTGATGTATAGAGGCGTGGACGACGGCTACGACTGGAGCTATTTGAGTGCTTGCCTCACCGAGGGCCACCTCCCCAACCTTGCCGACACCGCCGACACAAGGGAAATCATCGTGTCGAAAAAACTGTGCGACCAACTCAGGCTGAAAGTGGGCGATAAACTCTTCTCCTACTTCATAGACAACAAGGTGAAGGCGCGCCGCTCTATTATTGTGGGCATTTACAACACGGAATTTGATGCATTCGACAAATCATATATCATTGGCAACATCAAATTGCTTCAAAGTGTGAACGACTGGAACGGCTTCACTGGCAACTATGTGGGTGTGAATCTCCGAAACACCGACAACTTGAGTGGCGATGCTCAACAGCTTTACGCAGCCCTTGCCAAGTCAACGATTGAGCACAACTACCCCACCCTACACACCGTAAGCACCATCACACAGAACAATATGTCGTATTTCGCATGGCTAAGCATGCTTGACATGAATGTGATTATCATTCTCGTACTGATGATTATCGTTTCATCTTTCACTTTAATTTCCGCATTGTTAATGATTATCCTTGAGCGAATTAGGATGGTGGGCGTGTTAAAGTCATTAGGCTGCTCAAACGGCATGATTCGCAAAATCTTCATCTACCTTACAGGCAAACTGATTATTCGCGCCATCATCATCGGCAACGTGTTGGGCATAGGGTTGGCACTGGTTCAAAAGTGCTTCCACATCATAAAATTGAACCCAGAAGCATACTATATGTCATACGTCCCCATTGAAATCGACGCCACCGCCCTACTACTGCTCAACCTCGGCATCGTGGTGATGTCGTACATCGCCCTGATTGGTCCAAGCCACATCGTCTCGACCATCAAGCCAACCACCACAATGAAATTTGATTAATCCACGGGTTAAATACAAGAAAAAGTCGGCAAATCGCCGACTTTTTCTTTATTGCATATATGTGCCTTTGATTAATCCAGTTTCAAGACTGCCAAGAATGCCTTTTGCGGCACTTGCACAGAGCCAATTTGCTTCATGCGCTTCTTACCGGCTTTCTGCTTTTCAAGCAGTTTGCGCTTACGGCTCACGTCGCCACCGTAACACTTGGCTGTCACATCTTTACGAACCTGTTTCACAGTTTCACGAGCCACAATTTTAGCACCGATTGCCGCCTGAATCGCAATATCGTATTGCTGGCGAGGAATCAGTTCCTTCAGTTTCTCGCACATTCTGCGACCAAGCGACACGGCATTGTCAACGTGGGTGAGCGAACTCAATGCATCCACAGGCTGGCCATTCAAAAGAATATCGAGCTTAATCAACTTAGACTCACGATATGAACTGATATAGTAGTCAAACGACGCATAGCCCTTTGAGATACTCTTCAACTTATCATAGAAGTCGATCACAATTTCACCGAGAGGAATGTCAAACGACAGTTCCAAGCGATTACCTGAAATGTATTCCTGCTTGGTGAGCACACCACGTTTACCCAAACAGAGTGTGATAATCGGTCCCATATATTCCGAAAGCGTGATGATTGACGCGTGGATATATGGCTCTTCAATCTTTTCAATCAGTGTAGGATCGGGCAAACCAGCAGGGTTGTGCACCTCGGTCTCCTCGCCTTTCTTGTCATATACTTTATAGGACACGTTTGGCACTGTGGTGATTACCTCCATATTGAACTCGCGGCTCAAACGCTCTTGCACAATCTCCATGTGAAGCAAGCCCAAGAATCCGCAACGGAAACCGAAGCCCAGAGCCACCGACGATTCTGGCGAGAATGTGAGAGCGGCATCATTCAGTTGGAGTTTTTCAAGCGACGCACGGAGATTCTCGAAATCTTCGGGGTCGATTGGATAAACACCGGCAAACACCATTGGCTTCACCTCTTGGAATCCGGCAATCGCTTTCTCACATGGGCGTGCAGTGTGTGTGATGGTATCACCCACTCTCACCTCTGTGGAGTTTTTTATACCACTGATAATATAACCCACATTGCCAGCGCTCACCTGATTCTTTGGTTCAAGGTTCAACTTGAGGATACCCAACTCGTCAACGTCGTATTCACAGCCGGTGTTCACGAATTTCACGAGGTCGCCTTTATGGATTGTACCGTTAATCACCTTGAAATACACGATAATGCCACGGAATGGATTGAATACCGAGTCGAAGATAAGCGCTTGAAGCGGAGCCTCAGGGTCGCCCTTAGGAGCAGGTATGCGCTCCACGATGGCTTGCAGAATCTCAGGGATTCCCTCGCCGGTTTTAGCACTTGCCCTGATGATGTCTTCGGGGGCGCAGCCAAGCAATTCCACAATCTCATCTTCCACCTCGTCGGGGTGTGCGCTTTCCATATCTATCTTGTTGATAACTGGAATAATTTCCAAATCATTGTCCAGGGCCAAGTAAAGGTTGGAAATGGTTTGAGCCTGCACGCCTTGAGTGGCATCCACAATCAGCAGACAGCCCTCGCACGCAGCAATGGAGCGCGACACTTCGTAAGAGAAATCGACGTGTCCTGGAGTGTCGATAAGATTGAGCGTATAATTTTCGCCATCTTGAACGTAATCCATCTGAATGGCGTGGCTCTTGATGGTAATGCCACGCTCTCGCTCCAAGTCCATGTTATCGAGCACCTGATTTTGCATTTCCTTGCCGCCGACGGTCTTGGTGTATTCCAACAGTCGGTCCGCCAAGGTGCTTTTACCATGGTCGATATGCGCTATAATGCTAAAATTTCTAATATTCTTCATTTACAATTTTATTTTAACTACAAAATTACGAAAAAAATTACACCCTTTCAAAGCCCCAAATCAATTAATTTTTAGTAATTTTACCACAAAACAAGATACAATGGCACAACACAATACACTTGGCGCAGCTGGCGAACAATTTGCCTACGAATTTCTGATAAGAGAAGGCTTCATCGTGAGGGAGAGAAACTGGACGATGAACCACCTTGAAGTCGACATTATTGCCGAGCGAAACGGCACTTTTCATTTTGTGGAAGTGAAAACCCGATCCCAGAAAAACGGCTACGACCCTCGGCGCGCCATCAACCGACAGAAGCAAAACAATCTCATCAACGCTTCGAGGGCTTATTGCCGAATGTGCCGCAGAATGGACGTGAACGTGCAGTATGATGTTATTCTGCTTTACGGATCTCCCGACCATTTCGAAATGGAGTATATGCCTGGATATTTCAGAATGCCCCTACGCACATACCGATAACAAAAAAGAGCGGCAACTAATTACCGCTCTTTTCATTTATGTAAACATCTATTTTTACTGGTGTAATTCTTCGAGAATCTTCTGAACTTCCTCTTGGAATGATTTTTCCACTGTGATGCGTTGCTCAATCTGTTTGCATGCATGAAGCACGGTGGCATGGTTGCGGTTCAATCGCAAGCCGATGTTGGTTGACGACAGTTGCGTTTCCTTCTTCGCAAAGTACATCAAAAGTTGGCGTGCGTCGGAGATTTCGCGCTTACGCGACTGACCGTAAAGAAGCGCAGAATCAATATTGCAGTGATTTGCCACTTTCTCGGCTATCAGTTCAAAGGTCACCTGACGCTTATTCAACTTCACCGAGTTGGCAACCACAGCCTTTGCCAAATCAACAGATATTTCCTGATTGAGCATCATGGCATGTGCCAGCAGCGACACCACCACGCCTTCCAGTTCACGAATGCTGTCGGTCACATTGTTGGCGATAAACTCAAGCACATCGTCGGAGAATGCCAAACCGTCTTGCGAAGCCTTCAATTCGAGTACATCTTTGCGCAACTCGTAGTCTGGTTTCGACAGTTCCACCGTCATACCCCACTTAAAACGTGAAATCAAGCGTGGAATCATGCCATCGAGTTCGCTTGGACGGCAGTCACTCGACATAATCAGCTGCTTATCACGACCGTGAAGTGAATTGAAAATATGGTAGAATGTGTTTTGGGTAGCCTGCTTACCTGCCAATTCCTGAATATCGTCGATAATCAACACATCAATGCTTTGGTAGAAATTGATGAAGTCGGGCACCTTGTTGCTTCTAACTGCAATAGAGTATTGGTTCTCAAAAATACGCGAAGTGACATAAAGCACGCGCAAGCGTGGATTATTCTCTTTCATTTTGATACCAATAGCCTGAATGAGGTGTGTTTTTCCCACACCAGTAGGGCCAAACACAAACATCGGATTGAACGTCTTACATTCAGGGTTAGTGGCAATCGCCATACCAATACTCACTGCGAGCTTGTTGCTCATGCTTCCGCAATAGTTCTCAAAGGTGTAACGGGGATTGAGTTGAGGGTCAATATCGTTTTGCGCCTCCTGATAGTGGAAGTTGGGCGACATGCGCTTTTTGAGCATAACGCTGGCGTTGTCGTCGGCCATTGTCACGGTTTCCTTTGCGGCAACTTCCACACTATAATATAACTTCTTAAATTCGCTGCCATACACCTTTCGCAAAGCGGACAACATCACAGGACAGTAGCGCTCCTCAATCTGCTCGATGAAGAACTGTGAAGGAACTCGCAAAGTCAACGCTCCATCTTTGAAATCAACCACACTAATGGGAGCAAACCAAGCATTATATTGCTCGGTCGAAAGGTTGTCTTTCAAGTACTGAAGACACTTGTTCCATTGCTCGATATGTGGGCTGTTTTTAATCATTAATTTCAGAATGGGGCATTTTTACAACAATACAAAATTATAGTGTTTTTTCTGAAAAAAAACTCGTTTTAAAATTTGTTTTTTTGAAAACAATCCTATTATAGGTGATAAACAGACACTTAAGCCAAAAGTGGGTAAAATCGACAGTTTTAAAATTCGTAACAGTTGAAAAGACTATCTATCAACACTTTAGAACATTTGTTTAATTTTCTTTAGAAAAATGGCGATTGGCAAAAAGCCGTTTTGAACGCAACATTGATAGAAAAGCATAAAAAAGCGAGTGCGGCGTTATTCGGAATAATTCCAAACAACGCCGCACTCGTTATTTTTGGAATTTAAAATACTTTTATCGTCACATATTTCTTAGGGTGCTTCTTTACATCTTGCAAGAGGGAATCAAGGCTTGCCACTGTGCTTGTGGCATTTTGATAAAGTTTCTTATCATTAAGGAGCATACCCAAAGAGGAGTTTTCATTGTTGAGTTTGGCTGTCAAGCGTTGAACATTTGCCAAAGTGGCATTGATGCGATTCAAAGTGGTGTCTAATGGCAGTTCTTTCAAATTACCGGTAATCGTGTTCAAGTTGCCTGTGGTGGTTCGCAAGTCGCCAGTAAGCGCATTTGCATTAGCGAGCACTCCGTTGGCATTGTGAACCATTCCAGGAATCGCCTTATTGAGGCTTGCCATCAGTTCTGTGAGTTGTGCTGAACTGGCAGCGAGTTCGCGAGTGATGGCGTCGCAGCGAGTCACCGAAGCGGCAATGGCTGGATTTGCGAGAATCTGATTCACACTTCCCACTATCGAGTCCACCTTCGGGAGAATCGACACCAGCGCCGGCATCATATCGTTGCCCACCTTGTCCATCAATCCTTCTTGCATTTGTGTAGGAATCACGCTGCCCACCTCCATGTAGGTTTTGCTTGCACCCAAATTCAGTTGCAATGCTGCTGCGCCAAGCAGTTCGTTGGAGAATGTGATGGTAGATCCATCTGGAATTTTTAAGCCTTTCTCAAAACTCAACTCCACCGAAATCTGGTTGGTATCATAGTCGTAAGTGATTTCGCGCACCTGACCCACCTTGAAGCCATTCACCGTCACAGGAGAAGCCACCGTAAGTCCATTCACTTTTTCAAATTTAGCATAATAGAAGTTCGCTGGCTTCAGCAAATTGATGCCTTTTAAGTATTCAATGCCCCAATAAAGGATGCAAATGCTCACAACCACAGTGAGACCTATCAAAACATTTTTTTTAGATGTTGGGTTCATATCTAATTAAATAATATGTGCTGTTTTTTTCAATATCGTGCAAAGATAGCAATAAAAAGGGTAATACCACTATTCCATAACAAGACAAAAGTGGTTTTTTGCTGAAATAAATCATTCTAAAAAGAAATGTGTATTAATTTTTTTGTTGTAAATTTGCAAAAATAATAACCACTTAAAGCAAAACAGCGATGGACTCATTTCAAAATGAAAAAAAATTGTACGGCTTAATTGGCTATCCGTTGGGACACTCGTTCTCAATGGAGTATTTCAACGAGAAATTCGAGTCGGAGAATATCAATGCCGAATACATGAATTTTGAAATTGAGGATATTGGCGACCTCATGGAGGTGATTGCCGAATATCCAAATCTCTGTGGACTTAACGTGACATATCCCTACAAGGAGCAGGTGCTCCCCTACCTCACATCAATCGACGATGCTGCGAAAGCCATTGGTGCTGTGAATGTGATTAAAATCACGCGTGGGCCAAAGGATAACGACGTGGAACTTCGTGGTTACAATTCCGACACTATCGGCTTTATGAAGTCGGTTGAGCCTTTCGTGAATGAAAACCGCAAAAAAGCGATGGTACTGGGCACTGGCGGCGCATCGAAAGCGGTGACCTATGCGCTGCGCAAATTAGGCATTGAGGTGATGCTCGTTTCTCGCCAGAAATCCGCAGCCACCCACACCTACGACGAACTCACCAAAGCCATGGTGAACGAGCACAAAATCATCGTGAACGCCACCCCTCTTGGCATGTTCCCCCACACCGACACTTGTCCCGACTTCCCTTATCGCTTTTTGTGCAAAAGCCATTTGTGCTACGATTTGATATACAACCCCGACATCACATTATTTATGCAAAAATCAAAGGCGGCTGGCGCAGAAGTGAAAAACGGGCTGGAAATGCTTCTCCTTCAAGCCTTCGCAGCCTACGATATTTGGACGAAATAGTGCCTACACATTTATAAATGTATAAATGGGCAGTTCTCCCCTATCGAAAATCCCTATAACCCGCATCGTTGTTCCTTTTGGTGGGGGAATTGTTTTGGGTAATTATTTTCCACCAGTCCCCATTCTTGCTACCGTATCGCTTGCCATCATTGGGTGCGCTATCGCCATTATGATGAGTATGCTTTCTCGCACTCCAGAAAGCAGAAGCAAGGTTCGCCCATTCTCGATTATTCCTATCATTATTATCTCATTAGCACTGGGGTGGACCATCTACTCCATTCATCAGCCCTCGGTGCTCAACCTCTCGCAAACCAACAGCAAATTGGGCTACGGCAGAATCGAAAGCATCGACTTTAAGGAAAGGTCCATGTATATGACTGTGGATATGCTTAGTTCGCACGCACAAGGCAGCACCATTCTGCTCACCACCAAAGGCTGCAATTATAGCCTGACGGAAGGCGACAACGTGGCTTTCGTGGTAAAACTCCAGAGAATCAGCAATCCAAACATGCCCGAAGACACCGACTTCGCTTTAATCCAAAAGAGAAAGGGCATCATTTATCAGCAGCATATCGACGCTAAAGCAGTCACAAAATATGGTCATACCGACACCTTTGGAAACTTGATGACCAACGCCAGAAAAAGAATCATCGCCTCAATCCATCGAACCACCCTGTCGCTGGAAACCAAGCACTACATCATTGCGCTGCTGTTGGGTGATAGGAAACATATCGACCAACAAACACGGAGCGAATACTCCTACGCTGGCTTATCGCATGTGCTGGCGTTGAGCGGACTTCACATCGGCATCATTATGATATTTATATGGCTACTGCTATGGCCATTAGACTTTTACCAACTAAAGAAACTCCGCTTCGTCCTTTCGGTAGTAATTGTCATTTTCTACGATGTGCTCACAGGGCTCCCTCCTTCGGTAGTGCGTGCCACCGTGATGATTACTTTCACATTTGCCACATTTATTTTCGGGAGAAAGGCTACGGCTGTCAATTCATTGATGGCATCAGCGCTACTGATTCTCGCTTTCTCACCCGAATCGCTCTTCAATGCGGGATTTCAGCTCAGTTTCATCACTGTGCTGTTTATTCTCATTCTCTCACCTTCCAACAAACAAATCAAGACGAAAAGGAAGTGGCTTCGCTACCTTATCACGCTCATCGTCACATCAGTTATAGCGATGGGCGCAACCATTGCGCTCACGGCGTATTATTTCCACACCATATCGTGGGCAGGGTTTATTTCAAATGCGCTAATACTGCCAATATTCCCGATTTTTATGGGTATTGCGGTGCTAATTATTCTGCTGGCGTGCGGCGATATGAACATTGATGCACTAAACCACATTGCCGATATGCTGGTCACCTATGCCAATTCCGTAGCACGGCACATATCGCAACTGCCATTCTCGGTCGCTAAAGAGGTGTATTTCAGCGAATACGATGTGTTATTCTATTTCATCTGCATCACATTCCTGACGCTGTTTATCAAACGCAGAAAGTGGCTTTATATGAATCTGTGCATCGCAAACTGCGCTTTTGCGGTGGTTCTGCACACGCTCACGCTCAACAGTTTCCCCACTTCAGGGTGTGTCGCATTTAATGCCTACGATTGCACACCAATCGTTTTCTACCAAGACGGCAATGCGTATTACTGGACGCCCGACGACGGCAGTAAATTTAAGCCCGAAGATTTCAGACGGCAACACACAGGTTTCTTTGCAGCCCACGGCATTGACACCTTTACGGAAGCCAACGATTCTTCGAAAATCCAAAATGTGGCACTCCGCTCGCCATACGCACGCATATTCAGCCACACCATTCTTATGGCAGGCAACAATCGTTGGAAGAAAATCACAGGGGAAAAGAAAGTGAATATCGATTTCTGCGTAATCACAAAGCGATTCAATGGCACGGTAGAAGATTTGGCACGCCTCTACAACATCAACCACATGGTGATTTCGGGCAATGTGTATGAGCCAAACACACCAAGCATCATCGACCAATGCCGCAGATTGGGCATCAAGTGTCTGAATTTGAGAGAGAAATCTTTAATAATAGACTAAGCAATCACACTACCTCACCACTCGCCCAGCGGCATAAAAGTGGTTGATGAAATAATCTTCGGTAATATCGCTAATTTTCACGCCACTTGACGATGACGCGTGTGCAAATTTATTATCTTTCAAATAAATGCCCACATGGTTGATTTTTTTGGTATTTCTTGATGTGCAGTAAAACACGAGGTCGCCTTCTCGGAGGTCGTCAACATCAATCAACTTACAGTTTTTCTCGAAAATCTTAGCCGAATTTCGTTCTATTGGCTTTTTATACACAGCTTTATAGATTTGAAGCACGAATCCTGAGCAGTCCACACCTCGCTTGGTGTTGCCCGCGTATTGGTAAGGCGTGCCTAACCAACCTTTAATTTCACGATAAAGTTTTTTGTTGTCGCTCGCGCTCAAACTGATGTCAAGTGTGCGCCACTCATCGGGAATTTTCACTGGGCGGCTTGTGCCAGGCTTATAGGTTGTAGTAGTCTTTTTGGTATGACACGACCCAAGCATCAACGCCACCATCACCAGCAGCATTGGCAAAAACTTTACGCTATTTTTCATATTGATTCTGTGCATGTCAAAAATGTGCATGTCAAAAAACAAAAAATGCTAAAGAAAGCACCGACTTCAGGAAGCCTTACACCTTTCTTTAGCATTCGTTTATGTAAAATGATTACTTTTCTTCTTCAGCAGGAGCTTCAGCCTCTTCCTTTTCCACGAAAGATGTGTAACCTGCCTTTACGAGAATGTTGAACCAAGTGATCAGTTTCTTGATGTCGGTTTTGTAAACACGCTCCTCATCATATTCTGGGAGCACTGACGACATGAATTCAGCAAGTTTCTCGTCTGTCTTATAGTCTGCGGCGTTCACGCCTTCTGGATATTTTGCGTATGCTGCTTCGAGCACTTCTGCAAGAGGCTTATCGTCACCAGTAGTGTAGATAGCAACATCACCCAACGAGATGATTTTGTCACGAGAGTGAGCTGGTGTTCTTTTTTTGTCAATCAAACTTTCAACAATTACGATATTCTTTCCGTATGAAATGAGTTTGTACAAACCTGGTTTGCCAGAAATGCTTAAAATAGTTTTCAACATAAATATTACGTTTATTTTATCTGTCTTTTAAAAAATGATTATACTACAAAGTTAATGAAAATAATCAAATATCAGTATATTTCATGAAGATATAAAGCCCGTGTAAAGTTACTTTAACAATTTGAGGTTTTCCACAATTTGTGGTATCACAGCCGTGGTGCCATCGTTGATTATAGCCACGTCTTTATCGCTCTGCACTTCCTCCGACACTTGCGAGGCGATGCGCTGCTCCACTTGCGCCCTCGTCATTCCGTTACGAGCCATCACTCGCTCCACCCTCACCTCTGTGGGTGCGGTTACTTTCCATATTTTATCCACAATCTGATGCACGCCACTCGAATAGGGAATGGCAGTTTCCACAAACACCAGTCCGCCCTTTTCACGCCACCAAGCCTGTATGTCGGCCTTCACGGCAGGGTGAACAATGGCATTGAGATCTGCCAACGCCGATTGGTCAGCAAACACGATTGAGGAAAGATATTGAGCATTGAATGCGCCTTGGCGATACAGGTCAGTCCCGAACCGCTTCACAAGACTTTCGCGCAATGCCACCGAATCGTTCATCAGTCGCTTCGCATTGGCATCGCAGTCATACACAGGATAGCCCAATAGGCGCAACACCTGCGACACTACCGACTTACCACTTCCTATTCCTCCTGTTATAGCAACAATCATAAGTTTGGAATATCATTTCACCGTCCAAGTCACAGAGTCTCTCAATATCTTGTAAATCTTTCTGTGGGGGAATTCCTCTGCCTTACGGACAGCCACTTTGCCCGACTTTTTAGTCAAGTCAATATCGTCGGCAAACACCGCAATAGTTGGTGCTTTCGCATTATAGAAGCGTTCTGGCACATAATACAGAATGTCAACAGTAGATGGGTGATATTGGATTTTTATGCCTTTCACTTCCTTTGGTTCCACATCGATTGTGGCACGCTTGAGATAGTTTTTCTCCAAATCAAGGCGGAGTCGCACCTTTGTGGTTTGGAATCTCGCCCCAGGGATTGGTCTCAAATTCACCGTCATCAATGTGTCGGAAAAATCGTTCACAGTGAATGGGTCGAGCGACACCGAATCCACCGTTTCCAGCAGTTCGCTCTTGGCATACACCACCACCGAATCGGGCGTGCACACAGGCCAGTTGACGAGCGACATGGTCACTGGATTGAATTGCAGATTGATACTGTTGCCAAAAGTGACTGGCACTTTTTTGCCCTCGTGAGCAACCACCGTCAGCACCAAGGGAAATCCTGGCTGAATTTTCGACATGTTGGTGGGGCGATACAGTGAGTTCAAGTTCAGTGAAGCATAAATATCGTCGAGCGAAATCACCAATTCCGAATTTGCTTTCTGAAACTTGGAGAGGAAGTTGATGTTGACATCTGGTCGGAAAAACTTATAATACACATGAAAGAACACTTTTCCCTCCATGGGCACGGTCACCTGACTTGGAATTGAATCAATCACAACCACCTCGTCGGGCACACCAGTAATCACCAGATTCAGCGTCACATCGCCAGTGTACGACTTCGTGAATCCCCAAGCGAAGAAAGAAAACAAAAAAAAGTACCCATACAATAAAACCACTTTATAGGCGGCTTTATTTGCTGGGAAACTTTTCTGTATTTTTTTGATTATCTCCACTGCTCAAGAAAAAAATGTGATTGGTCGGTTTTACGAGGGCATATAGCCACGCCAAAACCGACCATTATCAGAGTTACAATTAATCTTTCTTTACTTCAGAGCCTGTTTGGATAGCGTCTTGCATTGATGGGTAGATCATAGTTGCGTCAATCACAATCTTCACGCCATCAGTGATTTCCAAAAGCACTGTACCATTTTGCTTGATTTCACGAATACGGCCGTGGATACCCCCAGCGGTAATCACTTTGTCGCCCGACTTCAAACCTTCACGGAATTTCTTCATTTCTTTTTGCTTCTTGCTTTGTGGGCGAATCATAAAGAAATAGAAAATAGCGATAAGAGCCACAATCATAATAATGCTACCCATACCACCCGAAGAAGCAGGTGCGGCAGCAGCATCAAGTAAAATATAATTCAATACCATACTTTATAATTTTATTTAATTAATAATGTCTATTTAATAATCACCTTGTCGGCACGCAGTTTATTCACCACAGCGTTCAAAATACCATTCACAAACTGGCCGCTTCGTGGAGTGCTGTAGTCCTTGGCAAGTTCGATGTATTCGTTGAGCGACACATTCACAGGAATGCTTGGATAGTTGCGGATTTCAGTCAGCGCAGTGCACATCACCACACGGTCCATCAGTGCAATTCGTTCCACATCCCACTTTTCTGTTTTCACAAACTGGTCGATGTACGAATTGTTTTCCTCCATTTCAGCCACAGCCTTTGAGAACAGCTGCTCGCCAAATTTGCTGTCGTCATCGTTCTTGTATTGAGGAAGGATTGGCTGTGCCTCTTCGTCTTCGAAGCGTCGAATGGTCTTCATCACAAACTGACCAATGATTTGCAAGTCATCATCAGTGTAATAAACGCTCATTGACTGAAGATGCTCAAGCAAATTCTCGTCGGGGAGCACCACTTTTTTCATTAATTGGTACCACACCTCGCCGTCACGCACGAGAGAGGTCTTAGGCATTTCCATATATTCCTGATATTCTTCCGAACGGAGAATCTTATCAAGAAGCAAGCGAACAAAGAGTTCGTCGTCGCGCCAGTTGATTTTCTTGTCGTCCACAAAGTCGGCAAGTGTTTGGTCGGCACGAAGTCTTTTCACGAACTCGTTTTCCACAAAACGCATATTTGGGTTCAAGTCTTCCTCGGTTGGGAGGAACTTGTGCTTGGCTTCGTCAAGACGCAAATCTTGAACATCGGTGAGTTCAATCATCAACTTCAACAACGCATTGTAGAGTTCATACGACTTGTCGAGACTCTTTGTCAATTCTTTCTTAGCCGTTGTTAAAGTCATGGCGCCTTTTGAAACCATGTAGGCGTACAGCATTTGTACGACTTTTGCTCTTATAAGGACACGATTTATCATCTAAATATAATTTTTTTGCAAAGTTACCCTAAAATCGGTTTTCAGTCAAATAAAACTTTATGAATTTACGTTTTGACCGTCGTTAAGTCGCTGACGAACCACTTCATAAATCATAATACCACCGGCAACCGACACGTTGAGCGAATTGATTTGCCCAAATTCGGGAATAGCCACAAGTGTGTCGCAAAGTTTCAGCACATCGGTGGAAATGCCGGTATCTTCGGCACCAAGCACAATGGCTACAGGTCCGGTGAAATCGGCTTTTGTATAGTTCAAGTCGGTTTTCTCAGATGCACCCATCACTTTGAAACCGCTGTCGCGCAGATATTGCACAGCTTTCACCAGGTTGCGCTCACGGCACACTGGCAGATAATTCAAAGCTCCGGCAGAGGTTTTAACAGCATCAGCATTCACACTCACGCTGTTGCGTTCCGGAATCACGATGCAATTCACGCCAGCACACTCGCATGTACGGGCTATCGCACCGAAATTGCGCACATCGGTCACACCGTCGAGCACCACCACAAGCGGATTAATGCCTTCGTCGTACAACGCTGGCACTATATCATCTACATGGTAATAATCCACGGCTGCCATAAACGCTATTACGCCTTGGTGATTTTTGCGAGTCACCTTATTTATACGTTCTACCGGCACACGCTGAACCGGCACATTGTATTCACGAGTCACACTCAGCAACTCGCGAGCAAGTTCTCCGCCAAGGTCCTTTTTCATCAGCACCTTGTCGACCTGCTTTCCCGATTCAATTGCTTCTATTACAGCACGAATGCCGAATACAACTTGGGATTTGTCTATCATTTATTTATTCCAATTAAAGATTTTGCATTTTCGATTGCTGCCTGATTCACATCTTTACCACTCAACATTCTTGCGATTTCAAGCACATGTTCTTCCTCGTTCAGTGCCTTCACATGAGTGAGTGTAGAGTTTTCATCATCAGCCTTATACACCATCAGGTGATGGTGGGCATGTGCAGCCACTTGTGGAAGATGGGTAATGGCAAGCACCTGAATGCGCTTGCATATTTCTCCCATCATCTCCCCTATTTTGTTAGCCACATCGCCCGACACTCCAGTGTCCACTTCATCAAAGATGATGGTGGGCAAACTCATTGAGCGGGCAATAATCGACTTGATGCACAGCATCAGTCGTGAAATTTCGCCACCCGATGCCGTGTCTTTGACAGGGAGCAGCGTTTGATTTTTATTGAAGGCGAACAGAAATCCCACCGCATCAGCTCCGTTTGCTGTATAGTCGGTGGCAGTGAACTTGATGTCGAAAGCCAAGTTGCGCATACCCAAGGTCTGAGCCAAGGGTTGCAAATCTGCCACAAAAAGCTGTGCCGCTTTTTTTCTGGTTTCCGACAGTGTCAAAGCCAGTTCTTTCACCTTCGCTTTTTGAATCTTCAATTTCGCCTCAATTTCCGCAATCTGGTTTTCGCTATTGTCAATCAGCGATAGTTGATTTTCAAACTTGTGCTGAATAGCCAACAGTTCATTTACCGATGCGGCATTGTGCTTTCTCTCCAGCTCATAAATGGAGTTTAGGCGCATTTCCACCTCTTCGAGTTGGCGTGGGTCGTCAACCAGTTGGTCATCGACATACGACACCGACTGGGCGATGTCTTTCAACTCCACTAATGCCGACTGCACACGCTCGCCCATTCCCTCAATTTCTGAAAGGTTGCGTTCCGTGCTTTGAATGCGCTGCGCCACCACTTTCAGTTGCTCAAGAATTGAATTTTCCTCACCATTCAAAGTAGAGCTAATCTGCCACAAATTTTGCTTAATTTCCGACACATTGCTCAACTTTTTCTGAAGATTCTCAAGTTCAATATCTTCATTCTCTGTGAGTTTCAAATCAGCGAACTGGTTGAGTTGAAAGCGGATATAATCTTCCTCTGCCCTGCTTTTCTCGTATTCGTTTTGCTTTTCAAGAAGTTGCTCCTGTAGTTTTTTATAGCATACATATCCAACATTATATTTTGAAACCACTTCTTTATTATCAGCAATACTATCTAAAACCGACAGTTGAAACGCAGGTTTTGAAAGGAGCATATTGCTATGCTGCGAATGAATATCCACAAGGCGCGATGTGAGGTCTTTCAGCACCGAAATAGTCACAGGCGTGTCGTTGACAAAGGCTCGCGAACGCCCAGTTGCGCTAATTTCACGACGCACGATGCACTCTTCTTCCCAAAAGTCAATTTCATTCTCTGCGAAAAAACCTTCCAGCGCATAGGCAGAGATGTCGAATGATGCCTCTACCACCACTTTCTTCTCTGGGTTTCGCACCGAACGCGCTTCGGCACGCTCGCCCAAAATCAGGGATAAGGCACCCAAGATAATCGACTTACCGGCACCAGTTTCACCAGTGATAATGGTAAGCCCGTTATCAAACTTGATTTCAAGTTCATCGATCAGTGCGTAGTTAGATATATGCAGTCGAGTAAGCATTATGCGCTATTAGTCGTTTTGTTGTTCTTTCTTGATTTTGTCCAGTCGAGCTTGCTCTGTTGGCCACAATGGATAGAGCGTTTCATACACCGAAGCCTTCTCCGTAAGATTAGCTTTGGAGTACACATTCACCAGTTCATCGAGTTTTGCGTCTTTAAACATCGACAAGCACACCGACATAGGTGCCACATCGTAGATTTTCTTCAAAATCTCCAACGATTGCGTAATCACTTGCCTACCTTTGTCGGCACTCACCACCATCTGGTCGAGCCCAAGCCGGTGGTAATTGTAGAGCACTTCACGAATGCCCGAAGTGGCCTTGTCGGTGTAGGCACTGAGCACAGCACTTCTGTTTTTGGTGTCCTCAAACGCTTTCCAGCCACTTTCGCCACTACTTTGAGCCATCCTCACCACATTTGCCGCTTTCTCGTAATATGGGTCGCCACCTCTCATCGAGAAAGTGTCAAAATCCATACCGATAATCATAAATGCGTAAAAATTGAGAATCGCTGTCAAATTGCTTTGCATATCCTGCTCGGAATACACCAAAGGCTCATTTTGCTCGTAAGTGAACTCCACTTTCGTGTCTTTGAAATTGATAATTGTGGTGGTGTAAGAGCTGTTATACACCGGGCGTTGCGACTGGATTTGCAAGTCGCCTGTCATCTTTCCACTGCCATCGTCGTAGGTGTTCACCGTCAAAAACAATTTGCACTGAATTTTTTCATTATTGCCAAACTGAGCATCAGTCCACTTGGTGGTGTTCATATACTCGGAAATGGCCTGCTGGAGTGTGGTGAACACTTCTTTATTTGCGTTCTGAATCTTACTGCTGTTGATTTCAACCTCGCAATTCAACTCCTGTGCGAAAGCGCAAGCTCCCACACACACCACGGCTACCAACAATGAAAAAATACGACGAATGTTCATAAGTGGAATTTCAATTTTCAAAGTTATTTGCTTGTATGAACTTTAAAGTAAATTTTGGTCAACACATTCTTTGTGTCTTGTGGGAAGTCGCCCTTCATCATCCAACCATAGTAGCCGGTGTCTTTAGCCAATACTTCCGCAACCGACATTCCTTTGTGTTTGCCAAAGTTGAACACTTCCACGCCCTTGTCATCAAACACGAATCGGCCTGCAAGGTCCACATTCTTGTTTTGGGTAGAAAAGGCAGAAAGATACTCAACCTCGTTTTGCAGCGATGGATACTTATCTAATTGCGCTTTGAGCACCTCGTAGGTGGCTCTTGTGTCGGCATCGGCAGAATGTGCGCCTTCCAAATCTTTTCCGCAATAAAACTTGTAGGCTGCCACAAGATTGCGTTGCTCCATTTTGTGGAAAATGGTCTGAACATCAACAAACTTGCGCTTCGAGAAATCGAAATCCACGCCAGCGTTCAGAAATTCCTCCTGAAGCATGGGAATGTCGAAGCGGTTGCTGTTGAAGCCTGCCACATCACTACCCTCAAACACCGATGCCAGTGAGCGTGCCACCTGCTTGAATGTGGGGCAATCCTTCACGTCGTCGTCGGTAATGTGGTGAACGGCTGTAGCCTGTTCAGGGATGTGCATTCCCGGATTCACACGAAGGGTCTTTGATTCTTCAGTGCCGTTGGGAAACACTTTGATATACGAAATTTCCACTATTTTGTCGGAAGTGATATTCAACCCTGTGGTTTCAAGGTCGAAAAACACTAACGGCTTTTTCAAATTTAATTCCATTTGATATTTCTATATTTTTTTGGAGTGAAGTCTGTGCTATTAAAGCATCATTGGCATAAGAAGAACAAGCAGTTCCTCATTTTCTTTCTGCTCAACAGGAAGGAACAGGCCTGCTCTTGTTGGGTCGATGAGTTGAACTGAGATATTTTCAGCGTCGATGTTGTTAAGCACGTCGATGATATTCTCATCGTTGAAGCCGATAGCCATTTCCACACCGTTGTAGTCGCAAACGATGCGTTCTTCCGCAGAAGTTGAGTAATCAATATCTTGGGTTGACATCAGCACTTCATCAGGGCGCATCTCCAACTTCACAAGACCGCTTGAACTGGTGAACACCGACACACGACGGAGCGCGTTGAGTAATTGCACACGGTCAATCGACACGTTGTATTGGTTTGTGGTTGGAATCACAGAGTTGTAGTTAGGATAACGACCATTCACGAAACGGCAAGTGAGTGTATAGTCTGCTGTCTCGAAAGTGGCACTCTTGCTATCTACAGTAATATTCACATCACCATCTTTCTTTTCAAGAATACTGCTCAAAATTGCGGCAGGCTTGGTTGGGAGAATGAACGAGAGTTCGTGACCTGTTTGGATATTGAGTTTGCGATAGCGCACCAACTTGTGGGTGTCAGATGCCACAAACACGATTTCATCGGGCTTGATGTCCCAGAAAATGCCCATCATCACCGGACGCATTTCCTCAACGCCTACAGCGAAGATTGTTTGTTGAATACCCTCAACCACAGTTTTGCAAGGCAGAGTCAAGTGCTTTGGTTCTTCTTCGCTCGCAGCCTTCACAGGGAATTCATTGCCGTTCACGCCAATGAAGTTGAATTTACCGTGAAGATAAGTGATGTTGATTTCAAGATTCTCATCGTTCACATCAAATGTGAGTGCCAAGTCGGGAAGTTGCTTGAGAAGGTCGAGAAGTTTCTTCACATTTGCAGCAAACTTTCCTGAGCCTTCAGGGTTTTGCACCTGCACATTGGTGGTAAGCGTAGTTTCCTGATCGCTACCAGTAATCACCAATTTGTCGCCTTCAAGGTTGAACAAGAAATTGTCGAGAATCGACAGCTTGTTTTTGGAATTCACTACCTTACTCACTGCTGAAAGGTGAGAAAGTAAAAGCTTACTTTGAATGTTGAATCTCATATATGCTATAAATTTGAATTTATTAATATTCGCTTGTTGTAAAACCTGTATATTTTTAACTTACAAATATACAAATTATTGCCGACAATTCAACAAAAAACGTCGTCCAAACTCACTTGGACGACGCTATTTTAAGTATTATTTTGCAATTTCTTACATCACGCCACGCTCTCTGAGCTTCTTTTGCCAATTCCAGGCACTGAGCATGGTGTCTTCAATCGACTCTTGAGCCTTCCAGCCGAGCACTTCGTTAGCCTTCTTTGGGTCGGCCCAAATCTTCACGATATCGCCTTCGCGACGGCCCACAATCTTGTGTGGAACCTTTACGCCAGTAGCCTTTTCAAATGCGTGGAGAAGTTGGAGAACCGACAGGCCCTCTCCTGTTCCGATATTGAACACTTCGAGCTTTTCGTCGCTCTTGTCCTCAAGCATTCTCGCAAGTGCCACAACGTGAGCTTTCGCAAGGTCAACCACGTTGATGAAGTCGCGAATGCAAGAGCCGTCGGGGGTGTCGTAATCGTCGCCGAAGATGCTCAATTCCTTACGCACGCCAATAGCAGTCTGGGTGAGATAAGGAACAAGGTTTTGTGGCACACCGTTTGGCAATTCGCCAATTTCTGCCGATGGATGCGCACCGATTGGGTTGAAGTAGCGCAGCAAAATAGCCTTGATTGGCGCACCGCTCTTCACCACGTCGGCAATGATGTCTTCACTCATCTGCTTGGTTGCACCGTAAGGTGAAGTTGCCTTCTTGGTTGGAGCGTCTTCTGTGATAGGATTCTTATCTGGTTCGCCATACACGGTGCAAGAAGAAGAGAACACAAAGCCTTTCACACCGTAAACAGGCATCAAATCGAGCAAGTTGATGAGAATGTTGAGGTTGTTACGGTAATAGAGAATAGGTTTGTGGATCGACTCGCCCACTGCCTTACTTGCGGCAAAATTGATGATGCCGTTGATGCCAGAGTTTGCCTTGAACAATTCGTGCAGAGTGTCGATATTTGTGCAGTCACCCTCCACAAACACTGGGCGAATGCCTGTGATTTTCTCAATACCGTCAAGCACTTCGATGTTGCTGTTCGACAAGTTGTCGATAATCACAACTTCGTAACCTGCTTGTTGCAATTCCACGGTGGTGTGGGAACCGATAAATCCCAAGCCGCCAGTAACAAGAATTTTTCCTTTCATTTTGATTACTTTTTGATTGATTCTATAATATGTTCCACGATTCTTCCACAAGCCAATCCATCACCGTAAGGATTTATTGCCTTGCTCATCTTTTCATACTGTTCTTTCGAATCCAGCAGCAGCTGCATGTTTGACACGATTTTCGCATAGTCGGTGCCGACCAGCTTCACCGTGCCTGCATCAAGAGCCTCTGGACGCTCAGTGGTGTCGCGCATCACGAGCACCGGTTTTCCAAGCCCAGGAGCTTCCTCCTGAATGCCGCCGCTGTCGGTAAGCACAATGCTTGATTTCTCCATCAGATACACGAAGTTGAGATATTCAAGCGGCTCGATGAAGAATAAGTTGCTGGAAGCGTCGATGCTGTCGCCAAACACTTCTTTGATGGGTCGGCGCACATTGGGATTGAGGTGCATCGGGTACACGAAATCCACATTCGGATAACTTTCGCTCAAGGTCTTAATCGCATTGCAGATGTTCTTGAAGCCTTCTCCGAAGTTTTCTCTACGGTGACCGGTAATCAGCACAAGGCGGCGTGTGCCGTCGTCGAGTCGGTCCACATCGTAGCCCTGCTCTTTTAGGCGAGCCGACAATGAGGCAGAGAGTGTGGTGTCGTTTTTAATTCTGTCCACCACCATGTGAAGCGCGTCAATCACAGTGTTGCCTGTCACGATAATCTTTTCTTCCCCCACTCCCTCGTCAAGTAAATTCTGGCGGCTGAGCGGTGTGGGCGAAAGGTTGAATGTGGCAATGCGACCCGTAATCTGACGGTTCATTTCCTCAGGCCAAGGGCTGTAGATGTTGTGCGTGCGCAAGCCTGCTTCCACATGTCCCACGGGAATCTGCTGGTAAAATGCTGCCAAAGCGGCTGCCATGCTGGTGGTGGTGTCGCCATGCACAAGCACCACATCGGGCTGCGCCTCTTTGAGCACATCACGCATTCCCAAAAGCACACGAGAGGTAATATCGTATAAATCTTGACCCGACTTCATGATATTCAAGTCGTAGTCGGGGGTGATATCAAATATCTCCAGCACCTGGTCAAGCATCTCACGGTGCTGACCAGTAACACACACTATGGTATCGACTTCTTCGTGACGCTTCTGAAACTCCTTCACGAGTGGAGCCATTTTGATGGCTTCGGGACGAGTTCCAAAAACGAGCATTACTTTCTTCTTCATAATTCAGTATAATTGGAGTATTTGCCACGTGGAAGCCACAATGGCAAATACTTACACTTTGCAAAAATAATGATTTTTTACAACATTCGCAAACGCCCTATTTCCTTGTGATTTTGAAAATAGTGCCTTCAATCAGCGAGCAATACACATCGCCATTGGCATCTACCTCAAAACCATTCACTTCGCTTGTGCCCATTGGGTAAGAAACCACAAGCTGGTGGGTGGCGGCATCTACGATTGAGAGCTGGCCGTGGCGGCTACCGGCATACACGAATCCATCGTGCTCAATCACGATACATGGAGCATGCTCATAACCTATACCGAGGTCGGTTTTCCAAAGGAGCTTGTAACTGTTGCCTTCGGTGCTCATAGCCACCAACTCGCCGTCCATGGTCTTGGCATAAGCCACTTTTCCGTCTTCGCTGCGGCCTAAACTTTCACGAACTTTATTCTCATTCTTTTCGCGCCAAATCTGCTTGCCGCTTTTTCTGTCAACGGCTGTTGCCACACGGTCTGGAGCCACAACCACCACCTTGTCGGCAGTAACCACTGGCACCACGTTGCCTGGGCTGAAGAGGTTCACAGTCTTACCGTTGTTCCACTTCCATTGGAGCTTGCCGCTTTTTTTGTTGAGCGAACGCAAATAGGTGTCCCATGCGCCAAAAATCACATCGCCGCCATCAACCACAGGGGCTGCTTGGCAATAGTTGTCGATGTCGTCGAAGCGCCACACCAATTTGTGCTTTGCGATGTCCCATGCTTGGAATGTCTTATAGCCTCCTTGGTAAAGGATGCCTTTTTCTATCACACCATCAGCCACATAGGGGCCATCGGCATTGAAAGCGTATGTTTCTTTGCCCGATTTCTTGTCGAGCCATACCAAGCGGCGGTCGGCTGTTGGCAACACCACATATTTGCGGTCAACCGCTGGGCGCGAATAAAGCATCGCTGCGGTTTTATATTCCCATTTTACTTTATGTGTCTGCTTGTCAAGAGCCTTGCAGAAGCCCAAAGAATTGCCGAAATAAATGTTTTTCTCGTCCAATCCCAAGCGGGTGAAGATAGTGGCATTGTCGGCAAACACCTTTTCTACAGCAAAGCGTGCATCTTCTTTAGTTGGTAAAGAAGCAGGTGCTGGGCTGTCGTAGTATTCGGTGTTCATCTTGTATGCATACATTGGAACAGGAGCCTTATCCAAAATCTTGTTGTAAACGTGAATCCAGTTTGATTTCAAATCCACGTTAAGGAGGGTGTAGCCATAATCGCCATTACCCATATCGAGGGCACGAACAATCAGTCCGTTGATGCCGTCGGTCTCATACAGGCGCCATCTGTGATAGTGACCACACTGGTGAGTGATCACTGGATATTTTTTCAGGATAGCCACATAGTCGCGATAGTTGTCCAAGTCGTCGAGAATTGGATAGTGGTTCACGCTCAGCACCTTCATGCCAGGCTTCACCTTCTCTGAGAGTATCTTGTCGAGCCAAATCAAGTCCTCTTGCTTGATATGACCGTCGCCCATCTTCATGAATGGGCCACAGTTCATGCCCACTACCACCAAGTCGCCAACGGTGAACACAAAGCGGTCGGCGCCCCAAAGATCGTTGAAAGTCTTGCATGCGCTTTGGCTCCAAGTGTTTTCGTGGTTGCCAGGGATGATGTAGTATGGTTTGGTGAAAGCGTCGAAAATCGACTTCACATTATGGAGTTGCTCATCGCTACCTTCGTTGGTCAAGTCGCCAGAAACAAGCACATAGTCCACATCGCTTTTGTTGACTTCCGCAACAGCGGCTTTCAGTTTTGCCTCATTAGCGTTGCCTGGAGTGACGTGGATGTCGCTAAAGATAGCGAATTTTTGAGCGGAAAGAGTGACACAGCACACAAACAGTGCCAAAACCAGTGTCACCACTCTTAATTGATTAGTTTTCATTTGATTGTAAATATGTGTTTAAATAACAGCAGTGCTCCTGGGAGCACTGCCTTAATTATAAAGTTTGTATTAATCCAGTTTGTGAATAATTAAGCCTGAGCGCAACTTTGGTTCAAACCAAGTGGCCTTTGGAGGCATAATGTTGCCAGAGTCGGCGATGTCGATAATCTGACGCATGGTCACAGGATAAAGTGCCAAAGCCATCTTCATTTCACCAGAGTCAACTCTGTCTTTCAACTCACCTAAGCCACGTATACCGCCCACAAAGTCGATACGCTTGTCGGTACGCAAGTCCACGATGTTGAGTATGTCGCGCAAGATGTAGTCGGAAGAAATCTTCACGTCGAGCACACCGATTGGGTCGTTATCATCGTAAGTGCCTTCTTTCGCAGTGAGTGAATACCACTTGCCGCCCAAGTAAAGTGAGAAATTGTGGAGAGCTGCTGGACGATAGATTTCTGTGCCCTTGTCTTCTACAACAAACTTCTCTCCCACTTTTTGCAGGAATTCTTCGTCGGTAAGCCCATTGAGGTCTTTCACCACGCGGTTGTAGTCCATCACCTTCAAGTGTGATTCTGGGAAGCATACAGCCAGCAGGTAGTTGTATTCCTCTTTGCCTGTGTGGTTAGGGTCGGCCTTTGCCTTTTCCTCTCCCACATGCGCAGCAGCAGCTGTACGGTGGTGACCATCTGCGATATACAGATATGGAATCTTCGCAAAAGCTTCGGTGATTTCGTTGATTACCACATCATCAGAAATACACCACAAAGTGTGACCTATACCGTCTTCCGACACGAAGTCGTATTCTGGCTGAGTTTTTGCTGTTTGAGCAATCACTCTTTCAAGCACCTCGTTTGTAGGAAATGACAAGAACACTGGTTCGATGTTTGCATTATTGATTTCAATATGAAGCATACGGTCCACTTCCTTTTCCTTACGGGTCAACTCGTGCTTTTTGATTTTGCCAGTGAGATAGTCGTCAACACTTGCTCCTACCACCAAACCATATTGGGTGCGACCATCCATGGTTTGAGCGTAAAGATAGTATTGCTCCTTCTCATCCTGCACAAGCCAGCCTTCGCGTTGGAACTTCTGGAAATTCTCAACAGCCTTGTCGTAAACCTTCTGTTCATGCTCGCCAGTGCCTGGCTCGAAATCAATTTCAGGTTTAATGATGTGATACAGCGATTTCTCGTTGCCTTCAGCTTCAGCTCTTGCTTCTTCACTTGAAAGCACATCATAAGGCTTTGAAGCCACTTGCTCTACAAATTGCTTAGGTGGACGAAGTCCTCTAAACGGTTTAACTTTTGCCATAGTGTTAGTAGTTTTATAAATAATTATGTTAAGGTGGTGTAAATAATATTACTTTCGGAGGATAGTTTGAGCACGGTCAGGACCTACCGACACGATTGTGATGGGCACTTCAAGTTTTTCTTCAAGATACTTGATGTAATCCTTAAATTTCTGAGGGAATTGGTCTTCGCTTGTCATGCTGGTCATATCGGTTTTCCAACCTTTAATTTCTGTATATACGGGCTTGATGTCGTGCTCGATTGAGAATGGGAAATCACGGGTCACTTTGCCGTTGATTTCGTAGGCATCACAAGCCTTGATGGTGTCGAATCCGTCGAGCACATCGCTCTTCATCATAATCAACTGAGTCACACCATTGAGCATGATGGTGTAGCGCAAAGCCACGAGGTCAATCCAGCCACAGCGGCGTTCGCGACCGGTCACAGCGCCAAATTCATGACCGATTTGACGAATGGTTGCGCCAGTCTCGTCAAACAGTTCGGTTGGGAATGGGCCGCTACCCACACGGGTGCAATATGCCTTGAAAATACCAAACACTTCGCCAATCTTGCTTGGAGCCAAACCTAAACCAGTGCAAGCACCTGCGCAAATGGTGTTTGAAGAAGTCACGAATGGATATGAGCCGAAGTCCACATCAAGCATACTGCCTTGAGCACCTTCGCAAAGCACGCTCTTACCTTCTTTCAGTTGTTTGTTGATAAAGAACTCGCTGTCAATCAAATCGAATCCTTTCACATATTCGATGCTCTCCAGCCACTTCTTTTCGAGTTCTTCCACATCAGGAGTCTCGCCAAGCGCTTTCAGCAATGTGATGTGGCGCTGTTTTGCTGCATTATATTTTTCGAGGAAGTTTTCTTCGATGTCGCCCACACGCAAACCGTTACGGCTGATTTTGTCGGTGTAAGTAGGACCAATGCCTTTACCAGTTGTGCCGATTTTGCTATCACCCTTGAGCTTTTCGTTAGCAGCGTCAAGCAGGCGGTGAGTAGGAAGAATCAAATGAGCTTTCTTTGAAATTTTCAATACTTTCGTAATGGCAACACCTTGCTTTTCAAGGTCGCGGGCTTCTTCAGCGAAGAGCACTGGGTCGAGCACCACGCCATTACCAATCACATTCATTTGTCCGTTTTGGAAAATTCCAGAAGGAATTGAGCGGAGCACGAATTTCTTGCCTTCAAACACGAGGGTATGACCTGCGTTTGGGCCACCTTGAAAACGAGCAACCACATCGTAGCGGGGTGTGAGCACATCCACTACTTTACCTTTTCCTTCATCTCCCCATTGTAAACCCAAAAGAACGTCAACTTTCATAATTCCTTTTTTGTTTTTATATTTTGTTTTTTCTTGTTTCTTGCACAGGTGTTACACAGTCCGTTAACACACATAATTCGATATTGCTCGCTAAATGCGGCATAGCGCTTGGCATGAAGCTCTTCCGCTAACGCCAGATCCTTAACGGTTTTCACCTTTCCACAGTCCAAACACACCAGGTGAATGAATTTCACCTCGCTTATGCGGGTGAATTGCAGTTTTTGCAGTCCTTCATTGAAAAACCTGCAAAGAATGCCTGCTTTGGTAAGCAACTCCAAATTGCTATACACCGTGGATTGACTCACCTTAAACGCATCGGATTGAAGCTGTTGACATAACTGCTCTGCTGTGAAAGGTTTGTTAAACGCAAGTGCCTTGCTTAAAACGGCAAACCTTTCTGGGGTTTTCCTATAATTGCCCTTCTCCAGAAAATTACTGAAGTTCTTGACAATGGCGCTATTATTCAACACGTCGCTCATAGCTAAAAATATCTCTACAAAGATAAGAAATATTACAAACATAGGAAAATATTTTTAACGGCAATCATACTCCTTGATAAAATAGCCATTATTGGATAGGATTTGGGCGTTTTTTCTCGATATTGCTTGCTCATACCGCTTTTTTTTCGGAAATTTGCAGAATATTTACACATTGTTTATAAAGAATTAAAATTATAATGGAAATAACAGTTGCTCAGCTCGCGGCCATGGTCCACGGAACTGTGGATGGCGATGCTTCAGTACGTATCAACAACTACTCTAAAATTGAAGAAGCCACTGAAGGTTGCTTAACCTTTTTGGCTAACGTAAAATATACTCACTTCATCTACACCACCAAGGCTTCTGCTGTGCTGGTGCGAAACGACTTCCAACCAGAGAAGCCCATTAGCGCCACACTCATCAGAGTGGAAGACCCTTACAAGACTCTCGCCGACCTGCTCAACATGGTCAGCGCTCAAGCTCCTGAGAAAGTGGGCATCGAGCAGCCTTGCTTCATCAGTGAAGGTGTTGAGGTTGATGAAAAAGCCTATGTGGGTGCGTTTGCCTATATCGGCAAGCGTGTGAAATTGGGTAAAGGCGTGAAAATTTATCCACAAGTGTATGTGGGCGACGATGTGACCATTGGCGACAACGTAATCCTCTACCCTGGCGTGAAGGTGTATCACGGCTGTAAGATTGGCAACCGCTGCATCGTGCACGGTGGTGCCACTATCGGTGCCGACGGCTTCGGCTTCGCTCCAAAGGAAGACGGCACTTACGAGAAAATCTCTCAAATCGGCATCGTGATTCTTGAAGACGATGTGGAAATCGGTGCCAACACCACCATCGACCGCGCCACCATGGGTGCCACCGTCATCAAGCAAGGCGCAAAACTCGACAACCTTATCCAGATTGGTCACAATGTGGAAATCGGCGAAAACACCGTGATGGCTGCTCAAGTGGGTGTAGCTGGTTCTACCAAGATTGGCAAACACAATATGGTGGGCGGACAGGTTGGTTTCGCAGGTCACATCACTGTGGGCGACCAAAACGGCATCGGTGCACAATCTGGTATTCCTAACAGCATCGGTTCAAAGCAGCGTGTGCTTGGCTCACCTGCCATCAACGTGCTCGACTTTGCGCGCACACAAGTTTACCTCAAGCGTCTGCCATCGTTATTCAGCGATGTGAGCGCAATTAAGAAAGACATTGAGGCTCTTCAAAAAGACTAATAAAAAATTCAAGATATATTTAATGAAACAAAAAACATTAAAAAGCGAGTTCTCCGTTAGCGGCAAGGGATTGCATACAGGTGTGCATGTGACTGCCACTTTCAAACCTGCCGAGGTGAACACAGGATACAGAATTAAGCGCATCGACTTGGAAGGCGAGCCTATCATTGAAGCCCTTGCCGAAAACGTGACCGAAACAACCCGTGGCACTGTGGTTTCGAGCAAAGCCGACAAGAATGTAAAGGTGAGCACCATCGAGCACGCATTGGCAGCCCTCTACACTGCCGGCATCGACAACTGCTTGATTGAGGTGGATGCAGCCGAACTCCCAATTCTCGACGGTAGCGCAATCATCTACTGCAATAAAATTGAAGAAGTAGGCATTCAAGAGCAAGAAGAGGAAAAGGAATACTATGTGGTGAAGAAGCGTATCAAGGTTTTTGACCCCGAAACCGGTTCTTCTTTGATTGTCCTCCCCGACGATGAACTGTCGATGGACGTGATGATTGAATTTAATTCGCCAGTTTTGAGCAATCAGTTTGCATCGCTTGAGCATGTGTCGGCTTTCAAGAGTGAGATTGCGGCAAGCCGCACATTCGTTTTCGTTCGCGAAATCCTTCCTTTGCTGCAAATGAACCTCATTAAAGGTGGCGACCTCGACAACGCTATCGTTATCCACGATAAGGAAATGCCGAAAGAAGACCTCGACCGTCTTGCCGACCTGATGAACGTGCCACGCAAGCAAGTGAGCGAGTTGGGCTATCTCAACAACAAGCCTTTGGTATATAAGAATGAGCCAGCACGCCACAAACTGCTCGACCTTCTCGGCGACCTTTCTTTGATTGGCCGTCCGTTGAAAGGTCGCATCGTGGCTACAAAGCCTGGGCACACCATCAACACCACTTTGGCAAAGAAAATCCGCAAGGAGCTTCGTTACCAAAATGTGCAAGCCCCAAGCTACGACCCTAACAAGGAACCAATATTCGGCATCAACGACATTCGCCGTATGCTTCCACACCGCTACCCAATGCAGTTGGTTGACAAGGTGATTGAAATGGGTAAAAACCACATTGTGGGTGTGAAAAATATCACCTCAAACGAGCCATTCTTCCAAGGTCACTTCCCAGAAGAGCCTGTTATGCCTGGCGTGCTTCAGGTTGAGGCAATGGCGCAAGTGGGCGGTTTGCTCGTGCTCTCACAAGTGGAAGACCCCGAACGCTACTCCACCTACTTCATGAAAATCGACAACGTGAAGTTCCGCCAAAAGGTGGTGCCTGGCGACACGCTCATTTTCCACCTCTCATTCATCACTCCTATCCGTAGAGGCTGTGCTGTGATGAAGGGTTACGCTTTCGTGGGCGAGAAAATTGTATCGGAGGCTGAATTTATGGCGCAAATCGTAAAAAACAAATAAGTAACAGTAAAAACTATATCATAAAAAGAAATATGGAACAATACCCCTTTGCCGTAATTGATCCAAGTGCAAAGATTGGCGAGAATGTGAAAATCGGTCCATTTGTCACTATCGACGGAAATGTTGAAATTGGCGATGGCACCGTCATCGACAGCAACGTGACCATTCACTCTGGCGCAAGAATCGGTAAAAATTGCCACATACACTCTGGCGCAGTGATTAGCGACATTCCCCAAGACCTCAAATTTAAAGGAGAGGAAACTTTAGCTATCATTGGCGACAACACCAGCATTCGCGAGTTTGTGACTATCCACCGCGGTACCGCTTCACGAGGAAAAACCGTGGTAGGCAGCAACTGCCTGATTATGGCATACTGCCACGTGGCGCACGACTGTGTGTTGCACGACCGCATCATCATGTCGAACGCCGTTCAGCTCGCTGGCGAAGTGGTGGTTGAAGACTGGGCAATCATTGGTGGCGGCACTCTCGTGCACCAATTCACCCACATTGGTCCTCACGTGATGATTCAAGGTGGCTCGCAAGTGAACAAGGATATTCCTCCTTACGCAATGATTGGCCGTCAACCCATCTCTTACATGGGCATCAATTCCGTGGGCCTTAACCGTAGAGGTTACACCCAAGAGCAAATCGAAACTATCAACAATGTGTATCGAGCGCTGTATTTCTCTGAACTCAACTTCCGCGACGCTATCGCAAAGATTGAGGCAGAAATGCCAGTTTCGGCTGAACGCGACATCATTGTTGACTTCGTGAAAAATTCACCTCGCGGCATCGTTCGCAAAGTGTAATTCCACACATTATTTAATATATAAGGCGGTTACCTCAACAGAGAAGTAACCGCCTTTTGTTTTTCTAATATTTAACCGATTATAAGCCTCGCTCCAGTTTGTCGAGTTTTTCGCCGTCGTTCAGCCTGTAGTAGATGTCGCGGAGTATGCTTCTCGCATCCACGCTGTCATGGTTGATTTGGAACGCCTTTTCCAAATATTCCTTTGCCTTGTCGAATATCGGCGTCAGTTCCTTCGAGAGCTTTGCGTTCGATTTTTTCGGATTGTCTTGAATGTATTTCAACGCCTCAAGATAGTAGCACCTGCCAGCATCGAAGTTGGTTTGATAATCATCAGGCATAAGTTCTACAGCCCTGATATAATATGGACGTGCTTGCATATAGCTGGAGCGCGACTCCACTATCTGTCCTTTTATGGTGTAATAATTGGCGTTGAGCGAGTCCATCAGTATAGCCTGGTCAAGCATCACCTCTGCCTCATTCATTTTACCATGATAAATGCAGTCGTTGATCATGATGCGCATATATCGCACATCTTGCTTTCCGTAAAGCTGATAAGCCTCTTTCGTCACTTTCACCATCGTGGCTGTGTCGCCAAGCTGGTGGAGCACATTAATATCGTGGTCGAATGCGCTTTTCTTCACCACACCCAACGAGCGTGCTTGGGTGAACAGGTCGTGCGCTTCTCTAAGTTTTTTAAGTTGGACCGCCGCCATGGCTTGGAAATAACGCATTTCTCCGATTACAGTGTCGGGGTCAACTTTGTGTTTCACAATTTGCTGCGGAGTGGTCACCAAGTTGTAATAAATGCCCCAAAGCTTGTAAGCATTTTCCATGTCTTTCGCCTTATACAAATCGGCTCCAGCAGCACTGTAGTCAACCACATATCCCATCATTTTGTGCCAAATCTCTTTTGAGAATTTGGTTTTCACTTTCTGTTTCTGTGTGGCTTTGTCAATTTTCGGAGTGCCATCGCGATTGGTTTCCAAAATAGTGTCTAATTTCAGTGCTTTTTGGCAATAGTCATAACCACTCACCAGTGCATTACCCATTTCTTTCACGTCGAATGAGTTGCCCACTGATTTATTCACACGATTCTTGTCGTAGATGCCAAACTCTACCCGTGCAGCCAGCCACCATGTTTCGGCAAGGTCTTGCGTTGCCTCGTTGGTGAGTGCCGGTTTCAGTTTCGCCTGTGCATTTTTATAGGCTTTCAAATCAGCAGACAGGTCACCAATACTTTTCTTCACTTCTTCCAATGTGCGCTTCTGCGCATTCACTGGCGAAAAAGCAAAAAAAGCCATCAAAGCAAGTGATAAAAAATAACGATACTTCATCTGCGAATGATTCTTTTTTTTAGGTAAAACGCTGCGCAGTCCACACTATTTTTTGGTCTGCACAGCGCTTATAAAAATTTATTTAATAATTAATTTATTGTATCTCGTTGCACAACATTATTTTTGTTGAGCTGGAGCTGCAGCCTCTGCCGGTTGAGCCTTTGGCTTCAAGATGTTCAAACCGTACTTGATGTTGTCGATGAAAGCTTCAGTGCCAGTTTGACCATTTTCTTTAGCTCTTTCAAGATAGCCAAGTGCTTCTTCATACAATGGAATTACCACTGGAGCAGCTTGTTCGTTGGTTGCATCTGGGTGAGATTGCAGATAGTCTTGAACCTTCTTCCAAAGACCGTGACCAGCTCTGTAGAGTGCGTCAGGATATTTTGGATTCAATTCAATAGCTTTCTTGTAAGCAGCGACAGCTTCATCAGCAGTCTTGGTGGTGTCGTTAGTGTAAACGTCGCCAAGCATGCATTGGTAAGTTGCGTTAGCTGGTTCAGCAGCGATAGCACCTTCGAGAAGAGTGTATGCTTTTGCATATTCCTTCTTGTCGAGAATAGTTTGAAGGTAGCGAGCCAAACTTGCAGCCTTGTAGTCGCCAGTGTTCACACCAAAGAGCTTACCGGTGAAGCCATACTTCATTGCTTCGCCAAATGCTGCGAAAGCGTCCATATCGGAATTCATGTTGTAGTCGCAAAGACCCTTCATGAAGTAGATTTGACCCATAATGGTATCGGCAGGTTGTACAACCTTGTTTTCGATAGCCATTGGCGATTTAATCAATTGGCAGTATTTACCATACACAGCAGAAGCTTCTGCATTCTTTTGTGCTTGGTAGTAGTTGTCACCTACTGTGAGCAAGTCACCGATGTGAGCGCACAAGATAGGAACAATCTTCTTTGAATATTTAGTTTCGATTTTCTTCAAAGAACCATCCTTGTTGAGCTTCTTTACAGAGTCGAGTGGAAGAGCTTCCTGGAAGTCAGCAAAACCCTTGAGAAGGTTTGCAGCCATTTGGTCTTTGTCCACTTTGTCTGGACTCAATTGCATAGTACCCAAATCCTTGTCATAAGCTTCAAAAGCAGCCTTACCTGATTTGAAGAGCGATTCTGCAGTGTTTTGTGCAGATGCTGAACCCGCCAGCATCAATGCACTTGCTAAGAGCATAATTGTTTTCTTCATAATTCAAATATTAAAAAATTAATAGTTATTCGTTATTATCTGTATTGTTGTTTTCTGTTTCGTTGTCCACTTCTGGAACATTATTTTCTATATCATCAATATTGATGTCTTCGTCAACCTCTGGTTGGGTTTGAACCTTGCATACCGATGCAATTTCGTCGTTCTTCTTCTCCAAATTGATAAGACGAACACCCTGGGTGTTGCGGCCCATCACTCGCAGGTCGGTCACTTTCATACGAATCATGATACCCGACTTGTTGATAATCACGAGGTCGTTGTCATCGTTCACGTTCTTGATGGCAATAAGCTTACCGGTCTTGTCGGTGATGTTCATTGTCTTCACGCCCTTACCGCCACGGTGAGTGATGCGGTAGTCGTCGAGTTCGCTACGCTTGCCCATACCCTTCTCGGAAACCACAAGTACATTGTCGTTGGCGCCTGTACGCATACAAATCATACCCACGATGCCATCTTCAGGACCATCAAGGGTCATACCCTTCACACCCGTTGATGGACGGCCCATGTTGCGAACCTGGTTTTCGTTGAAGCGGATTGCACGGCCATTCTTGTTGGCAAGAATGATTTCGCTGTCGCCTTCAGTCAATACTGCGTCGATGAGTTGGTCGTTTTCAAGCAAGTTGATAGCGATCACACCATTGGTGCGTGGACGCGAATATTCCTTCAATGCGGTTTTCTTCACCACACCATTCTTCGTTGCGAAAACGATATTGTGCGATTCGTTGTATTCAGGGTCTTTCAACTTGGTGACACGGATAATGGCTTGAACGCGATTATCTGGACCAAGGTTGAGCAGGTTCTGAATAGCGCGGCCCTTTGAGTTCTTCGAACCTTCTGGAATCTCAAACACACGGAGCCAATAGCAGCGACCTTGCTCGGTGAAGAATAGCATATAGTTGTGGTTGGTGGCTTCAAACACACGCTCGATAAAGTCTTCATCGCGTGTTTCGCTGCCCTTTGCACCCACTCCACCACGAGCTTGTGTGCGATATTCAATGAGAGGCGTACGCTTAATATAACCGAAGTGAGAAATAGTGATAATCATTGGGTCGTCGGCGTAGAAGTCCTCTGCGTTCATTTCCTCAGCCGAATACTCGATTTCGGTCTTACGCTCGTCGCCAAACTTTTCACGCACCTCAATCAATTCATCTTCAATCACCTTGCGGCAAGTGACAGGATTGTTGAGAATGTCTTCCAAGAATGCGATACGCTTGCGCAGTTCTTCCAACTCGTCGCGGAGCTTGTCTTGCTCAAGATTGGTGAGCTGACGCAGACGCATTTCCACGATAGCGCGAGTCTGAGCATCATCGAGTTCGAAGCGTTCCGACAGGCGTTGACGTGCCTCGTCGGTGTTCTTACTGCTGCGGATGATGTGAATCACCTCATCGATATGGTCAGATGCGATAATCAAGCCCTCCAGAATGTGAGCACGGTCGAGTGCCTTCTTCAACTGGAATCGTGTGCGACGAATCACCACTTCGTGACGGTGATCGAGGAAGTGTTGCAGAATTTGCTTCAAGTTCACGGTTTGTGGTCGGCCATTCACCAGACACACATTATTAACACTGAACGACGACTGCAATTCTGTCATCTTATAGAGCTTATTGAGAAGCACGTTAGGATTCTGGTCCTTCTTCACATCAATCACGATACGCATACCTTGGCGGTCACTTTCGTCGTTGATGTTGCTGATGCCTTCAATCTTCTTTTCCTCCACCAGTCGAGCGATAGCCTCAATCAGTTCACGCTTGTTCACGTTGTAAGGAATTTCACTCACCACAATCTTGTCGCGGTCGTTTTCGGTTTCGATTTCTGCTTTCGCACGAATCACCACGCGTCCGCGTCCAGTCTCAAATGCGTCTCTCACGCCCTGATAGCCATGGATGATACCACCTGTTGGGAAGTCGGGGGCTTTGATGAATTGCATCAAGTCGGAAATCTCCATTTCTGGATTTTCGAGCAGTGCCAAGCACGCGTTAATCGACTCGGTGAGGTTGTGAGGTGGCATGTTGGTTGCCATACCCACCGCAATACCGCTACCGCCATTCACCAGCAAGTTAGGGAATCGGGTTGGAAGCACTTGAGGTTCTTCGAGGGTGTTGTCGAAGTTGGGGTCGAAATCCACGGTGTCTTCGTCCAAGTCGCGCATCATTTCCTCACCCATCTTTGCCAAACGGGCCTCGGTGTAACGCATAGCTGCAGGGCTGTCGCCGTCGATAGAACCAAAGTTACCTTGACCATCTACTAATGGATAACGCATTGCCCATTCCTGAGCCAAACGCACCATTGCAAGATAAACAGAAGAGTCACCGTGTGGGTGATATTTACCGAGCACATCACCGACGATACGTGCCGACTTCTTGTAAGGCACATTTGAGAAGTTGCCGAGCTTGTTCATACCGTAGAGCACTCTTCGGTGTACAGGCTTGAAACCGTCTCGAATGTCGGGGAGAGCACGAGAAACAATCACCGACATCGAATAGTCGATGTACGACGACTTCATCTCGTTTTCAATGTTGATCTCAATAATTCGATCGTTGTTCATTTACTATAAATTTAAATTAAAATTACACATCGCCGCACCCACAAATCAGGCTAAAATTGCGCCCCAGTCCTCATGAAATGCAGCAAGTCATCTAATTTACAAAGTTAATAAAAATTATCGGATTAATCAACCATTTACTGGCAAACTACAATATTTTAAAAGAGCTCCAAACACTGATTTCAATTTTGGCACGATAATTGCACTATTATTAAATCAGATATTATATTTTTCAAAAAAAATAAACTACACAAATACAAACCGAACAGTAAATTGTTTTTGTAAAATTTGCATCTATGACTACAGAGCACTTGTTTGGTTTAACCACATAGAAAATTTTCTTACATTATCCACGTTTTTAGTGTGATACAGATTATGAGATACGACGAACTGACAGAAAAAAGCAACTTTGAATGGCAGCACGGCACTTTTCCCCTGCCCCAAGACGGTGCTGGATTCACAAGCGACGACGATGATGACGACGACACTATCGACGACAACCGTGATTCTGACAGCGGAAGCCAGGAGCAAGGCCACGCTGGCGGAGAAAAGCGCACGCAGCGACGAAATGTCATAAAAAATGACAGCGGAACACCTGTCATCGACAAATACGGCAAAGACATCACAAAAGTGGCGAGCGAAGGCGGCCTCGACCCCGTGGTGGGCAGAGAAAACGAAATTGAGCGCATCGCACAAATCTTGAGCCGCAGGAAAAAGAACAATCCCGTGTTGATTGGCGAGCCCGGTGTGGGTAAATCTGCCATCATCGAGGGCTTGGCACTTCGCATTATTCAGCGAAAAGTGGCGCGTGTGCTGTTCGACAAGCGCATCGTGGCTCTCGACATGGCTTCGGTGGTGGCTGGCACAAAGTATCGCGGACAATTCGAAGAGCGCATCAAAGCCATTATCGACGAGGTGGCTAACAATAAGAATATCATCTTGTTTATCGACGAAATCCACACCATCGTTGGTGCCGGCAATGCTTCGGGCTCGATGGACGCAGCCAATTTGCTCAAGCCAGCCTTGGCTCGTGGCGAGGTGCAGTGCATCGGTGCCACCACGCTCGATGAATACCGCAAAAACATCGAAAAAGACGGTGCATTGGAGCGCCGTTTCCAAAAGGTGATTGTTGATGCCACCAACACAGAAGAAACACTTGAAATTCTCCACAATATCAAGCACGTTTATGAGCAGCACCACGGTGTGGCTTACACCGACGAGGCTCTGCAAGCGTGCGTGCGCCTCACCGACCGCTACATCACCGACCGCTCATTCCCCGACAAGGCTATCGACGCCCTCGACGAGGCTGGATCGCGTGTGCACATCTCTAAGGTGGTGGTGCCTAAGGAAATCGATGAGCTGGAAAAGCGCATCGCCGAAGCACAGGAGAATAAGTTGAAAGCCGTTCAGGCTCAAAACTTTGAGAGTGCCGCCAACTATCGCGACCATCAAGAAAAGCTGAAACTTGAATTGCAGGACGCAAAAGACAAGTGGGAGCGCGAACTCGACAACCAACGCGAGACGGTCAACGAAAACGATGTGGCAGAAGTGGTGGCTATGATGACAGGCGTGCCTGTTCAGCGCATCGCGCAGTCGGAGGGCATTCGCCTCTTGGGCATGACCGACGAACTGAAGAATCAAATCATCGGTCAAGACGAGGCAATCGACAAGATTGCACGCGCCATTCGCCGCAACAGAGTGGGTTTGAAAGACCCCAACCGCCCTATCGGCTCATTCATGTTCTTGGGTTCTACGGGTGTGGGTAAAACGCTGCTTGCAAAACGCCTCTCCGAGTTTTTGTTCAATTCTCCCGATGCGCTTATCCGTATCGACATGAGCGAATATATGGAGAAATTCAACGTGTCGCGCCTTGTGGGTGCGCCTCCGGGCTACGTTGGCTACGAAGAAGGCGGACAATTGACTGAGAAGGTGCGTCGTCGCCCCTATTCGGTTGTACTTTTTGATGAAATCGAAAAGGCTAACCCCGATGTGTTCAACATGTTGCTGCAAGTACTCGACGAAGGTTGCCTCACCGACAGTTTGGGCAGAAAGGTGAACTTCAAAAACACCATCATCATCATGACATCGAACATCGGCACAAGAGAACTGAAGGACTTTGGCGCTGGCGTGGGTTTCAACACCGCCATCACCAAGGAGCGCAGCGAGGCTGTGATTCGCAAGGCTTTGAATCGCCAATTCTCTCCTGAATTCCTCAACCGTATCGACGACATCATCACATTCTCATCGCTCAACCACGAGTGCATCTTGAAGATTATCGACATCGAACTCAAGAGTTTCTATCAACGTATTCACGAATTAGGCTACACGTTGGAAATCACCGATGCTGCCAAGAATTATGTGGCAGATAAGGGTTTCGATGTGCAGTTCGGTGCCCGCCCACTCAAGCGTGCTATTCAGAGCTACATTGAAGACCCATTGAGCGAGTTGCTGCTCCGCAACGAAGACAAATCTTCAGGCCACTTGCTGATTGATTTGAAAGACGGCGAAATCGACGCCCAATTCATCGAAAGCCAAAAGGTGGAAAACGTGTCAGAATAGACACTCTTCACACCATCACAATATGATAAAATGTCACATTTTACCGATGTGGCATTTTTTTTGTATGGTTGTATATCACATTAATTAAATAGAAAATAAAGTCTTAAAATAATTTATAATTATGGCAAAAGGTTCAATCGGGGTTACCACAAGTAATATTTTCCCCGTTATTAAACAATTTCTTTACAGCGACCACGAAATATTCCTTCGCGAAATCGTGTCAAATGCTGTAGATGCTACACAAAAACTCAAAACACTTGCCAACGCAGGTGAATTTAAAGGCAAAACCGACGATTTGAAGGTGAGCGTTAAGCTCGACACCAAAGCTGGCACTCTCACCGTCAGCGACAACGGTATCGGTATGACTGCCGAAGAAATCGACAAATACATCAACCAAATCGCTTTCTCTGGCGCTGAGGACTTCCTGAACAAATTCAAAGACAACGCCAACGCCATTATCGGTCACTTCGGTTTGGGTTTCTATTCCGCTTTCATGGTTTCAAAGAAAGTGGAAATCCACACACTCTCCTACAAGGAAGGTGCAAAGGCTATGAAGTGGACTTGCGACGGATCTCCTGAATACGACATGGAGGAATGTGAAAAGGCTGAGCGCGGTACCGACATCGTGATGTATATCGACGATGAGGAAAAGGAATATTTGGAAAAAAACCGCATCAGCACATTGCTCAACAAATACTGCCGCTTCATGCCAGTGCCTGTGATTTTCGGCAAGGAACAGGAATGGAAAGACGGTAAATACGTGGATACCGACACCGACAAGGTGATCAACAACATTGAACCACTGTGGACCCGCACTCCAACCGAACTCAAAGACGAGGACTACATCAAGTTCTACCACGCTATCCAGCCCGGTCAGGAAGACCCTCTGTTTTGGATTCACCTGAATGTTGACTTCCCTTTCACCCTCACCGGTATTCTCTACTTCCCAAAAATCAAGAACAACCTCGACGTTCGCAAAGACCGCATCCAGCTCTATTGCAACCAGGTGTTCGTAACCGACAGCGTGGAAGGCGTTGTGCCTGACTTCATGATGCTGCTTCAAGGTGTTATCGATTCTCCAGATATTCCTCTGAACGTATCTCGTAGCTATTTGCAAGCCGACCGCAACGTGAAGAAGATTTCCACCTACATCACTAAAAAGGTGGCTGCGCGTTTGGAGGAATTGTCGAAGAAAGACACCAAGGCTTTTGAGGAAAAGTGGAACGACATCAAGATTTTCATCGAATACGGTATGCTTAGCGATGAGAAGTTCTGCGAGCAAGCCATGAAGTTTGCCCTCGTTTCCGACACCGAAGGCCAATTCTTCAAACTCGACGACTACAAGAAGCTCATCGAAGGCAACCAAACCGACAAGGATGGAAACCTCGTTTATCTTTACGCTACCGATAAGGAGGCACAATACTCCTATATCAAAGCCGCAAACGATAAGGGCTACAATGTGCTGATGATGGACGGTCAACTCGACATTCCTTTCGTGAGTATGCTTGAGCAAAAGAACGAAAAGAGCCGTTTCGTGCGTGTTGACTCTGATGTAATCGACAATCTTATCCGCAAAGAAGACGACAAGAAGTCAGAACTCTCCGCCGACGAGCAAGCCATGGCTTCTACCCTCTTCAAATCGCAGATTCCTGCCATCGAAAAGAGCGAGTTCTATGTGTCGTTCGCAGCACTCGCTGCCACCGACCAGCCTGTGGTGATTACTCAAAGCGAATATATGCGCCGTATGAAAGAAATGGCACAATTCCAAAGCGGCATGAACTTCTATGGCGAACTGCCTAACGCCTACAACCTCACTTTGAACACCAACCACCCTGTAGTGAAGAAGGTGATTGAGGCTGCAAACAGTAGTCTTGAGGGCGAGCTCAAGCCTGTGAACGATGAGTTGAAGGCCACAAATTCCGTTATCGAAGCCATCAAGAGCCTCGACAAAGACGGCAAGGGCGTGCCCGAAGACAAGAAGGCCGACCTTAAGACCAACGAGGACAAGGCTACCGAACTCCGCGCTAAGAAAGACGAGTTGATTAGCAAATACGCTGCTGGCAACGACACCGTGAAGCAGCTCATCGACATCGCTCTCCTCGGCAACGGCCTTCTCAAGGGTGAGGCTCTGAGCAACTTCCTGAAGCGTTCGGTTTCTCTTCTCTAACGAGATTCTAACACATCACTGAAAATAATACTTGCAACCGGGAATCGGCTATCACAGTCGCTCCCGGTTGCTTTTTTGTGCTTTTTTTTGTGCTTTTTTTTGTGCAAAAATCGCAATTTTTTCACATGCGTTTTTGTCATTCCATTTATTTGCACTATCTTTACAAAATAAAATCAAACTGGATTTAAATGCTGAAATGGTTTAAAATATTACTCCTGACCGTATGCTTTGCTTTTTCTTGCCAAGCATTTGCCGCTATTGAAAGCAGCAGCGACAAGCTCCTTGACAGCGAGAAGCACGGTGTGGTCTATGACCATCAGCAAAAACCACAAACGGCATTAAGCGAATCGCTGAACTTCGTTCGCTTATGCAGTTCAATGTCAGAACGCGTACTGCCCTCTTCAAGCTTTACGCAGACGCTCCGCACATCAGTGCGAACACACTATCTATTCAGTACTCAGAAAAATTCGTTTACCAATTATCGCGGATTAGGTCATAATGTGTCCAAGCCGATATTGGCTCTGCCTTCATGTGCATACTATGTGCTCACGCTAAGGCATCTTCTTTGTTAGCTCATCTTACGAAATCACAGCTTTTTATTTAGTCATGGCGCAAAACTACAGCTACGCCACGACGCATTTCGTATATTTTAATTAACAAAGAAAACACTAAAAATCACAAAACATTATGCCAAGTTTTAAAAGCATGGAAATTTCAAAAGAACTTTCCAACGACAACCGTTTATCTATCAAAAACTCATTATTCGGAATTCTGAGTAAGGTCACTTACCAGCCCACACATAGCAAAATCGTATCAAAAAAGATAGAATACACACAAGAGGACGGCGGGAAATTGGAGCGCGCTATCAACGCCAACGCCGACAATCGCATACGCCAGTTTTCCAACATGGGCAAACTTCGTGAAGCTCACCTCGGCAACTATCTTCTGGAGATTTGCCACTCCGAAGACCAGGAATTTGCAGCCATGCGCCTGTTTAGATTCGCCCAGATGGTTTACCAGCCCGTGACCGACGTTTGTATCATCGAGGGATCCGACGCGAAAACCGTCATCAGCTCTCTCTAAAAAAACAAGCAATCCAAACAATTTACTTAAATTCGAATAGGAGATAACGAAAACACATAATTTTCCACTGTTTCCTATTTAGTTACAAAAGGGGTATTAAAAATAAGGGGACTGTGACAGCTCCCTTATTTTTTGCACATTCAAAAAAGGTGACGAATATGAAAAATCCTTTTTTTAGTGTCCCATGCGTGATGTGTCCACTTTTTTGATGCTCTTCTCCTTGTAGCCACCAAACTTATAGATAACTGCGAAGGTGACAGATGCCCAGCTGTAGTTGATCTTCATACGGTAGTCTTGGTTGCCTTGTACTGAACGGGTATCGTATTTATAGTTGAAGATGTTGTTGCCATTAAGGCGCAATCCCCATCTTCCATCATGTGAAGTCCATTGTAATTTGGCGTTCATCCTAAAGATTGGACTTACGTCATAAACACCTTGTATGGCTTTCGACTGAAAGAAAGGGTTGAGTATGAGGCGCAAGTCTTGTGTGTGGCAAAGTTTAATAGATGCAGTACCTCCAAGAGCAACCGTCAGTTTCTTGCGGTTGAATGACATATCGAAGAAATGGTCACTTTTGCTGTGTTTATAGATTCCAACAGCATACACATTGCCATCGAGCCATTTGCCTGCGCTGAATATTGCAGAGGCTTGCAATCCAAAGCTGTTTTCATAGTTAAAGTTGGTTTCCTTCAAAATTACCGCCATGCGATCTGTTGGTTGGTACGGTAACTGCACAGAATAATCTGGTTTCAGACTTGCAAAAGCCATCAGCGTATAACGTCGCTTTATCTGCCACATCAGATTGACATTATAATAAGAGAAGGGTTTCAAATTGGGATTGCCATGTATCTCGGTGTAGGTGGACGAGTAGAGCACATTGCTCATAGTGGACCAATAACTCGGGAACACAGAGTTGGAACTGAATGATAGATTGAGCAAATGGTTGTCGTTGACGTTCCACAAAGCATTGAGCGTAGGATATACGCGCCATTTATCCCATATCGGAGAGTGGTATTGCTCGGCAGCAACAGATGCTTCAAGACTAATAGCCTTGTTTATCTGCTTGCTAAAGCCTGCATATATGTTCCATATACGCTCGTTGAGGTCCACGCTGCTTGTCCCATCGGGCAAAACGCTCCCATCCTTGTCTATTGTGGTCTGATAACTCTTGTTGCTTGTGAATTGCCCTTTCACGCCATACGACAATCCCCAACCTTGTGTCAAAGAATGGGTTTGGTCGGCTGTGAACATCCATTTGTTGATGGTCTGCTCGCTGCCGCTTGTCAGGTTGCGTTCTGTTTCCGGCATGCTTTCATCCGTATGCATCGTGCCGTCGAGGGCTTGTTGCTGAGGTGTGCGATAGTAGGTGTACGAACCGTTAAGGGTGAGTCCGAAAGGAAGCGAGTAGTTAACATCTACATTGTGCAGATACTCATGACTGTCACGATGCATTCCGCTGATGCTTGAACCCGTCGTGCGGGTGTTTGAATTTGTCTTGTCCCATTGTCCTGTATAGGCTACGTCGAGACGATGGTTCTTGCCAAAGGCATAGTTCATCCCCAGTCGGTAGTCGTGTGTGATACCAAACGACTTCTGTCCTGTTTCGTCATTATAATAAACACGATTGTTGCCAAGCGGATGATTGGCTATGCGTGAAGACTTACCGTATGAATTGCCGTTTACATATTTATATTGTGCGTCAAGTCCAAACTTGTCTCTTTGCAAGGAAAGATATAAATTACCAAACTCATTGGCGTATTTGTTTTGCTTCATGCCACCAATGACCTGCCCCGAAAGCTGATTGGTACCGGCGTAGTCTTTCGTGACGATGTTGATAGCCATGCCACGCACATGATAGCGAACAGGGGCAGACAGCATCACCTCGGCTTTAGCCAACTGTGTGGCAGGCATTGCCTTCAGACGCTCAGTTAGTTGCTCCTGTGTCAAAGTGGTAGCTTGCCCATTGACAATCAACGTCACCTCATTGCCCAAAAAGGAAATGTTGCCAGTAGCATCGCTAACACCTGGTATGCGCGTCAATGCCTCATAAGCGTTGTCGGCAGGCAATTGTTTTAAGAGTAGCGGCATATTATACAACAGCAAACCACGCTCTACCTTTACAATGGGGCGCGAACCTTTTATCATCACTTCAGGAAGATTGCGGAACATGCTTTTCCATTCCATAGTCAGCGAATCTTTAGGTATGTCGTCTTGTGCGTTGGCGGTTATGGTCAATGCAACAAAAATACCCATAAAGAGAACCCTGCTCATTTTAATCTGTATTTTATGGCACGAAATTAACGAAAATAATTAACAAAACAGAAAAAAAATCCCACTAAATTTTCACTGAGCCAAAAATACGGTTCAGTGGAAAATTCCTGGGGATAGATTATGCGATGTTGCCGAATTGTGAATGGAATCAAAAACAAAAACATAAAAAACAGCCTTGGAGCAATGTGGAATGCTTCGCATTTGGCGTAGGGATTGTGCGCTTT
>SFGS01000076.1 GCA_004557565.1 Bacteroidales bacterium | reverse complement strand
TTTCGCCAGCTTGAGTAATTCTTGAATGACTTCCTCGTTGGTCAGCATTCCGTTCAAATAGCGGTTCATTGCGCTCTGAATGATTTCGGAGAACTTCTCGGATTTGACAATGTTTGTACGACGATAAACAGATACTTGTTCAGCAATCAGCTTTTTCAGAAGTTCGACTGCCAGATTCTTCTCCTTCATGTTTGCCACTTCTTCAAGGAACTTCGGATCGAACAACGAAAACTCAGTCTGGACATCGGAGAAGAGGTTGATAACGCCTTCGCTCTTGATGCTGTGCTTCAAAAGTTCGTTAATGCGCTCATTTACTTCCGGAAGCGTAAACTTCTTTCCGGTACCGCCTGAAACCAAGCGCACGGTCATTGTTCTTACGGACTCGAAGAAAGCCGCCTCCATGCGAGTTTGCTCGTCTACCAAGCTGCTGCACAGCGAAAGTGCCTGCTTGAGAAGCAGAGCTTCTTTGATAAACACATTCTGTGTCTTCTCATTGTCGGGAAGATTGTACTCTGCAACACTCTTGCCGAGTATGAAGTTCACTCCGCCGCTGATAAGCTTTGCACGGTCGAGGTCGCTTCCGGTCATGAATTTCTCATAACTGAATCCGTGGAACAAATCTCTGCAAATAGAGAGCTTTTCAAGGAACTTCGGATATGCAGCCTTGCTTACATCTGTATCACCATAGTTCTTCTTGTCTCTGGCAGTATAGTCGTTCATTGCCTGTTTCAGTGCAGCCGCAATGCCGACGTAATCAACAACCAAACCGCCTTCTTTATCTTTGAAGACACGATTGACGCGGGCGATAGCTTGCATCAGGTTGTGTCCAGCCATTGGCTTATAGACATACATCGTAGCGAGGGAGGGAACATCAAAGCCGGTCAGCCACATATCCACGACGATAGCGATTTTCAGCGGAGAGCTATTGTCTTTGAATTTCCGCGCCATATCGTCCTTATGAGCTTTGTTGCCGATAATCTCACGCCATTCTTCGGGATCGTTATTGCCTTGCGTCATGACCACTGCAATCTTTTCCGTCCACGCTGGGCGTAGCTCAAGAATGCGCTTATAAATCTTCATTGCTATGGGACGCGAATAAGCAACGATCATCGCCTTGCCGGTTAGGATATTCTCACGGTAATTCTCGTAATGATCAAGAATGTCATTTACCAAGGAATTGATCGTCTGGTCGGCGCCGAGGATTGCTTCCATCTGACCAAGTTCCTTTTTGCTCTTTTCAATGACATACGGATCGGCGTTGTCAGCCATAATGTCATACTCATTATCGATCAGATGGAGGGTGTTCTCGTCGAGTTTCAGGTGAATCACACGGCTCTCGTAGTAGACGGGTCTGGTCGCGCCATCTTCAACTGCCTGAGTCATATCATAGATGTCGATGTAATCACCGAAGACCTCTCGTGTACTGCGGTCTTTTGTGGAGATCGGTGTTCCGGTGAATCCAATGTAGGTCGCATTAGGAAGCGTGTCTCTTATAATGCGGGCAGTGCCGATAACGGTTTTCGCCTCGACTTCGCCGTTGTCCTTCTGCTTGACCACAACCTTCTCATTGAGACCATATTGCCCGCGATGCGCTTCATCAGCCATCACGATAATGTTCCGGCGTTCCGAAAGAGCTTCGTTGCTTTCTTCAAACTTCTGCATGGTCGTGAAGATTATGCCGTTTGCCTGTCTGTTTGCAAGCAGTTCTTTCAGATTCTTGCGGCTCTCAGCGTGCTGCGGCGTTTGCCGGAGGAAGTCCTTGCAGCGGGCGAATTGTCCGTAAAGCTGGTCGTCCAGATCGTTACGGTCGGTAATGACAACGATAGTGGGGCTTTCTAACGCTTCTTGCAGATAATGAGCATAGAAGACCATAGACAACGATTTTCCGCTGCCCTGTGTATGCCAGAAGACGCCACCCTTACCGTCCGTCACTGTTGCGTGTTTTGTAGACTCAATCGCCTTTTTGACTGCAAAATACTGATGATACCCGGCGAGTATCTTGAAAGTATTCTGTCCATCCACATTAAAGCAGATGAAGTTTTTCACGATGTCAAGGAAGCGGGTCTTCTCAAACAGTCCTACAAAGAATGTGTCAAATGATGCGTGTTGCGTATTCTCATAGCTGCCGTCTGTTGTTTTCCACTCCATAAAGCGGTCTTCGCCGGACGTGATTGTACCAGCCTTTGAAGTGGTCAAGTCGCTCATGACACATACCGCATTATAAATGAACATAGAGGGGATCTCATACATATAGTTCCGGAGCTGGCGGTATGCTGCGGAAGCATCGGTTTCTTCGCGGGACGGAGACTTCAACTCCACAATGACGAGTGGGAGACCATTGACAAAGAGAATCACATCTGGTCTTTTTTCGGAGTTCTCAATGAAAGTCCATTGATTCGCAACTGTGAACTCGTTACTGGCAGGATTTTTGAAGTCTACAAGGTAAACAAGGGTAGAGCGTTCTTCACCCTTGTCATAGTATTTTACCGGGACTCCGTTTTGGAGGTAGTCCATAAAGACCATGTTCTTCTGCAAAAGCGTTCCGGTTTCAAAGTTCTTGAGCTTATAGATTGCCTCCGTCAGAGCATCCATTGGCAAGTTTTTGTTGATTCGCTGCAAAGAGGGCAGCAGGACATCCTCATAAAGCGGAGAGTGGTAATCGCGCTCCACGTCCGGTCCATAGACATAGGTATATCCAAGATCCTCATTGAGAAGCTGCAAGACGGCATTCTCATAATTTGATTCGGTAAAATAGCCCGACATTTGTACTCAACTCCCTCTATATAATATCCGCATAGATGCGGTTTTCAGCTTTTGTGAAGATTACCTCAGCAGGAAATAAATCTTCCCCTGTATTTGCCATTGAAACCAGCGTCATTGCCCATTCGTTCAACTGTACAGGCAGCCTATAACATAGATTTTCAGGCGATGCCTCAACAGTGACTAATGGGATGCCGCCCTTTGCAATACCGACAGAAAGAACTACAAAGGCGTTTTTTCCTTTGGTGAGTTCCAGAATGGGTTGTCTGTCTACATCGTGATAAACTTTTGCGCCGCGTCGATTCCTAAAAAAATCCTTTTCTTGATCTTTCACCGGCTCAACAGGCAGCTTGTTTTTCATCTGCTCAAAATGGGTTTCAAGTCTTTGGCAGATGCAGCTATTACAATACTCCGGTTGCATATCAAAGTCTTGTTCGCTGTCTTTAGATGAATTGAAATGATTCATGAAATCCAGCAGTCCCAAAAAGCTAACAAGGTCATCTGAATAATTACCGGCATAGACCTTATACCAATCATTGTTGATCTCGAACACAATATGATAAAGCTGCTTGTATAGCTGTAACTGCCCATCGGTTAGTCTGAACCATTCTTTGCTAAGAAGAGTCTTCGCAATGCGGGGACTGTCCTGCGTCGGTGTCAAGGAATGGTATAGCGATTTCATCAGTTTGCCGATAATTCCTACCACCATATCAGCCATTCTAATTCCAAAGTGGTCTATCGAGTCTGCCTCTTCGCAATTCTTCAAACTGGCTTCTTTCGCGGCAATGAGAGTTTTGCTTTCGTCTCCTGCTTTACCTTCCTTGTCAAGCAAGACTGAATAATCAAGAATGCCCTTGCTGCTCAGGAAATTTCCAAACCCGACAAACTGCGAATGGTAGTCCCAAGTGAGGGACTGCGGAACATCGACGTTATTCAGGACATAAAGGACGGCTTCAAATGCCGTGCTTTCCTGCGCCTTCAATTCGCGGTTTTCTTTGTTACGCCTAATCCGGTTCGTCAAGAATGTCATTAACGCAGCTACAAACTCCGCTGGACTTTTATACAGGCTTTCAATTACCTCTGTGGGTCGGTATGTAACTATCGCTTTGACTATTGAGTAGCGTGCAGCGTCCATATCAAAGAAGACGCTATTGCGATAGCCTTTGAAAATCTGGGTGATAACGTATTCGATTTTGCTTGCACAGAACAGATAGATATAGCTGTTCTCATCAAAGATGGAGAAGAAATCTCCAAGCAGCTTTACATTTGCTTCGTTGAGAGAGGCAAATCCATGAACTAACTGCTTCGGCTTTATCGTTCCGCTTTTCAGCTCTCCTTTTTTCTTCCTATCAGCGTATTTTTCTTCAAAAGCATGATAACGCTGTTCAAAAGCTGTTTCGTGATCGCTGCGCCACCCGATAATAGCTGCCAGAAAACCATCATAATATGTCTCACCAGTAACGGTTGAGAGATTGATGACCCTGCTATGCTCAGACTCATCGTAGTAAAAGCAGTATTTCATCTCATCCCTCCTAACGTAAACGATAATTTAGCGGCTTAGAGCTGAACGTCGGAGACGTCGATCTCGCCGGACATGAGCTTCGGCAGCAGGGTATCACGGATTTGGGACAGTGCTTTCGATTGAACATCGTTTGCTTCCATAGCCTCATACATTGGCGCAACCAGAGATTCAAACTCTTCAAGGGCTGATGCGGAGGGGATGACAACTTCCATCGCATTCAATATATCCGTTGTCATGCTTGGGACGGCGGATCCAGCATTCATTGATGCGAGGTCTTTTGCCTTGACAAAGTGATATACAAACTTCGCTACATTCGGAAGTTTCATTTCGGTGTAGAACATGGTGTCAACAGACCAAAACGGTTGATTGACATACATGACGTTGTTCAGAGTCCCTTTTCTTGGAATCAGAACTGATTCCTTATTATACAGAGGGCGCTCAACATAGCGCATTATCCCACCAGAGCCATAGACGGGATAGATACCATCAGCTAATTTCTTGTGGTCTTTACCGTATTTTACGGTTATGAGATCAGATAGATGTCCATGCGACCATGCAGGATCAGGGTTATCAATGAACATTGAAGAGTAAATCGCCTGAGCCTGCTGCTGTAAATTATCGTTTATCCTTTCGTTGTTTTCAATTTTGGTATCAAGGCTATCCAGCACAGCAGCAATTCGTTTTTGATAGCTGACATCTAAGGGAATGCGTACCTTAACAGCCCTCATCGTTTTTCCTGATACTTCCTTAAAGGTGGTTCCGCTTCCCATCGCTTCGATAGCGTCCTTGTTGTACTTCAAAAGGTAGTAAACAAATAGCGGATCAGCTTTTTCATTTACGACAATACTCTTGAATCCCTGATTGGTACAAACACTTTGAGAAGCGATTGCGACGTAACCAATGGGAGCGCGTGATGTGAAGAGAACAGCATCTTTCGGCATCATTTGTGCAGAACATGACGCAAGTCCCTTTTCGGTTATATTTCTTTCCCCGCTGGTTATGTATCTTCCTTTGAAAGAAGATAGGTCTTTGGGCGTTATCCACGGAATACTGCCTCCGTAGTAGTCTTCACATTTTGTAGATGGGGTTGCCCCACCAACTATTTCTCCTAATTTATCAAGAGTACACTCAATCCATTCTGTCATGCGGTACACCATCCTATCCGATGTATTTTCTATGTGCCAGCTTCACATTCTGTTGTTTCACCATTGCATAGTGCATGGTGGTGTCGATTTTCTGATGCCCTAAGAGCTGCTGGACTTGCTCTATGGGCATTCCTTTGTCTATGGCAGTTGTAGCCAGTGTACGCCTGAACTTGTGAGGGTGAACCTTCGGGATATTCAGACGCTTTCCCAGCTCCCGAAGGCGTGTCTCCACTCCGCCAATCATCAATCGGTCAAAGGGAGCTTTCAGGGAAACAAACAAAGCTGGGTTTTCATCCGTTCGCCCCTCAAGGTAGTTTTGAAGGTGGATTTTCGTCCTTGCGTCGAAATAGACCAATCGTTCTTTATTACCCTTGCCGATAACAACGCATTCGCGCTCATTGAAGTTGATGTCTTCGCGGTTTAGTGTGACCAGCTCACCAACACGCATTCCAGAGGAAGCCAGAAGATCAATCATCGCCAAGTCCCGTGCTGTTGTGCAGTTGTCACGCATCAGCTCTAACGCTTCATCGGTGTAGGTGTCCTTGACCACCTTTGCAGTCTTAACTTTGTGAATCCGGCGTACCGGGCTTTTCACAATGAAATCCTCATCTTCAAGCCATGAGAAGAAGCTGGACAGTATCCGGCGGATGTTGTCTATGGTCACTTTGCTCGACCTACGCTGAACTTGATAGCTTGTCAGATAGCGGCGCAAATCATCTGTGGTGATCTGTCGCGCAGCCTTTCCAACTCCGGCAATTAGAGCCTCAATCGTCTTCCGGTAGTAGCTCAGGGTTTTCTCCGAACAGCCTTCGATCCGCTTTGCCGTGATAAATGCTTCGACTGCATCCGCTTCGTCTGCTGGAATTGAGCCACTATCATAGGTGATCGTTGCCCCTTCCAATGTCTCAGCCATTGCATCCCGAAGGTGCATGAGCTGTTCGTTGTTAAGATACGGCAGCATTTTTCGCTGTATCTCCGTGATGAGTTGTTCTGTCATTGTCGTGTCTCCTTTCGAGGTAAGAGAACGACATTCAGTGGCAGTCCCTTTTGTAAAACTCTCGCCACTGGTGAGAGTTATTCAGACGGTAAACGATAATTTACTTGCTCAAGCACAAACGCTTTACAAACAGTTCTTCCCGTATGGCGTACAAGATGATCTTCCAGATGGCTGGCGCATAGGCACAGTTGGTGAGATCATCGAAATCCATGACTCGAAGCGTATCCCTCTCTCTGGTGCAGATAGATCGAAGATGGAGAAGAAGATTTATCCTTATTATGGTGCAGCCTCTCTCATGGATTTGGTGGATAACTACATCTTCGACGGTAAATATCTTCTTCTTGGAGAAGATGGTACCGTTGTTGACGATGCTGGCTACCCAATTCTGCAATATGTGTGGGGACAATTCTGGGTAAATAACCATGCTCACATTCTCACTGGAAGGCTTGGTTATGATGTTGAGAGTCTATATATGCTCTTCAAGCAGACTCCGGTAAAATCTATTGTTACCGGTGCTGTTCAGCCAAAAATCAGCCAAGCGAACTTGCGCTCTGTTCAAGTGGTTATTCCTCCTGAACATAATCTCAGAGAGTATAACGATCTGGTTGAGCCATTGTTCTCTTTATTTCGTGCCAACGAGGAAGAGTGTAAAACCTTTACAGCACTGCGAGACACGCTTCTACCAAAGCTCATGTCCGGCGAGATCGATGTCTCTGCTGTCCAGCTCTAAGCCGCTAAATTATCGTTTAGCTCTTGATTGTTCACAATCTTTTTTTGGATTGTGGAAATAATCTCGACAACACGTTTCTGAATACTTAATTCAGGCAATACGACCTCAATCTGTTGAAAGGTCGAAGATGGTCTCGCCAATGCAGGGACGCCAACCTGTGAGGCATTGCTTAGAAGTTTATGCTGTCCTATTGGAGTGTGGAAGTAATAGACAAGGTATTCGGGCAAAACCTTGTCGTTGCATCGCACCCTAAACTGAGATTGCGAAATCACATACCGGTCATATTTTGAATCTTGAGGAATAAACACTATTTGCCCAAGCGTTCCTCTGTGTGTTATTACAATATCCCCGCGATGTGCATTTGCCTTGTTAAGAGAGTCTGCTTTTTCCCTTGTGACATAGCGGAATGTCTTTTCGGATAGAGAAAAGCCCTCAAGATTACTACCATTTAGGACAGGTACGCCACTATCCACAAAACACGAGACTTTAATATTTGATCCGAATGGACCCATCGCAATTTCATCAATTAGGTCAGCAATACGATACGTTTCATAGCCCATACCCAATCGCCCCCAAACGTTCTTTGATCTGAGCTTCAAGCTCATGAGACTTAGTGAAAAGCTCAGACAGTTCAGAAGTCAGACGCCCCATTTTCTCTTCAAACGGTTCGTCATCATCTTCCTGTTCTTCAATGCCAACATACCGTCCCGGCGTGAGAATGTAATCCTGCTTTGCGATGTCCTGCGTAGTAACAACAGCACAGAAGCCCTTTTCATCTTCAAGCGTTCCTTCAACGAATGCGTTGTAGGTGTCGGCAATTTTCTTGATGTCTTCATCCGTCAGTTCGCGCAGCTTCCGCGTAACCATAGTGCCGAGTTTCCGTGCGTCGATGAATAGTGTCTTGCCTTTTTGCTTCTTGTTCTTTGCAAGGAACCAGAGCGATACCGGGATCTGCGTCGTGTAGAATAGCTGCGTCGGCATTGCAACGATACAGTCCACAAGGTCAGCATTGATAATGTTCTTGCGGATTTCACCTTCACCGCCGGACTGCGAAGAAAGCGAACCATTTGCAAGCACCATACCGATACGTCCATTCGGAGCGAGATGCCAGATCATGTGCTGTAACCACGCAAAGTTTGCATTTCCAGCAGGAGGCGTACCATACTGCCAACGGACATCATCAACGAGCTTATCCGCACCCCAGCCGGAGAGATTGAAGGGAGGATTCGCCATAATGAAGTCTGCCTTGAGTTGAGGGTGGCAATCGTTAAAAAACGTGTCCGCATTAAACTTGCCGAGGTCGGCTTCAATACCGCGAATGGCAAGATTCATCTGCGCCATCTTCCATGTGGTCGGGTTGGAGTCCTGACCAAAAACGGAAATCTTGTTGATGTTGCCGCCATGATTTTCGATGAACTTTGCGGACTGAACGAACATACCGCCAGAGCCGCAGCACGGGTCATAAACACGCCCATTAAACGGCTGCAACACTTCAACAAGGGTACGCACAACGCAAGAGGGAGTATAGAACTCACCGGCAAGTTTGCCTTCTTGCTCGGCAAACTTGGAGAGACAGTATTCGTATGTCCGACCAAGAATGTCCTTACTGTTTCCATGCTCGATCATCTGAATGTTGGTGAAGAGATCAACCACTTCACCAAGACGCCGCTTGTCCAGCTCTGGACGGGCGAAGTTCTTAGGAAGAATATCTTTGAGGCGCTTGTTTTCTTTCTCGATACTGCGCATTGCGGCATCAATCACCGTGCCAATTTCCGGCGTGTGAGCGGCAGCAGCAATCGCACTCCATCGTGCATTCTCAGGGACAAAGAAGATGTTTTCGGCAGTGTATTCGTCCTGATCCTCTTCAAATCCATCGCCTTCTTCAACCAGTTCCTTGTACTTTGCCTCGAAGCGATCAGAAATGTATTTCAAGAAAATCAATCCGAGGACGACGGACTTGTATTCGGATGCGTCGATGTTTCCGCGCAGGACGCAAGCCGCGTCCCAGATTTGTTTTTCAAAGCCGATATTGCTTGTGTTATTCTCAGCCATTTCAGCAACCTCCAAAGTTATAGTTTCACACTTACTATTCTACAAAAAGAGCTGTACGAAAAACCGGACTCAGTTCTTGTCCGTTCGCACAGCCTCACATATATCTCCGATGTCACAGTTCAAGTAATCACAAATGCGC
>SFGS01000005.1 GCA_004557565.1 Bacteroidales bacterium | reverse complement strand
TGGCAACGTGCCATGGCTAAGAAAACCCATCCCCACAAAATGGTAATTTTTCTCAAAAAAAACACCAAAAAATTTGCCTGTTCAGTTAGAAAGCCGATTCCTCCAGCGTCCGCTCTTGGTCGAAGCGCGCAACGCTCACCAACGGGTGCAGTGTGTCGAATCCGTTGTAATCGTTAAATTCCTGTACGGTGTTGTAATATATTTCTTTCATTTTTTAATGATATTCAAAATATCGTCGGCTATTTGGTTAGCGAGCAATCGGTTGTCGGCAAGCAGTTGCTGATGGTCGAAGCGGTCGTAAAGGTTCTTTTTCACGCCACACACCAGCACCTTCATATCCGATGTGCCGTAGTAAGAGGCAATGCGCTCTCCGAATCCACCATCTTTACATCCGTCTTCCAGCGTCACCACCAACTGATGGCGTGCTTTGAGCGATTCGAGTGCTTCGGCATCCACCGCATGGAGGTAGCGAGGATTGATGAGCGTGGCATCAATACCCTTTTCGGCAAGCAAGTGAGCCACATTCTCGCCTTTCTGATAGAATGATCCTGCGGCTATGATTGCCACTTGCGATCCTTCGTGCGCCACTTTATATTTTGGCGTGTAACTGTATTCCTCGTCCACATCCTCGGTGGTGTGCACCACGCCATTGCTCGGCACACGAATGGCGATAGGTTTTGCTTCCTGACGGATTGCCCAACGGAGCATCGCGAAATATTCCTCACACGTGGTAGGTGCCAAATATATGAGGTTTGGAATGCTGCACAGCATCGGAATGTCGAACATACAGATGTGGGTGATGTCGTTCATTGTGCCTGTGCCGCCCCACATCACATTGATAACGGCAGGGTTGGAATTGATGCACAAATCCTGTGCTATCTGGTCGTAGGTGCGCTGAATGAATGTGCTATACACCGTCCACACCGGGCGCAGTCCGCCTTTCGCCATTCCCGAAATCATAGCCACCGCCTGCTCTTCGGCAATGCCCATGTCGATGTGTTGCGCGCCTGCCTCTTTTCGCTTGTCTGGGGAGAATCCAGCGGCTGACGGTGTGCCTGCCGTTACGGCGATGAGCGTGGGGTCGAGCTTCATTTCACGGAGCATCCAGTCGCTGTAAAGTTGTTCGTAGGTTTCGATGGCTGGCATTTCGGGGCGACTGCCGTCGGCTGGATTGAAGGGTGCGCCATAGTGCCAAGCCTCTTTGTTGGCTACGGCTGGTGCGAATCCGTGTCCCTTTTCGGTGTGAATATGCACCACGGTGGGCTTGTCGGTGTCCTTCACGCTACGGAACACCTCGATGAGTTTTTCCACATCGTTGCCTTCCTCCAGATATTTGTATTCAAAGCCCCATGCCTTAAACCAGTTGTGCTGGCATGTGCCGTGGCTTTCACGCAAGGCACGCAGATTTTTGTAGATGCCACCATGGTTTTCGGCAATCGACATTTCGTTGTCGTTCACCACGATGATAATGCCTGTGCCCAGCTCCGAAGCTTCGTCAAGTCCCTCAAACGCCTCACCGCCAGATAGCGAACCATCGCCGATAATGGCGATGATGTTTTCGTGAGTGCCCTTGATGTCGCGCGCTTTCTGCAAGCCTGTGGCAAGGCTGATGGAAGTGGAGGTGTGCCCCACTTCAAAATTGTCGTATTCCGGGCTTTCGGATGGTGATGAGTATCCTGATATGGCGTTCATCTCGCTCACCTCGCCAAGAAATCCCGATGCACGGCCTGTGAGCACCTTGTGGGGATAGCACTGGTGGCTCACGTCGAACACGAATTTATCCTTTGGCGCATCAAACACATAGTGCAGTGCCACGGTGGCCTCAACGACACCGAGGTTGGGACCCACGTGACCGCCGTGCTTACTCACACGGTTAAGCACGGCGGCGCGGGTTTCGTCTGCCACGGTTTTCAATTCTGCTAAACTCAGCCCTTTCAAGTCGGCTGGCGACTGAATTTTCTCAATATACATTGCAGTAATAATGTGATTTCTAACTAATTTTTTACGATGCAAAATTAATCACACATTTTCATTATCCGATTACCCAAATTTCGGAATAATTTACCACAATTCCTTGTTCCGTGACCGCCAAAGGCGTAAGTCATTTTATTTCAGAAGATTGGCTTATTCTTTCACCTTGAGGGATTTGATGATTTTATCCACTTCGTCGTCATACTCCTTCTTTTTGTCGGAGTCGTAGGTGAAGGAGATGGTGTAGAGTTTCTTGTCGGGCATACACTTGTAATACTCTGCGCGATAGCCAAATTTGTCTTGGTATTTCACGATGCCCTCAGTGCCTTCCACCTTGCGTTCAATTACGGTGCAGTCGTCGGAAGTGGCGCAGAAGCCGATGCCGTTGCTCACGATTTCCTCTGGGGTAAGCACAGCCTCAGACTTGTCGGTGCATTGCATATCCACCATACAGCCTTTTCTGATATAGAGTTTTCCGCCACGGTCCTTTTCCAACTGCTCATCGTTGTTTTGAGGTGCGAAGTCGGAAGGGAGTTGCACACTGAATCCATACTGCGCATTTTCGTAAGTCACTGCATTTTCGAATGCTTCCACTGGTTCTTCGCTCGCTGCGGCTGCGCCCTTGTTGCAAGCGCTAAATGTCATACACATAGTCAAAATAGCGATTAATAATAATACATTCTTCATCTTTTTTCTCTTTTTAATTATGTTATTATTTTAAATCCTTGAAGTCTTTGAGTGAGTTTTTGCACTGCACATAGAGCGACGATGCCGCCCAAATCTTGTAGTGGTCGCCACCTGTGCGGAGAAATACCTGCACGCTGCGCTGATGCGAATCCCAACCGTCGCCCAGCACATAAATGTACATGCAGATGCCGTTGTCGCTGATTTGCACCTTTTCGTGCTTGTTCACACTCGCTTTCATCTCAATGGTGTAGGGGTCGGTAGGCTGATAGCCATTCTCTGCCGTTGCGCCTTTGAGCACTGCCGCTGGGAGGTAACGCTGTCCGTAAGGGTCGCCACGCTTCCACGAGCGCACTTTCTCGCCCACAATGCTCTTCATGCCTGCCGCGCTGCCTGGGCTACACAGCAGTGTCACACATTTTTCTCCCACAGCCTTGTCGCGGTAGAAGAGTTCCATAGCCATCGTTGCCATTGCCGCAGTGCCTTCCGGGGTTTTACCCAAGAAGTTTTCGTAAAGGTCGGCAAATTCCTCATACGAGGCAGGGAAACCGGTGAATGTCACCACGCCGGTGGCATTGCGGTTGTATGCGTCAACCGAAAAATTGCCCTTGGTGGTGTAGGTTTTGCCACACAGCCTATAGGTGTGCGCATCCACGAGTTGACCTCTCACCGCCACAGGTGCGGCTGCTGATGTGGGAGTTTCTTGAATTCTCTCGTTTGAGGCAGAGTCGTGCATCGTGCTTGCCTCTTGACTGGCAGTGTTCTGACTACCCTGATTGCAGCCCGACAATGCCAATAGCGTAACTAAAATTAATGCGTTGCTTATCATCCTATTCATTTGTTAATTAATTGGTTTTGGAATGGTGTTAATTTCACTTCTGCAAATATAAAACATTTTATTCACATCACCAACAACATCATTCCGAAAAACATAAATGGTGAAAAATGAAGAAAAACAATTAACTTTGTAGCGAATAGTTAAAACATTAACATCAACATATCAGAATATGAAAAAAGTAATACTCCTGTTTGCTGTGGCATTAATGGCTTTTGCCAATGCCTGGGCAGCTACTGCCACTTTCGACTTCGCACACCATGGTGCCGAACTCTTTGGCTTCACGGCTCCCTCGTCGTCATCTTCAACCGAAGGCGACATCACCTCGGAATGTACAGCCACCGTCGATGGCGTGACGCTGAAAGTGGGCGTAAGCACCACCAACACCAAAAACCGTGTGTATCTCGACTACAACGGCAATGTGCAACTCCGTGTGTATAGCGGTGCGGTGACCGTGGCAGCCCCTGCCGGAAAAACGATCAGTTCTATCGTGTTTCACAATAGCCGCTGGTATGCCCCTTCTTCGGTGAGCAGTGGCAGTTTCGTGCAGGAGAGCATTTGGGGTGGCAACGCCGCATCGGTCACATTCAACTTCGATGGCCAGTGCCGTCTCGACTCAATGGTGGTGACCTACGACGACGGTGGCACCATCGACCCTACGGTGAAGGAACTCGACACTTTCCTAAATTTCGGCGACTCCATTGCCGACGGCACTAAAATCCGCTTCACAGGCATGGCTTTCGTGGTGCTGAACATCGGTAAATTCCACTTCGTGCGCTGCGAGAGCGAATATCTGTATTCTGCCATCATTTACGGTGATTTAGACACCGAATACAAGGTGGGCGAATACATTCCTGCCGGTTGGACTGGCCTGAAGGGCAAAGTGGACGGCATCACCGTTATCACTGGCGTAGAGGGACTGAAACCTGCTTCGGTCAGTGCCAGCAATAGCGATTGCGAGGCGTTCGACTTCACGGGCTATCTCGGCACTTTCAAGGATGGCGTTTCCACTTACGAAAACGACTACTGCGCATTTAAAACCGTGGCGATCAACAATATTGACGCTGACGGCAAATTCACCATCACCGAAGTCAATGCCGACAGCACCACATCTACGATGGCTGGCGTCAATAAATTCGGTATCAAATACCCTACCACCACTGCCAATATGAAATTTACCGTTCAAGGCATTCTCACCAAGAGCGAAAATGGCGTGGGTGTGACTTTCGTGCCTACTGCCATCACTGAATATGAGAATGTGAAGAAACTTTGGCGAATCTGGTATCAAGGTGTCGATGGCACGGAATACACCATCGCCGACACGCTCTATGTGGTGGCTCCCACCAAGGCGCTTGAACCCGACTGTGGCAGAAAGAACCTCATTTATGTGACCGACAACGCTACACAAGTGGTGGACGACACCTACGCCGAATGGGGCTATGTGGAAACCTACGACTGGGCTCCCGACTACATCGCCCTCGACTGTGGCGACAATGAGGAAGCATATCGCGCCATCGCCGCCATGAAGGTGATTGCACCTGCCACCGTGCGAGGCATTTTGGCTGACAACCAGACCAACCCTCGCTTCGAGTTGATGAAAACGCCTTCCGCCCTCGACTGCGAATATCCCGAAATCGCTTATCAGCATTATCAGTTTGGCGATTCATGCTGGGCAAACGGCAACCAGGTGTCGTACGCTTCGGGCAAGTTTGTGACTATCGACGGCAAGGAATATTTCGCTGGCATCAATGCCGACGGCTCTGCCAACCAGCCCATCGCCCTCGACCGTCGCTATATCGGCGACTACGCTTTCAGCGAAGGCATGGCCTATGAGATGCGCGTGGTGTGGAAGCAGCACGAGCCTTGGACTTCCGACAGCAATTCCTCTCCTATCACCAAGAAAATGAGCAAGAAGTCCACACGACCTATGCCTCACAAAATGAAGACCGACGACCCCAACTATTTCAACAACTATTCGGTATGTCCTCTCGAAGTGAAGCCACAATCCACCGTGGGCGACATTGACGGCAACGGCGAAGTGAACACGAGCGACGTAACTGCCCTCATCAACCACATTCTCCACGCCGCCACCTACGAATCCTCCCTCTGCGACATCGACGGCAACGGCGAAGTAAACGTAACCGACGTCACCGCCCTCATCAATATTTTGTTGAAAAATTAGAAGTTAGAAATTAGAGGTTAGAAATTAGAAATTAGAGGTTAGAAATTAGAAGTTAGAAGTTAGATATTAGATAAAAGCACTCCGAGCGCTCCGATTATTCCGAGTGCTCGGAGTGCTCTATTTCATCACCAGCACTCGTAGTGCTCCCCATCTGCTTAGATATGCCCGATAATATTGTGAATGTGGAGAATAATTCCTAACTTTGTACGTTACAAACAATTCATCGTATGGGGCACCAAAAGAGTCTTTTTAAGCAAGCGGCAGAATGGGGAGCGCCTTTTGGCATCTACCTCTCTGCGATGGCTTCGGCATTTATTTTCTCCGATAAGCACATCGCCCTCTCGGCGTTTGCCTTGGCTATGGTACTCGCCACTCCTTTCATCATCTACCGATGGCTGAAAAAGCGATACAATGCCGAAGAAGGCAGAACGTCGTTTTCCAACCTTTGGATGATGGGGATTCTCATTTTCATGTGCGGCTCGCTCATTGCCTGTGGCGTGAGTTGGGCTGTGATGGAGTATCTGCGCCCGAATTTCTTCTATGAGCAGGCGCAGCACATCATCACCCAATACGAAGCCACTCCCGAACGCTTTGCCGACGGTATGCAGGAGGTGGTGACCACGCTCCGCATGGTAATCGAAAAGCAGGGTGCACCTCGCAGCATCGACTTGGCACTCACGGGATTTTGGTTTTGTTCGTTTGCCGGCTCGCTGCTCAGCGCCTTTCTCTCGGCAATCATCAAAATCTTTGGCAAGCGCAACTAACAAAGCATTTTTAAAAACAACGATTAAATATATTATAAACTTTACGATATGGATATTTCAGTAGTAGTTCCACTGTATAACGAAGCCGAATCGCTGCCCGAATTGGCAGAATGGATTGAGCGCGTGATGAAAGAAAATAACTTCACCTACGAGGTGCTGATGATCAATGACGGCAGCACCGACAACTCGTGGGAAGTGGTTAAGGAACTTCATGAGAAAAACGAAAATATCAAGGGCGTGAGTTTCCGCCGCAACTACGGCAAGTCACCAGCCCTCAATACTGGTTTTGAGCGTGTGCAAGGCGATGTGGTCATCACCATGGACGCCGACTTGCAGGACAGCCCCGACGAAATTCCACACCTCTACAAGATGATTACCGAGGAGGGCTACGATTTGGTGAGCGGCTGGAAAAAGAAGCGTTACGACCCCAAAACCAAAACCATTCCCACCAAGCTGTTCAACGCCACAGCGCGCAAGGTGAGCGGCATTCACAATCTTCACGACTTCAACTGCGGTTTGAAGGCTTATCGCCGCGAGGTGGTGAAGCACATTGAGGTGTATGGCGACATGCACCGCTACATTCCTTACTTGGCTAAGAATGCCGGCTACACCAAAATCGGTGAGCGCGTGGTGCACCACCAGGCTCGCAAATATGGCGTGACCAAGTTCGGTCTCGACCGCTTTGTGAACGGCTACCTCGACTTGCTCACCCTGTGGTTCCAAACCAAGTTTGGCAAGAAGCCTATGCACTTCTTCGGCTTGCTCGGTTCGCTGATGTTCTTCTTCGGTCTCATCGCCGTGATGCTGGTGGGTGGCATCAAACTCTACAACCTCTACGCTGGCAACCACCCCATGCTCGTGACCCAATCGCCCTACTTCTACCTCTCTCTCGTGTGTATGATTTTGGGCGTGCAACTCTTCCTGTGCGGTTTCCTCGGCGAACTCATCATTCGCCACTCTGCCGACCGTAACGTGTACGAAATTTCTGAAGAAATCAAAAAATGATAATCAAGTTTCCACATCTGGCATTTGGTGCGCTGGCGCTACTGGCTTCGGCGGCGTTGAGCGGTTGCAGTGGCGACGGTTGCATCGACAACCGTTCGAGTCTGCCTGTTGCGGCGTTCTTCAAGGGCACCACCGCCGTGAGCATCACCAACCTTAGCGTGCGTGGTATCGGTGCGCCCGGCGACAGCATTTTCGTCGACAAGCAGTCGGTTAGCGAAATCTATCTGCCACTGCGCCCTTCCACCGACATGTGCCAGTTTGAACTTAACTACAACGTGGAGAATGCGCCTGCCGACACCATCACGGTGCGCTACAGCTCGCAACCGGCATTTGCAAGCGTGGATTGCGGCGCAATGCTCAATTTCGAGATTTCAGACTACAGCTACACACGCCACGCCATCGACTCGGTGGCGCTCGTGAAGCCGATGGTCACCAACGACAATGCCAAAACGTTCAGAATCTTTATGCGATGAAATTATCCACACTCCATATCATTCTCGCACTTGCGCTCACGGCAAGCACGGCTGTTGCACAGACCAATGAGCAACGCCGCATCACGCCTGTGAAGCCCAACACCAACACCATTCTCCGTCCGGCAAAAGGCACGAAGGAGGAAGTGGTGCAACGCTATCTCGACGGCGACACCACATCGGCGAAGGAGGAACTGCGCAGAGACTCGCTGCGCCGTGTATATCCACGCTATCCGCTGCTCACGCAAGCCACTTTCGGTGTGGCTATGGGCGATGCGATAATGATGGCGTTTGGGCAGAAATACGGCAACTTCGGCATCAGTGCCTCCCTGAATATGTGGAACCGCCTGCAACCTGAGGTGGAAATCGGCGTTGGGTTTGCCAACAACACGCCCGATGACATGAATTTCACCTACAAAGGCAAACTCGCACCCTACTTCAAATTAGGCGCCAACTATAATTTCACATTCAAAAACGACCCCAAATATCAAGCCTACGCCGGTGTTCGAATGGGCTACTCCACATTTAAATACGATGTGACCGATGTGAACTACACCGACCACTATTGGGGTGAGACCGTACCATTTGAGTTGAAAGGGCAGAGTTCGCACGCACTGTGGGGCGAATTTCTTGCCGGACTCCGCGTCACGCTTTGGCGCAACCTCGCCATGGGCTGGCAAGCACGCTACCGTGGCATATTTTCCGAGAAAAAGAACCCACAGGCTAAACCGTGGTTCATTCCCGGCTACGGCGACCGCAGCAAATCGTTCGGCTTCACCATGAGCATCTACTACACCATCCCCCTCTCCACCGCCTCATGGCCAAAGCCCGCCCCCACCACAAAAAAATAAACCCGAACGCAGAGAGTATCTGTTCGGGTCTGGAATATATAAAAAATAGTAGTTATGGACACAAAAAAGGGCAAGCGATCTACATCGCACCGCTACAACCAAATACCCTTGCTTCGGTCAAGACCTGGGGGATTCTAAGGGAGCTGGCCGTGTAGGACTTACCCGACTGCAAAGGTACTACTTTTTTCCATATCCACAAAATTTCACACCACTTTTTCACCACATCAGCACAAATCAGCGCAAATAATCCTATTTAACCCAGCCCCCACCACCCCAATGCTATAGCATTGGGGTAAATCCCTGGTAAATGCCCATCAGGCGATGGCGCGCAAAAAAAGCCAGCCTGCACCGTGGTGGTGTAGGCTGGCTGGAGTTATTTAGAGATAATTGTTATCTCTGTGAGAGGGCAATTATTGTGCCTTGGTGTGTGAGAAGTAGATAGCGTTCTTCATCTGAGTAGCGCCATTGTATGAAGTCTTAGCACCAATCACAGTAATCTTATCACCAACTGCGAGGCCGATGGTAGCGAGGAAGTTCTTAGCTGCATCGCCAGTAGCGCCCCAACCTGGGTGAGTACCATAGAGGTAGAGAGTGCTGCCGTCTGCGCCCTTGATGTTCATGTTGCCATAGACAGCGTTCTTGATTTCATCAACTGTACCAGTAACCATGTAGTAAACATTGCTGTTGTCTTCCTTAGCGAGGAAGTCGGCAATAGATACTTCGGTTACAACCTTGATGTCTTCAACCACGCCGTTAGCCACTTGAGCCACGCCCTTGTATTCAGCGCGCTTGCCAACCACGGTGATGATGTCGCCTACCTTGCCGGTGAAGCCTTGAGGACGGTAAACGAGCACTGGTTCCATATCGCTGTAGTCGCGAATGTATGGGTTGCCCTTAGCATCAAGTTTGGTCACCACACCTGTGAGGCGGTATTGGCTGTCGCCCACTTCAGCTGCCTTAAATTGAGCTACAGAAGCAGCGATGATAGCGCCCTTTTGGTTCAAAGTAGCCACTGCGGTGTATTCAGCACCCTTAGCGTCGTAGGTCTTGAAAGTGATTTCTGCGCTACGGTCGCCACCTGCGTTAGGAGCAGCCTTGAACACTACTTCAGGAGTAGCGCCGCCAGAGATGCGAACGATAGAGAGCCATTCCTTAGCATTTTCAGGAATTTCCACGCTCACGCCGTTGCCCTTGCATTCGAGGTTGAATTTCACTTCACCACCTTCGAGTGGAGCGGTAGCATCAGCCGGGTCGGTTTCAACCACCTTGATGAGTGATTTCACAATCTTCACAACGGTCACGTCAACGAGTTCGATAGTAGAACCGAAAGTCTTCTTAGGACCTTCCACGGTCACGATATCACCCACTTCAATGCCGAGGCTTGAGAAGTTTTCGGTTTTACCCTTCTTGTCGAGAGTACCGTAGATAGTGATAGTGCCGGTTTCGTCGGTGAGGTACCAGTTACCGTATTTGGTGTTGTAGATACCTGTACAAGTACCGGTCACGCGGTAAGTCTTGCTGTCAGGACCAGCGATCACTTGAGCACAAGTAGCGTTTTCCACTTCCTTGAGACCTTGAATCACATTGATGTGCTGAGCCTTGCCAGCGCAGTTAATCACGAGTTCGCAATCGCGACCACCATTGTAGGCTTCTGCCTTGAAGGTGATTTTGCCATTGCCAGCTTCGCCAGAAAGTGGAGAAACTTCGAGCCATTCAGGAATCTTAGCTTCGTCGATCGACCAGCTGTCGGTAGCTGCGATGTCGATAGAAACTTCACCACCATTCTTGTCAATAGCTACGTATGATTGAGATAAGCGAATCTCATTCAAGAAGGTAGCATCGTCGTCGCTACAGCTCACAAACATCATGCTCATGAGGGCAACAACTGCTGTAAATAAAAATTTATAGTTCATAGTTGTAATTGACTGTTGAATTAGTTGAAGATATACTTAACGGTGATACCCATGTTCCAGCACTGACCAAGAGCGTGGAGTGGAGTGAACAACTTAGTATCGGCATTGATAGCCGAAGGAGTTGAGAAGGTAGCAATACCTTGTGCGTCTACGCCTTCATACTTGAGGATACGAGCATCTGAACCGATTGCGCTGTTGAGCGTCTTGCTCACACCCCAGCTTGAGTTGAAGAGGTTGAGAAGGTTCTTGATATCGATACCCAATTGGAGGGTGTGCTTGGTTGAGCCAATGTTGAGCTTGAAGTCGTGCTTGTAGCTGAAGTCAACACGGTGAACCCATGGGTTGTAAACGCTGTAGCCTTCTGCATACTTGCCTTGGTATTTGCTCAAGCTCTTGTTGTTGTGCAAGAAGCCCATGAAGCGGTCTTGGTCGTCTTGAGAAACGAAACGGAATGCACCGCTTTCCACTTCAGCATCGGTAGGAACATAAATAGCGTCGTAGTTGTAACCGTCGCCGTTCATGTCGTTAACAGTCATGTAAGAATAGTTGTAACCACCGCGCCAGGTTTCGTAGATGAATGAGTAGTGGTTGTTGCACTTGTCGTTGATCTGCATTGAAGCCACGAAACGGTCTGGAGTCAAGTATTGAGAGTTGTGGAGCTTGATGTGGTTAGGACCTTCAGATGTAGGAACGTAGGTGAATGCTGATTCTGCGTTTGAACCTGGCATACCGGTGATTTCCTTACGCACTTGGTGAGTGTAAGAAGCCATCAAGTTGATCCATTCTGCTGGACGAGCAGTAACCATCAAGTTAGCACTCCAGAAGTAACCCTTATGAGTGTTTTCGAGCACGAAAGCAGCGAGGTTGTTACGGAAGCCGGCAGGATAGATAGGACGGTTGTCAGCACCGTTGAAGCGAGCAAAGCCACCAGCTGATGGAATTGACCAGTCGCTGATGCAAGCAGCGTTCACGTTCTTGTCGAAGATACCTTCCACAGTCACTTGCATTGGGAATGAAACTGGGAGCTTGTAGTCAACAGCCAAAGTGGTTTTCCACACTTGTGGCATCTTGAAGTCGGGGCTCACAGCAGAAATGGTTGCAGGAAGTGTACCCTTGTCTGGACTGATGTTTTCAGGATAGCCCATAGCGATGAGCTTAGAGCGGAGAGCGTCGATAGTAGGACGGCCTTCGCTGTTCACAACCAGGCCACCTGCGAATTGGCTCATGTCAACATTCTTCTTTGCGCTGAGTTGAGCTTGGTATTGAACCATACCACTGTTGGTAGGCATGTTGGTGAAGAACACCAGTGGAGAGCGGCCCATGAACAAACCTGAACCACCACGGAGCTTGAGGGTCTTGTCGCCAAGCACGTCCCAAGTGAAACCTACACGTGGAGAAACGGTGATACCAGTACCTGGCCACTTGCCAGTGTCGATGTGGCGTTCGTTGCCCTTGCCATCAGGGTAAGCGATGTCGTAGATAGCCTGGTTGGTCATCAAGTCGGCATTGTTGAAGAACATACCGTCGAAGCGAATACCCATAGTGAGTTTGAGGCGTTCGCTTGGGTTGAATTCGTCGCTGATAAGGAAGCCTGGCTTGTGGAAACGTACACGAGCAGCAGGATTAGTTTCACCACCGTAACCGTAGGTCAAACATACGATTTCAGGAGCAGCACCATTGATGAAGTCGTCAACGCTGTTGTAGCGGTAGTAACCTGTACCGTTACGCATATATGAGTTGTCGGCCATTTGGTGTTCGTAGAATACACCAGCAGTGAGTTTGTGGTTGCCAAAGAAGTAAGTGAAGTCGTCCTTAACTTGCCATACGGTGTTGTGAACGCCGTTGTTCCAAGTAAAGAGCTCATAACCGAGAGCCATGTAGTTGTTGTTTTCGCCAGAGCCATCGAGAATGTCGATGAATGGGAATTCAGCAGATTCAGAAGAGCGGATATCGTCCTTCTTGTCGAAGGTGATACGGAAGTTGTTAAACATCTTGTCGTTCAAGCGGCTGTTGAGTTCAGCAGCTAATGAGTGAACGATGTTGTCCATGCCGTACATTGAGTTAGCGAACGACATTGAGTATTGAGATACACGACCGTAAGCAGAGCGTGTGCCACCGTCCATAGAAGTAGCGTTAGGAGTGTTCCAGAAGCGGTTCTTCACATAAGTGTAACGGAGGCTCAAGTGGTGCATGTCGGTGATGTTCCAGTCGATTTTAGCAAGCAACTTGTAGTTGGTTTCGTCGGCTGGCCAGTTGGTCCATGAACCAGTATTGTAGCCATACTTGTTCAAAACAAATTCACTCACGCGTTGCAAGTCGGCGTTAGTGGTGCGAGAGGTGTAAGTGTCGGCATTGCCCACACCGTTGTCAGAAGCACGCCAGCGGTTCACGACAGTAGGAATCTTTTGCATTTCACCAGACACGAAGAAGAACAATTTGTCCTTCACGATTGGACCACCGAGGGTTGCACCCCAAGTAGTGGTTTGGTCTTTGTCGCGCGCGCTTGGAATTTGCACACGGTCAACTGCATCGCCACGCATGTTTTCGTTGCGGTGATACATGTAAACACTACCCTTCACAGTGTTGGTACCACTCTTGGTAATGGCGTTCACACCACCACCGATGAAGTTAGACTGACGAACGTCGAATGGAGAAACCACAACTTGCATTTCTTCGATAGCTTCGAGAGAGATAGGGTTGCCACCACCAGGAAGCTTGTCGGTCAAACCGAAGTCGTTGTTAAAGTTCGAACCGTCAACAGTGAAGTTTGCCATACGGCCGTCGCTACCAGCGATGCTCATACCATTGCCACCATAAGGTGAAAGGCGAGTGAGCTCAGTGATGCTGTGGCTCACAGTAGGAAGGCTTGAAATCTGTGCACTGCTGATGTTGGTTGAAGCACCGGTCTTTTCAGCGGTAAACTTTGTGCCAATGGCAGTAACCACAACTTCGCTCAGTTGAGTAGCGTCGTTGCTCATGCGCACAGGCACATTGGTGGTTTCACCAAGTGCAAGTGTAATGCCTTCAATAGTCTTGGTCTTGTAGCCTACGTATGACACTTCCACACGGTAAGGGCCACCAGTACGCATACCTTGGATGGAGAAACGACCATCCACGTTAGACACAGCATTGTACTTAGTACCAGATGGTGTGTGAACGGCAGTAACCGTAGCACCAATCATGGTCTCATTGTTCTCGTCGGTAACAAGACCCGACATAGCCGAGGTAGTTACCTGTGCATTCATCGCAAATGCTGCAAACAGCATTACAACGAGTGACAAAAACTTGATTTTTTTAAGCATAAAACTTAGGTAAATTTATTAATAAAAAATGAAATAGTTCTGGATATATAAAAGCCTATAATAATAAACAACACACGCCACCTCATCAGTAGAGGCAGCGCATCATTTTTCCTTTTGCACAAATTGCACCATATATATACGACTTATGAGCACCAAGGTAATTATAATAACCTCGGATATCGATAAATCGGATATTTTTATTCATTCGCATTTTGGGCGAAAACACCTAATTCTATAAATACTCCACAAAATTAATGCTTTTATTCTATTTTAACAAACACCAATAAAAATTTAACACACAATCGTTAAAATCCTTAATTTTCCACACCTAATAAAATACAATCACAGTAGGGACGTGATACTTCACGTCCGCCTAATCAGCGCACAACAAATTGATACTTAACAATTTATCACAAATACAAAATATCACCACACGTCGTTTGATGTTAAATCAGGGGTTAATTAAGAGGCTTTTTACCGTCACAGCGAGTGCTTTCTTGGTTTTGTTATCGATCACCACATATTATAATAAGGTGATAAATGAGAAAAATTGAGTAACTTTGTAACCGTTATGATTATCTACAACACCACTTTTCACGTTAGCGACGAGGTTGAGAGAATGTTTCTCGACTACATTCGCCTGCAATATGTGCCTATGGCAACTGCCGACGGCATTATGAACAACCCTATCCTCACCCGTGTGATGGGAAGCGCACACGATGGCGGCATGAGTTATGCGCTGCAAATGCAAGCCGAATCGGTGAAAGAACTCCAAAAATGGTGTCTTGGCACTGGTAAAACGCTCTCAGCACGCATCTCCACCCACTTCGGCAACAGCGTGGTAGGATTTACCACTATGATGGACGTGATCGACATTAAATAACAATGGCAGAACTCGAACTCGAACACGATAAAATTATCATCGGCATCGACCCTGGCACGAATGTGATGGGTTACGGTATTCTTGGCATCAAGGGAAAAACGCCGTCGCTCATTGCCATGGGTGTGCTGAAACTCAACGCCATGGAGGACCACTACATGCGCTTGCACCACATTTTCGAGCGTGTGACAAGTCTTATCGCGCAATATCTGCCCGATGAGATGGCTATCGAAGCGCCGTTTTTCGGTAAAAATGTGCAGTCGATGCTGAAATTAGGGCGCGCACAGGGCGTGGCAATGGCTGCCGCCCTCAACCGCGAAATCCCTATCACGGAATACGAACCACGAAAAATAAAACAAGCCATCACGGGCAACGGTGCCGCCAGCAAGGAGCAGGTATATACCATGCTTCAGCGCACACTCAACATCGCCCAGGAGGATATGCCTAAATTCCTCGACGCTACCGATGCCCTCGCAGTGGCGCTTTGCCACTACTACGAGAGCCAGAAACCGGTGTTTGCGCGCGGTCCGAAGTCGTGGAAATCATTCATCGCCCAAAACCCCGACCGCGTGAAAAAATAATCCGTTTGCTTGCTTTTATCCTATTCGGGTAAGCACTTCAGGGAGTGCCGCGATAATGTCGGGGCGCACGGTGTCGTCTTCCTTGTCGGTCCAGCCACGAGCCTTGATCCAAAGCGTTTTGCAGCCCAAACTTTCAGCAGGGAGAATGTCTTTCGTAAGGCTGTCGCCAATCACCATAATGTTTTCGGCAGGCAATTCGAGTGCGTCAACACCAAGGCGGAAAAGCGTTGGGTTGGGCTTTCTCACACCCACCACAGCACTCTCAATCACACCTTTGAAATAGCGGCGCACATCAAAATCACGGAGTACACTGTCCACATTGCCATAGAAATTGCTCACCAGCATCATCGGATATTTTGCGCTCAACGCCTCCAGCACTGGTCGGGCTTCCTCGATACACTCACGCGCCTGTTCGTAGCAGTATTGCGCCACCGCTCTCGCCTTTTCGGGAGCCTCAGCGGCATCCACCAGTCCTTGCTCCACAAGATAGCCAAACTCAATGTCCATCTTCTTCACGAGCAAGTCGTGGAAATTGTCGTTAGGCAGAATGTGGCGCACCTTGGCAAGCTCACGCTCAGCCATCACATACGCCTCACGAAACTGCTCCAGCAACACATTCACACCTGCTTTCTGGTAACCGTCCCAGATTACCCAGCTCCAATGCACACCGCGGCTGTCAATCGTGCCGCCATAATCAAAAATCACACCTTCAATCATTGCGCTTATTCATTGTCTCCCCCCCTGCCTCCTGGTACCGAGCCTCACACAGATCCCACAGATCCCACAGGTTTTTCTTTGTGGGTGGGAAATCTCACGGAGACTTGTGGGCTTATTTGACTCCGAGCCTCACACAGATCTCACAGATCCCACAGGTTTTCTTTGTGGGTGGAAAATCTCACGGAGGCTTGTGGGCTTATTTGACTCCGAGCCTCACACAGATCTCACAGATCCCACAGGTTTTCTTTGTGGGTGGGAAATCTCACGGAGACTTGTGGGTTCCTTTGTGAGGGGAAATCTCACGGATTTCTGTGAATGAGGATAAGGGGATGTTTTTTTACTTTTTACTTTATAATTTATTATTAATATCTTTAATAGCCGTTCACTATTCTGTGATAGCCGTTTTTGAAATCTTTTTCGTTGAAATTAATCAGGTAGCCGAATCTTAGTCCTGATAATTTCAAATATGATAGTAATTGTTTGTAGTGAACTGGTTCGAGTTGCGCTACTGATTTCAATTCCAGAATTATTTTTTCTTCAACCAAAATATCCACCCGATAACTCTTTTCCAAATCCACTCCTTTATATACCAATGGTAGTGCTACTTGACTTTCTGCCTTTAATCCTGCATTCACGAGTTCATACATAAGAGCCCTTTCATAGACCTCCTCAAGCAATCCAGGCCCAAGGTGATTATACACCTCCATAGCACAATGAATAATCTTATATGTCAACTCATTATCAGTCATAAAAAATAAAAATCAAAAAAACATTCCACTCTCCCACCAAACAATTCTGTGAGATTTAACATCATCAATGCAATTCAGTGAGTGGGATCTGTGTGAGCCCAAAAACCACCCACTTCCCCTCCAAACAATTCTGTGAGATTTACCACCCACAAAAAAATCAGTGAGATCCGTGGGATCTGTGTGAGCCCAAAAACCACAAACACACCTACACCTGAGCAATGAGGGATTTGCAACGGTGCTCGTGGGAGATGATCATGTATGCCATCATGGCGTTGAGCACCACGAGTTCAAACGCGAAATACAGCCATGGCATCTGGATAATCACCGAGATAAACATGGCGATGATGCGCGTGTTGAACGACAGCATATTGGTGTATTTCATCAATGGGAGCGACTTGGCACGGAAAGCGTCGCGGAACGCCTGTGGAATCTCGTTCTCGCCGTAACGCTCCTTCAATGCTTTGCGAAGGCGTTGCATGTTGGGCGTGAGCACTTCCTGGTTGGCGGTATAGTTGCGATACACCATCATGGTGAGTTTCTTCATGAAATTGCCACTCCAGGTGAGGTCGGCATATTCCTTGTCGAGAGCCTCGGTGCTGTCGAGTTCGCTGCCTTCCTTGCCCTTCAAGAAATAAAGGTGGAACTGGCGGTAATAGTCAGCCATGGCGGCTTGCTTAGCGTGGCAAGCACCAGCAGTCACGGCAAGCACCCAAATCACCCACTGATGGTCGGCAAAGAAGTCGGCACCCAGCAGTTTGTCGCCGAAGTTGATTTCACGGAACACGAGGGCGAAATAGATGGCAATGAACCAGAAGTCGCCGCTCACGCCATCGAGAATACGCCCGATGCGTGAATACTGCTTGGTGAGGCGCGCCAACTGTCCGTCGGCGCTATCGTAGGTATTCGCCCAAATAATGAGGAAGATACCCACATAGTTGAGCCACAAGTTGGCAGGTTCTGCAAAGTAGAGCAAAATGCCACCACCCACGCCTAAAAATATAGAGGCAATGGTCACCACATTGGGCGTAACGCCCAACTTGGCAAACAGCCACGCCCAAGCGAATCCCAACGGACGGTAGAAAAAGAGGTCGATATGCTCCTCGGTGTCCATCGACTTGAGCGACTGGCGATATAGAGACTTGATTTCTTTAAATTCCATTTCTGCGATAATTTACTTTTTTTCTTGAGCCGATTTCACAATGGCTAATACGCGTTTTGCGATATAAGGTGCGGCTTCGGTGCGGCATGGCGCAAAACTTGGCCAGTCGTTGAAGTCGATAATACGGATTTGTCCGTCGGGAGCCACGATGCAGTCGCCACCGTAGATTTCCACATTCAGTTCGGTGGCAGCCTGTTGGCAAATGGCTTTGAAGTTCTTCTCGTCGAACTTGATGCCCTGGCTTTTGCCATTCACCTCTTCCCAGCCATATTTGCTGTGACCTGCGTCGAAAGGATAGAACCAGTAGAAGAATGGGGTGCCATTCACACCGTAGAACTTCACAAGGTCGCCCTCAAGGTGCACATTGATCACGGCGCGCTTGATGCCACGGAGGAAATACTCCTGAAGCACTTCCTGTGCCTCTTCGGGGTGACGCACAAACGACACGTCCTCCTTGTGCATAGCGTGGAAATCGCCACGCTTGATCCAGCAACTCTGAAAACCGCTCTTTTTCAGCATGGGCTTGATTGCCTCGTCGGTGTTCACAATCAAACTTTCGGGATAAGGGATGCCATTGCCCAGCAAAATGCGCGTCATGCGCTCACGGGTGCAGTTTTCGATGCCGAAGCCCGAATTGATAACGATTTTGCCAGCGTCTTCCGCCTTCTGCAAATTCTCAATCGACTTTTGCTCGCGGCACATGTTGAGAATCACATTCTCCTCCACGCCCTGATTGTTGAACTGTTCTTCACTATAAATGTTGACCAAACAACCGCGCTTGCGCAATTGCTCGGCAGCTGCGTTAAGAATGGCTGCGTCGTTACCTATGTGATTAGGGGAATACGCACCAGCACGCATAATTGCAGCTATTTTAATTTCAGCCATAATCGCTAATTTATGTTTTTATTCATTTATGAATTTCTGGGCCACGGCAATATCGCTTGCGTGGTCCACATCTATAATCTTGTCGATGCTGTAGGCTTGAAGGTTGAAACCCTCGTCAACGAGCGCGCGCTGAAAATTGCGCATTCTGGAAATGCCCTGCTCAATGCACTTGTCGAGTACAGGGAATGCCTTGTCGGTGATGGCGTAGATACCGCCCGACACATATTTCGCGCCATCGTAAGCGGCATCGCGGAAAGCCTTGATGTGCATACTCGGTTCGTCCACTTCCACATACAGTGGTTTTTCGTCTTCAATAAATGGAGTCACCGCCCACATGCCATCGTGCTCCGTGTCGGCCTCGAAGGCGTCGATATAGCGAGCGAAGTCCTGCTCACGGAAAATGGTATCTACGGTGGTGAGGCAGAATTTGCCCTTCTGCATCACTTTGCTCAATTCCCAAAAACTGTGCATTGAACTTGGAGTGGTCTTCACCACCACATTGAGCGGCACAGGAAGTTGGAGTGTGCTCAGAAACTCGCGCACCTCGGTCATGTGCTCATTCACGATGATGCTGATGCTCTCAGCCTTGCATCGACAGAAAATATTGATCAACCGCTGAACCATTGGTTCGCCATTGAGTTCAACGAGTGGTTTTGGTTTTGCCACGCCCTCTTGAGCCAGGCGTGAGCCTTCGCCAGCGGCGATAATTCCGTAATTCATATCTATTTTAAATCTAACCGTCAAAGAGCCGCAAAGCCAAAGAAAGGTATCGTCTTAACTTCTCTAACTTCTTAACTCCTTAACTTCCAAAAAATCTAATTTCTAACTTCTAACCTCTAATTTCTTAAAAATCAATCTTTAGTAAGGTCGAGCACCACATTGTCTTTGCTGTGGTCGAAGTATTGCTTGCGCAGTGGGTTGCGGTAAGCCTCGTCGTAGCGGCGACGGTTGCGCACGATGTCGATGGCGGCATACACAGCCTGGCGCATCGAGTTTTCGTTTGCCACGCCCTTACCGGCGATGTCGTAGCCTGTTCCGTGGTCGGGGCTGGTGCGCACGATAGGCAGACCTGCGGTGAAGTTCACACCCTCGCTCATCGCCAAAGTCTTGAACGGAGCCAAACCCTGGTCGTGATACATGGCCAAAACACCATCGAAGTGGCGATACTGCTCATTGCCAAAGAAGCCGTCGGCAGCGTAAGGACCGAAACAGAGAATCTTCTCATCGTAGGCTTCCTGAATGGCTGGCGCAATCACCTCTTTCTCCTCCTTGCCGAGAAGGCCGTTTTCACCAGCATGTGGGTTGAGCGAGAGCACGGCGATGCGTGGACCCTGAATGTTGAAATCACGCTTGAGCGACTTGTTGAAGATTCTCAACTTCTCCAAGATGCGCTCTTTGGTGATGGCGGCTGGCACCTCAGCCAATGGCTTGTGAATGGTGACGAGTGCCACACGCACCTTGTCGCAGAAAAGCACCATCAGTGCCTTTTCACCATCGCCAACGCTGGATTCGAGATACTCGGTGTGGCCGGGGAAACTAAATTCCGAACTTTGAATATTTTCCTTACTGATAGGCGCTGTCACTATCGCGTCGATATTACCGTTCTTCAGGTCGGCGACAGCAGCCTCAAGAGCCAAAAATGCGGCACGGCCGGCTTGCTTGTCGGCTTTGCCCATTTCCACTTTAATGTCTTCCTCAATCACTTCCACCAGATTTGGCAGATGGTCCTTCAGTTGTGTGGCAGATTTAGTGATATTGATTTGATATGCCTGCATATCTATAGCCTTGCGGTGATAGGTGAGAATTTTGCTCGACCCATAAATCACCGGAGTGCAAAGCTCCTGCATTGCAGAGTTTGCGAAAGTTTTCAAAATCACTTCGCAGCCAATTCCATTGGTGTCCCCTTGGGTAATGCCAATGCGTATTTTCTTTTCGTTTGCCATTAAAAGTTCGTTATTTCGCTGGTTATGAGAGAAATGCCACAGGCACACTCCACACCATATTAATAATCTACAAATTTACACAAAAATCCCCACAACTGCAACCACAAACCGCCCAATCCACCTCCCCCACCCCAAAATCCCCAAGCAGCACCCAATACACCCGAAACACCATTTTGAGAAATTAGAAGTTAGAAATTAGAAATTAGAAGTTAGAAGTTAGAAATTAGAAATTAGAAGTTAGAAGTTAGAAATTAGAAGTTAGAAATTAGAAATTAGAAGTTAGAATAATCCCAACCAAGCCCCCGACTTCCACCCCGCCAGTTTTTTCAAAGCACCTGAAACACCTGAAACACCTGAAACACCCGAAACACCTGAAGCACCCGAAGCACCTGAAACACCAAGCACAGGCATCGGAGATGCCGTATCATGCGAAACACCATGCAAGCGAATGAAGTTCCGCAGGAGCGAATGAGCGCAACTTGGTGACAATGCCCCACCCCAGTGTCGAGCCTCGGAGAGGGTCGCTTATGATTCCGAAGCAGCAAATTCCGAACGCATAAAGGTAACAACAAAGAGCAATGATTCCTACACCAAAACGGAGCATAACCACCAACAAGCCGTAGGGACATGCCTTCGGCATGTTTCAACAGCCAATCAACGCATTGGAAACATGCCGAAGGCATGTCCCTACGTTATAGCGTTATCATTTTGGGGAAAATCTTTTAAAAAAAGCACGAATCAGCGCTCTTCTCAGCTGTTTGTCTGGAGAACGGAAAGAAGGAAATCTTATCGGCAGCATATAATGGTATGTATATGTATATGTATCTGTATATGTAGAAGCAGGGGTATTTTGGGAATACTTCCCCGACGAGTACCTTTGCGAAGATACAATGATTGGGTCATTACCATTTTCAACTGCTTGAGTAAGGACAGACATTACTTCGTACTTATTCCCAAATTTAGCATCAGGATGCCCCATAATAAACTGCATCAAATTATTGATAGAGTTGGGGTAAATAACGTATGTATTCGGGGAGTAACAAGAAATGCTTTTGAGTTCTGAACTTCCATAAAACACGACAACGGAATAAATCGGGATGTCGGGGTTTTGTGGCAAGTTTAGACGTAACGCTTTAATGTGTCCAGCATTCTGCATAATTGGATTATAAAATCTGTGTTTTTCTCTTCCATATGCTAACACTTGCGTCCAATATTTTTGTTGTTCATTTCCAAAAATCCATCCACTGTAATCTTTCACTTCAAACACAACTAAACCAGCGCTTGTTGCCACCACCGCATCAATTTGTGTGTATTCACCATTTTTCTTTTTGATATACAAATCATGGAAAATGGCTTTTGGATTCACTCCAAATTTCAGGAGTTCCAAAACCAACATGCGTTCAGTCTCCTCTCCTCTATACAAAGGGGTGACTTGCTCTATAAGTTTATTATTCTTGCGATTAATGTAAGCATTAACTGCTACAAATCCAATTAAACCAATAAAGAAAACGAACATCAACATAGTAGATGTAGATATAACAACATGGGTACTCTTCTATAAATAAACCTTACGCAAAAGAAAGAATACAACAAAGTGCTCCTTTTGCTGACTTCAGATATTTCATTTCACTATCTTCCTGAACAAATGAATTCTATCATGATAGACCACCATGATAGAATTCATTATGATGACCAGAATTTGACGAATAAAGTTGCCAAATTCTTAAATGGATTATTCGGGGTTGATGTCGCCTTCTAATGGGAGTGGCTTGAAGCCTTCGCCGTAGATGTCGTAGGCGTCGGTCACCACCACAAACGCGGCAGGGTCGGCAAGGCGAATTTGCTGCTTCACCGACATCACCTCACGGCTGCCCACCACCAGGAAGAGCATTTCCTTATCGTTGCCAGTGTAGAGGCCGTGGCTCTTGATCACGGTGGCTGTGCGGTCGAGGTCTTTCAAAATATAGTCGTGAAGCGAGTGCATTTCTTTGGCGCTAATCACGAAGATAATCTTATCGTTGGCGCTACCGTTGATGACATACGCCACGGTGCGTGAAGTGACGTAAACCGCAATGAGCGAGTAGAACGACAGCAACCAAGATGGCGACGACACATCTTGCGCCTCGGTACCCACACCGAAACCAATCACCACCAAACCGAATGCCACTACCATACCATCGCAAATGAGAATGGCGGTAGAGAATGGAATGTGGAGGTATTTCTGCATAATCATACTGATCACGTCGGTTCCGCCTGATGTAGCGCCACCGCGCACCATCAAACCGCAACCCAAACCGATGAACACCGCACCCACAATGCTGGTGAGCATCAAGTGGTCGGACATATTCACCACGCCGCCAAGCAACTGAGCAGGGTCGAGCGCACGGAGGGCTTCCTCGGTGGGATAAGAGAGGGCTTCGATAGTGTTCATCAAGAATGGGGTGAGCAACACCGACACGATGGTGCGACCACCAAACTTACTGCCGAGCATCACCATAGAGGTGATGAGCAGCGGAATATCAAACATATATCCGAAATAACCCACCTGAACCGACGGGAAGATGTTGTGCATAACGATGCTCAAACCATACACACCGCCAGGCACAATATTGTAAGGGTTGATAAAAATAGTGAAACCTATCGACATACACACGCAGCCCAACAAGATGCTAAACCACGTCGTTGCCTGAACTTTCCAATCAATCACAGGGTCGTTACCAACCAGGAATACTCGAATCTTTTGCTTTAAACTCATTGTTCAAAATAATTGCTTAGGTGTTAGTCTTTATAATCGCTCTACAGAGCATGGCAAAGTTAAGAAAAATTTAGAAATCCACAAAAAACGCCACGATTCTCCTCAACAATTCTCTCTAAAAAAAGCACCTGCCGAGGGGTTTCGACAGGTGCTTGTGAGGTCTGATTTTGCTATTTCTTCGTTAGCCGAGAATCATATTGATAAGGGTGGTGACGTCGGTCACATTCACCTCGCCGTCGCCGTTGAGGTCACAGCGTTCGAGCGGCAAATCCACCGTGCCCAAAATCTTGTTGATAAGGGCGGTGACATCGCTTACGTCTATCGCACCATCGCCGTTGAGGTCGCCAAGTTTGTGTTCAGCATCTTTCAGCACCACTTCCACAGCATCGGAATAGTCGGATTCGGTGCCGTCGGTGTAAACGGCTTTCACCTGATATTTGAATGTGCCGTTCTTTGCCAAATTCTTCACGGTGTAGAACGCGTCGGTGATGCCGGTGATTTCACGCTGCACGCTGTCGCCAGTTTCCACAGCCACCTTGCGAGGAGCCGACTGGGCATTGCTTGCATCGCCAGCATACACCTTCACATTGGTGAGCAGCACACGCTTTTTGGAGGCAAGGTTTTCAATTTTCACCTTATTCACGCCTTCGGCAGCACCTTGAAGCACCACGGTATAGGTGGCAGCATCTTTCTTCAAAGTCACGGTTTTTGTTTCAAGTGTATTGCCTTCTGCGTTGAGCACGCTGATTTTCATTTCCACGCTGGTGTCGGTACCGTAAGGAGCGGCTTTTGCCATTACGGTGGTCACACCTGCTGATGCCGAAAGGTCGATGGCTGGGCTGGTGACAGAGCCTGTGGCCTTACCCGAACCCAAACGTAAAGCGGTGCTTTCGTCGTAGGTGGCACCTGCTGTGCGCCATTTGGTGGTGCCCTCGCTCATGTCTTCGTCGAGCAGCAATTTCGCATCGCCCGATGGTGGAGGTGTGATGCCCTTGCCACTCACATAGAGGGTGTAGGACTGCACATCTTGAACAGGCGCCCACGATGCCTTAAACGAGGTGGCGGTGACGTTGGTGGCCTCGTTAGCCTCCATCATGTCGATGGCGCGAGCCTTGAGATTGACCACCGATTTCAGTGCGCCAGCGGTGAGGGTGAGCGTGCCTTGCGCCTCGGCGTGGCTTGGGCTGCAGTAGGTCACCACAATGCTGGTGCCCTCCATGGCTTGAGCCGCTGTAATAGTGGAGGTAGAGGTGGTGAAGCCTGCGCCACTGAGCGTAACGGTGATATTGTCGGTGATATTGCGCGCCTTCACTTCTATGGTTTGGCTGGCGGTAGAGCCAGTGTAGTTGGTGCCGAAATCCACAGTTGAGCCATTTACAGGCAGTGTGATACGGGGATCGTCGCCAGTCAAGCCCTCATACCATTCAGCATCTTGCTTGTCGCCCCAAATATATTCCACCAGTTCTGGGTGGTCGATGAATGGGTTGCGGTTGTGCTGGAGGTCGTAGGCGGCATCGTTGCGCTTGATTTCCTTATCGCTCACAGGGTCTTGACGATGCCATTTGAGCATCAAATTCAAGTACCACGATTGATACACCGGATAGCTGGTGCCGTCGAGAATGGTGCCAGCAGTACCGTTGTTCACCCAACTGCCGATTTGTGTGTTGTAGCGAGTTGCCATGTAGAAATAGGTGCGCGCAAAGTCGCCCTTGTATTCATCATCTGGTTCCCACACGGTGCCAGAATAGCCTGGCGCAGTGCAATGCCCCAAGCGGCCCTTGCCGTAGTAGTCGTCGTTTGACAGGCGGGTGCCACCCTCACATTCACCATAAGGATAGCTGCTGCGCTGATTGTTGACGAAGCCATCGGTGGGATAAACGTGGAAAAGGTCGCTCTTCATAGGTGAGCGACTGGCAAACCAGCTCTGTGGAAACGCGTGCTCACGGTTTATCGACTGTCCTATTCTGCTGTAATTCTTATTGATGCGAGAATCGTTCACCGAGTATTTCACATTACTATACATGTCGATGAGATAGCCACCTTCAGCATCGGTGTAGGGATAAGCATCTTCAAAAAGATTATTGTAAGAGATTACTCTCGTGTTGGCGGAAATGATGGAGCAGAGTTGCGAAAGGAGTGCCTTCTGCTTCTTTCCCTCAGCCTTCTTATAATAATCCGCCGGCTGCTTCGCTGCCTGACCAGCAAAAGCCGCCACCAGCAAAAGCCCAAAAATAAATGTAATACGTTTCATTGTTATCCTGATAAAGAAGATTTTAAATGAGTGGCAATAATAATTAGCTATGCGTAAAGTGATTTTATGCAGGAGCGCACAGATTTAATTATCTGAGCATAGCACTATTAATGCGCAAGCTGTGCGCTCCTACAGATACGTCCTGAAAAATCTTACCAAGCGAAGCAGCGGTTGCCGTTATCGCTTCTGTGGCTTAGCTGATTCTTCTTGGGATTTTACTTTGCCAGCGAGCATACCACATGCGGCGGAAATGTCTTCGCCACGGCTGCGGCGAATGGTGCAGGTGATGCCACGGCCATTCAGATAGTCGCGGAACTGTGCCATACGCTCGTCGCTACTTGTGCGCAGTTTAGGGATTTCGGGAATGAGATGGTAGCGAATCAAATTCACACGCACATGCTCGTCGGGAATGATTTCACGGAGTGCCTCGGCGTGCTTGATGTCGTCGTTAAACCACTGCCACATAATGTATTCCACCGACAAACGGCGCTGGTGGGCGAAGTCGTATTCGCCGAGCATATCCATCACATCGCGGATTGGATACACCTTTTCGAGCGGCATCATCGACTGGCGCTCCTCTGCCACGGCATTGTGTACGCTCACAGCAATGTGTACCTGTGTTTTTTCCACCAGTTCGCGCAGAGCAGGCTTCACACCCACTGTGGAAACGGTCACACGCTTCGGGCTCCACGCAAAGCCCCAATCCGAAGTGAGAATTTCAATCACATTCAGCACGGCATCAAGATTGTCGAGGGGTTCGCCCATACCCATAAACACGATATTGGTGAGGGTGTGGGTTTCGGGAATGCTCAACACCTGGTTGATGATTTGGTTGGCGGTGAGGTTGCCATGGAAACCTTGGCGGCCCGTCATACAGAAATAGCAGTTCATGCGACAGCCCTTCTGCGACGATATGCAGAGGGTGGCACGGTCGTCGTCGGGAATATACACGCTTTCCACTTTCTTGCCTTCACCAGCATCGAAAAGATACTTCACGGTGCCGTCTTCGCTCTTTTGAGCGCTTTCGGGGGCATAGAGTCCTACGCAATATTCGGCTTCAAGACGCTGACGGTTGGCCTTCGAAATGTTGAGCATCTCGTCGAAACTGGTCACACGCTTGCCATATATCCATTGAGCCAACTGGGTGGCAGCAAACTTTGGCATACCCAAAGACGACGTAACGCGACGCAATTCATCAAGCGTCATACCAGCCAACGGCTTCATTTTTTTCGTTTTCTTATTTTCCATATTGAAAAATCTATTACATATTAAGTCGAATTTACAAAGTTAGTGATTTTCCCCCACTCCACCACCACTATCCCCCACAAAAAGCACAAGAGAGTGGTGCAAATCACTCAAAACGACAACGCCATAGCGTAGGGACATGCCTTTGGCATGTTTCAAATGTGTTAACACAATGCCGATTGCACCGAAACATGCCAAAGGCATGTCCCTACGTTGTGATGCGACTGTCATAAAATAAATATATCCGCCTTGGGTGGGCGGATATATTTTTTTGTATTGGGAATGTTTTTTTGGGGGGAATGGGGATTAGCGAGCGAGGAGTTTGGCGGTGGCTTTGGTGCCGTCGGCCATTGTCACCACTGCGAGGTAGAGGGTGCCTTGTGGGACGGTGAGGGTGGCTTGGGTGCCGCTGATATTGGCATCAACGCCCAACTTTTCGCCCATGAGTGTGAACACTTCCACTGCCTTGATAGCCTTTGGAGCGGTCAGAGTGGCTACGCCTGCTGTCACCTGAACGGAAAGTGCACCATTCTTCTTCACTTCGGTGATAGAGGTGGGCATTGGCACGATTGGTTCTGGGTCGGGGAATGAGGTGATGGCACGGGTGCGGCACACATGGAAATACTGCTTGGGCTGGCCATTTGAATATCCACCTTCAAACGACAGGAAGTTCACCAAATCGTTGCTCATCATGGTAGATGTCCAATATTTGTCGGCAGAGAGTGCCACGCCTTTAGCCTTGGCAAGATTGGCGTTGAACGCCGCACGAGCATCAGGATAAGGGTTGGTGTCGGGCTTGCCGTCCTTGTTCACCATTGTAACGCTATTGCCGGTCCAGTTGTTGACCTGACCTTTGCTCTCGTCGGCATCTTTTTCCACCCAAACGAGTCCGCACGAAGCAGCGAAAAGTTGACGCATCTCATCTACGGCAGGCAAATACCATTTCAGATTTTCGTTGGATTTCGACACGCACCAGTTGGCGGCTTGGAATCCGCTTGCCCAGTCGGGGATTTTTGCGATTTCGGCGCAGTTGGCGGCACCATCCATCACATCGGTAGCGGCAGGAATAGCCACGGTGGCTTTCGACCAGCTGAGTTGTTCGCCCTCGTCGAGGCTCACAGCCTTGCCAGTTCTGCCGTCGGCATTGATATAGTAAATCATACCCACGCAAGTTTTGCCTTCTACCACAGCACCTTGTTCCCAAGTGCCGTCAGAGAACAAATAGTTGCCCACCTTTGGGGCTTTCAATGCCACGGTGAGCGACAGTTCTGCCGACTTGTCGCCACAGGTTGCACGCAGCACGGTAGTGCCTGGCGCCATACCACGCACCTTGCCATTAGCGGTAATGGTGGCAACACGAGGTTCCGACGAGGTCCATTCCACCGTGGCGCCAGCAGCGGCCTCGGCAGGAAGAATTTCAGCCTTGTAGGTGCGGGAGCCACCTACGGCGAGTTTTGCACTTGTTGGGGTGATTGTGATTGACTCTACAGGCACGCTTTGTGCCGAAACGGTAAATGCAGTTGAGGCTATCAGCGCAGCCACTGCCATCATCATTTGATTTTTCATTAAGGGGTTGAATAATTAGTTATCAAAAAATCTTGAATTTATAATTCGCAAAAATAGTGATATTTCGCAATTCACACAACAAACCAAGATTTTTTCAAGAAAAAAAGAAAAAAAGCAAGCCGTTTCTGGCGGAGCAGGAACGGCTTGATATGTGAATTATCGGGAATGCTTATTTGAGCATTTTTTGGAGAAGAACTGGTTCGTTGGTGGTGATGAAGTCGATACCATTGTCGATGCACCATTGCAGGTCTTCCTTCTTGTTCACGGTCCAGGCATTGGTCTTCAAGCCCAGGTCGTGGCACTCCTTAATCCATTCAGGGTGTGCCTTAAACACTTTGTAATGATAGTCCATGCCGGCAGCGCCGATTTCCTTCAGTTTCTTTGGTGGCATTTCGCCATTCAAGTAGTAAACTTCAGTGCCTTTAGGCGCATATTTGATGAGCTCGCACATAGCGTTTGGAGAGAAGGTGATGTAGGTCACGCGGTTCTCCAATTCGTAGTGCTTCACCAAAGCAAGGGCTTTCATCACACACATCGACTCTTGGATAAGGTCGGCGTGAGGCTTCACTTCGAGCACCACCTGAATGTTGGGGTGCTTGGTGAATTCTTGCAAATACTGGTCGAGTGTGCTGATGTATTCACCGTTAGGCACTTTCTGACCAGCCACGTCCTTGGCAAGTGATTTTTGGATTTCCACGCCATTGATAGTGGCATCGTGGTTCACAAACACCTGACCGTCTTTGGTCAACCAAATGTCGAATTCCGAACCCCAGCAGTGGATAGAGTCGGCCTTGCAGAGGCTGCGGATAGAGTTTTGTGCCGATTCGGTGGCAGTTTGCATCTTGATGTCCTTACCTGTTTTCCAATAGCCACGGTGAGCCACCACAAGTGGCTTTTGAGCTACAGTTGCGAGGCTGAGCAGAGCCGCAACTGCACAAACGATTGCTTTAAATGCTTTCATAAAATCTTTTATGTTTTTAAAAATTACTGGCAAAGCCAAATCAATGACTTTGCCAGTCGTTTATTGGTTTAATTCCACTTTAAAATTTTTAAAGACGGATTATTAGCGTCCTTCCACCTTGAAGTTGTCAACAAAGATACGGTTCTTACCCTTGCCGATTGTCTTCACCTGCACATCGAATGCACCACCGAGAATCACGATTTGGGTGTCGCTTGTAGCACCGTCCACATAGATGGTGTAGTTGGTGTTAGGATTTTCCCATACGAGCAAGCCGTCGGGGTCGGTAGTGTAGTTGAAGTGGTTGTCGTCGGTGAGCATGAATGAAGCCACATCGTTGAGCACGATTTGAGCCTTGTTTTCATCGCAGTAAAGCACGCCGTTGACAATTTCGCCACCGTTGCCACCGATAATCTTAGTCACCTTACCAGGACCAAGAACACCTACATACACCTGAACATCATCGAGTGTACCAGCCTTGGTGCAATAGCCCACCAACTGCATACTTACAGCGATGTCCATACCGCTACCGATTTCAGGAATCTTTGGTGACACGAGGTCGCCGCCGTAACCAGTTTTACCCAGTTTCAAGAAGCCAGGACGGCCGTAGCACAAGCTGTTGCGTGAAGTCCAGCCGTGTGAGAGTTCTTCATCGGTCCACTTGTCGAAGCGAGAATTCGATTCACCGTCGGTAACCCAACCAAGAATACTGGTATCGGAGTGGTTCATCCAGCTGAAGTTTTCGAAGAAGAGCGCACCAAGCTGAGTGACTGGAATATCAATGCTGAGGTCAGTGTAGTTGCCAGTGCCTTGGATATGGAGAACTGCAAAACGGTCCTTGTTTGAGGCAACGCAGTTCAGCATCACAGAGTTGGGGTCGGTTTCGCTTGGAGTCACGGTAATCCAGCTCACATCGTCGCCTTCCTTCACTGGACGCACCTCAAAGGTGTAAGGCACGTTGGCAAGCACAGAGAATGGAATGGCGCCACCTTCGCGTGCAATGGTGATGCTGTTGGCAGATGGCTTGATGTAAGGCTCGCTACCGGTTTGGCGAATGGTGAGAGGCACAGGTTGCTCCACACCGTCGAGGTAGATTTTATACACCATGTCGCGGGTGTCGGGCTTCTTGTTCTCTACGGTTGAGAGGCGGATAATACCATCGCCTTCACCTTCGGTTGGGAACACGCGGCACCAGCCGTTTTCACTTTGGCAAACGAGTTTCCATGGGCGATTACTGCGCACCACAATCTTCTTAGCCTCTGAATAGGCAAGTGTGTCCACCGCTTCGTAATTGAAGTCGTAGGTCATATTCTCCAAGCCTTCAAGAGTGAAATATGGGTCGCCTGTAAACTTATCGTCGTCGCTACAAGCTGTGAAGCCCATCGCTGCCACCACTGCAAGAGCGGCAAGCAGCAGAGATTTCATATATTTCTTCATAACCATTAATGTTCTTTATAAGGGAATAATACATTACCTGTGATGGCTGAATAGCTCCACCATACAGGAGTCTTCATAGTGTTGTCGCCACCCATGCGAGCGAGGGCTGCGTCCACGTTTTCGCGGTTGTTGGCCACGGTGGTGTTAGGATAAGCGAAACGCTGAGGGTACTTGTAGTCGTTGAAGTCGGTACCGTTACCGATAGTGAGCACTGGATAGCCGGTGCGGCGCACTTCGTGATATGCTTCCATACCAGTCCAGAAGAGGGCGAGGTATTTTTGTTCGCCAATGAGTTGGAGTTTGTTTTCAGCCTTGTCCCAGTTAGCGAGGTCGGAAGCGAGGAATTTGGTCACGTCTTCGTCGGTGATGTAGCATGGAGTTGCGCTAAACAATCCCCAAGGAGCCCACTTCAGGAGCGAAGCCTTCACAGCACCCTCATAAAGTTCTTGAGGAGTCTGGTCGAGGGTGATTTCGCCACGCTGTTCCATTTCTGCCAAAATGAAAAGCACTTCGGCGTAGTCCATAAAGTAAACAGGGGCATCGTCGCGCACAAACACCTCATAGTTGAGCTGAGCGGCACCAACGTTTGATCTGTTGCGTTCGTCAGGTGTACCACCAGAGATAGCGCCCTTCCATCCGTCGTTGCCTTCATTGAACCAGATTGGGAGGCGTGGGTCAGTGTACGACTGAATGCCTTGATCGTCGGTGTAAACGGTCATCTTAATCATCTGCTCAGATGCCTTGTAGGTGCTGCTGGTGAAGTCGGTTTTCAGTTTATTGTGGAAATAGCTGAAATATGGGTCAATACCGGTGAGCTGCACTGTGGCATTGTCGGCATTGCTTGAGATTACAGGATATTTGGTTTGGTCGTTGATCATTGCCTGAATGCGTTCGCCTGATTTCATTTCAGGACGACCGCTCACACGGCAGAGCAAACGGAGCATCAGCGAGTTGTTGAACTTGCGCCATTGCTTCAAGTTGCCGGCATACATCTGGTCAACTGCGCCCAAAGTGGCGTCGGTCTTAGGATTAGCGGCATAAATCTCATTGGCTTTCTCAAGGTCGGCAAGCATGTCTTCATACACCTCTTTTTGTGATTCAAACACAGGCTTGGTGATACCTTCGCTACGGCCACGGAACGCTTCCTTGTAAGGAATGTCGCCATAGATTGCGGTGAGGTTTTCCATCAAAAGCACCTTAAGGGTCAAGCCCACAGCCTCAGCGGAAGAATTGTTGTACTTCTTTGCCAATTCAATCATGTGCATGATATTGGTGCAGCGGTTAGCGTAGCCGTTCCACACGCTTGCAAAGTTGGCTTCACCAATTTTGTAGCGGTTTTCTTCACGAGTGGAGCCACCACTGAAAGTGGTGTATTGCACAAGCTCGTCGTTCCAGAACCAGCTGTAGTATTGCCACTGGCTGTTGGTCATGCCATAGAATGTGGGGGTGAACATTGCATAAGGGTTCTGCAAGTCGCCGAGCACCATATTGTTTGGGTCGTGATTTGTTTCTTCAAAATCGCGGGTGCAGGAAGTGCCCATCACACTCAAGCCTAACACCGCCAAACCCATATATAATAATTTCTTTTTCATAATTTGTGTTGATTAATTCTGTAGTGTTTAGAAGCTAAGTTTCACATTCACGCCATAAGAGCGAGTCATTGGGAAGGTCATGGTTTCGATACCGCTGGTGATGTTGGCACCATTGAGCGAACCGCCTTCTGGGTCGAATGCTGGGAAGCTGGTGATACAGAAAAGATTGGTAGCATACACACCAAACGATGCACCTTGAAGCACTTTGGTCTTAGCGCAGATGCTCTTTGGAAGAGCGTAGTCGAGGCGTACTTCCTTACACTTCAAGAAGTCGGTCTTGAAGGTGTTTTCTTCCACGTTGTCGCGGTTCCACTTGTAAGAGCTGTAGTAAGTGCTGATGTTTTCAGTCACAGTAGTATTCTTTTGGTAGGTAATAGTGCCGTCGGCGTTCTTCACCGCATTCACACCTTGCACCACCAAACCGTCTTGACGGCCTTCGAGTGAGTTGGTGAGCTTACCTTGGTAGCTCAATGCGAAGTTGGTTACCGAGAAGCAGTGACCACCCATCTGAGCAGAGAATGTGGCGCTGAGGGTGAAGTCTTTCACACGGAGCTTCTGGGTCATACCACCACGCCATGTTGGAGCCACCTTGCCGATGCGACGAGTTGGGCTCTGGTCGAGCACTGGATAACCATTCTTGGCATTCACGAGAATTTGACCTGAGCAGTCCACTGTGTTGCCGTTTTCGTCGGTGTAGGTTGATCCTTCAGGAGCACGTTGGTAGCCCTTACCGTAAATCACATTCATTTCCTTGCCTACGTAAGAGTAGATATACACACGGTTACCGATGGTGGTACCGTTGTTGCCTAATTGAAGTGGAGTTTCTGGATCCCAACCTTCTTGGTAGCTCACGAGCTTGTTCCAGTTGCGGCTCCAGTTGATGTCCATGCTCCATTGCACGTCTTTAGCGCGCACTGGCACAGCGTGCAAGCCGATTTCAATACCGCGGTTGCGAATCTCACCAGTGTTGATCTTCATAGAAGTGGCACCGATAATAGCGTCGGTAGCGGCAGAGATAATCTGGTCGGTGGTTGAAGAGGTGTAGAGAGCCACGTCAAGACCGAAGCGGTTTTGGAAGAACATGGTCTCAAGACCCATTTCCCAGCTTTCCACATTTTCAGGCTTGATATATGGGTTAGAAATGCTGCCTGGCACGGTGTAGCCACCGAAATAAGTGGCAGAGCGAGTGTAAGTGTCGTTCAAAGTGTATGGGTCGGTGTCGTTACCCACGTTTGCCCAAGAGAGGCGAACCTTCAGCATATCCACCCACTTAGCGTGCTTCTTGAGGTTGAGTGCCTTGTCCACGAGGATACTTGCACTTACTGATGGGTAGAAGAATGACCAGTGACCGGGGCCGAGAGCCGACGACCAGTCGTTACGGCCGGTGATGTCGAGATAGTAGGTGTCAGCCCAGCTGAGCGATGCCATACCATAGAAGCTGTTCACTTCTTTTCTCGACTTGTTGTTGTAAGGAGTTGGGTTCACACCCACAGGAGTGTTGTTAGGATTGTAAATGCCTGGTTCACCAAGTTCGTTGAGGGTGATGTAAGAGCGATACCATCTGCGGGTCATGTTGTTGCCACCGAATGCCACGGTGATGCCGAGTTTCTTGTTCACGAGTTCGTTGTTCACGTAGCGGAGCAGGAAGTCGTGGTTGTACTCGTAGTCGCGGATAGTTTGTTCGCGATAGTAGCCTCTTTCATAACCTGGAGAGTAGTATGGGCGTTGCAGCTGGCGGAATTCGTCGTTGATGTCGAGACCGCTTCTGAGGTCGAGAGTCAAACCCTTCACAGGAAGCTTAATGTTGAGCGACACGTTACCGTAGATACGGTCTTTCTTGTTGCCGTTGAGTGCTTCGTAAAGAATGCGATAAGGGTTGTGGGTGTTTGAAGGGTTGATGGTGTAACCATTTTCCACGTTTTCGCGAGTGAAGCGACCTTGGAAATATTCGTCCTTATAGTCTTGAATAGGGTTACAAGAGAAGCCCCATGCGAGCAAGTACATTGGGTTGGATGCGCTATAACCAGCCACAGGCATATTGTCGGATGACTTGTGGGTGTAAGTGGCTTTAGCGTTGAGTTTCACCCACTTGTTGAGTTGGGTAGTACCAGAGAAGTTCACTGTTTGCTTTTGGTAGCCAGTGTTAGGGAGAATCCAATCGTTGTGAGTGTCGGTGATTGACAAACGCGCGCTTGAGCCCTTGCCGTTACCGCCATCGATGGTGATGGTGTTGTTGTAGGTCACACCGGTTTCGAAAATACCAGAGAACCAGTCGTCTTGGTAAACCCATGGTTTCTTTTCATAGGTGCCGTCTTCCCAGTTGCGAGAAGAGTAGAGGTAGCGCATTTGGTTGGCGTCGTATCTTGCACCGAATGCGTAGCGAGAATAGTTACGGGTCACAGCCACGCCGTCGGGAGCGTCTTCAGCTGCGATGTTCCAGATAGAGAAGTCCTTGTAACCGAGGTCGCTACCAGGACCGTATTCCTTTTGGAAGTCGGGGAAGTAGCTTGCCTTTTCCCATACGATTGAAGAGTTGATCGACACACCCACACCCTTGCGTTGGCGGCCGTTCTTGGTGGTGATGACGATAGCACCGTTAGCAGCACGGCTACCGTAAAGCGCAGTAGCAGCAGGGCCTTTCAGCACACTCACGTTTTCAATATCTTCAGGGTTGAGGTCGGAAGCGGCGTTACCGAAATCGACTGGGGCATCGTTGTTGGAGTAGCTACTACCGCTACCTGATGAAGTGCCACCAGAGGTTACAGGCACACCGTCGATAACGAAGAGGGCTTCGTTGGCACCATAGTTGAGCGATTGGTCGCCACGGAGCACAACGCGCACCGAACCGGTAGGACCAGAGTTTGCGCCAGTGAGGCTCAAACCAGCCACCTTACCATCCAGACCGTTCAGCCAGTTACCGCTTGAAGTCTTGGTGAGTTCAGAGTTGTCGACTTTGGAGACAGCGTAACCCAGCGATTTCTGTTCGCGAGTGATACCCAATGCTGTCACTACCACACCATCGAGCATCTTGCTTGATTCTTCCATTGTAAGAGTCACTTTACCATTCACAGGCTTCACTGTTTTGGTTTTGTAACCCACAGAGTTTACTACAAGCACAGCATTCTTGCCGTTCACCTTCAGAGAGAAGTGTCCGTCGATGTCGGTGCTTGTTCCGTTTTTAGTACCCTTTTCCATAACGGTAGCGCCAATCATAGGCGTTTTGCCGTCACTTTCGAAAATGGTACCTGTCACTCTATCCTGCGCCGCTACCGAAGTGGTGAGCACAAGCATAACGAGCAACCATGCGAATTTTAACACGTGTTTAAAATGCATCATAGAAAGTTGTTATTAGTTAGTAATTGAATTGATTTTGCTATTGACATTGATTGGCAATATGTAGTCGTATTGCTGTTCATTGAATCGGTTATCTTAGTCTAATAAAATATCTACAAAATTAAGCTTTTTAAACCATTCTTCAAAAACAATTACGCAAAAAAAAATGATTACAAAAATGTTAAAAACGAGTGTTAACAATGTTAACGTCACACAATCTCATACTACACAGCACATTACACGCACACCCACCTATGGAGAAAACCGATGGTTTTAGGGTTGTTTCTCAATTAATTTGAATACTTGGGGGATATATAGTAATTTTGCACCGTCATTTTTACAAACTATCGCTAATGGAACTTTTTGGACACACTAAGGATGTGATTCGTGCAAATTATTTCTACCTGATGGAACGCATGTGCCCATCAAAAATCAGCGACGCGCACGATATTCCCATCATTATCAACAATTACAACCGCCTGACGATGCTGAAGAAACTCATCGACTCGCTCACCTCGCGTGGCTACACGAATATCGTGATTCTCGACAATCAGAGCGCCTATCCCCCACTGCTGGAGTGGTACGCCAAGTGCCAGTTTGAGGTGATTCGCCTGCCCAAAAACTACGGATTTAAGGCACTGTGGAAATACGCTCCGGTGCGGAAGCGTTTTTGCTCCGACTATTACATCTACACCGACCCCGATGTGCAACTCTCGCCCGAATGTCCTGCCGACGTGGTGGAGCGCATGTTCCATATCCTGAAATGCAAGCGAAAGAAGGCGTTTAAAATCGCTCCGTCGATTCGCATCACCGGCTTGCCCGACTGCTACGAGCACAAACAGGACGCAATCGACTTTGAAAGTAAATATTTTAAGGAACAGACCGAGGAAGATGGACTCACACTCTACCGTGCGCCTATCGACACCACATTTTCGCTCTACCGCCCTCGCATCGGGTTGAGCCGCCGTGTGTCGCTGGAGTCGTACCGCATGGCTGAGCCTTACAGCCTGCTCCACCTGCCATGGTATCAAGATTCAGCGAACCTCGACGAGGAAGATCGCTACTACATCAATTCCGCCCGCCAAGCCACAATGTGGTCAACGAAAAAATAGTTTTTTTAGAAGTTAAGGAGTTAAGAAGTTAAAGAAGTTAAGACGAATGCTTTTTAGCTTGTAATCAATCTTTTAACCTCCAACCTCTAACTTCTAATTTCTAACTTCTAATTTCTCCAATAATCTTTTTCCAAAATTTAATCATTCTTTTCTTGTTCCAGCCGTGGCAGCCGAAAGGCAGTTGGTTGCCATTTTTCTTGTAACAGTATGCTGGGTGTTTGTCGAAACTGAATTTCATGGCTTCGAGATAGTCGGGGTATTTGAAGTCAAGCCCGTTGCGGTTGGGCTCGATAGCGAAAAACACATCTTCGTTAAACAAATGAAACTTTTCGTGCGACAGATATTGCTCGATAAGCGCGCGCAACTGCTTAGTGGCACGAATGTGCGACTCCACCTTTCGAAGCGAAAGTCCACCATTGCCCACCTTATTGCCGGTGATTTGCGAATTGGGTTTGCCGGTGATGTCGCAATAGCATTTCTTGATTTTTGAGCACAGACGCATGAGCGGATTGCGGTAGATGTCGCGCACTATCCACGGCGCGCCCACATAGTCGTAGCCTTTGGCGCACCACTGATGGAGTTCGTCGCGGAAAATGTAGGTGTCGAGCTGGGCAATCAGAATGTATTCAAAGCGTGAAAAACGCTCATAGAATGCCGTGGAGAGCATCAGCGTGTTGTAGGCGTGAATGTTGGTGAAAAAACAGTCGTCGAAACACTCCTGCTTCACCTGCGGAAACATCTTCCCCACCTCAGCCAACTCCAGCGATGCAGGTTTCACAAAGAAAATAGGATAGTCTTTCAGAACCGTCACGATGTTTCGCAACGAAACTTCCTCATACTCACCAAGCGCGTCCCTGTAAATCGGAACCAACACAGCCACTTCTTCCGTCATACGTCAAATAATATAATTCGAAAACTCCCAACAAAGTTACAAACATTCCCCTACATAACCAAAACCACCACCACTTGGCAGGGGCTTGGCTCACACAAATCCCACAGATCTCACTGATTTTGCTTTTGATGATGTTAAATCTCACGGAGGTTGATGGAATGGTCGTGGGGCATGTCCGAGTACACCGAGTGCTCCAATTTCCAAAGCTCACACAGATTCAACAAGATTCAACAAAAAAATCCGTGAAAAATTGTGCAAATTTGTGGCTGAAAAAAAACACCCTAAAAAAAGTCAACGGGTCAACAAGTCAACAGGTCAACGAGTAATAGGGTATGGAGGTTTTAAAAAAATTGGTGTAAATCGGGTTTTAATGGATAAAATAGGTGTGAAAATCGAATAAAATGGGAGGGTGCAGTCCCCACGCTCCCCTCGGTGATGGCATTGGGTGGGGGGAATAAAAAAAGCCTCCGAGTGGGGGTGAACCCTCTCGGAGGCGGAAGTTATATCTGTGTTAGATTAATTCTTGGGAGAATTATTTAACTTTTTCATAAATATAAACTTCGTGGATTTCCTTGGTGTAACCTTCGTTAGCGAAAGGACCTTGGCTCATACCGAGGATGATTTGAGTACCACGGTTGTTGAGAACGAGGAGGTCGTCGGTAACAGGGTCGATGCAAAGACCTTCGATTTCACCTGCACGGCGGAAGTCGGTCATTTCGCGGAGCAATTCTACTCTGCCACCCATAGCGCCACCAGCGATCTTGCCAGTACGCTTAACTACCTTACCAGCCTTGTCGGTCTTAACTGACCAAGGAGTATCCTTAACAGGTTCAGTACCGTCAACGAGACCAGTGTAAGGAGCACCAGTGATGTCCATCTTGTACACGTTGTCAGCGATGTGGTAAGTAGATTCACCATCGTCAGCAGCGAGAAGCATAGTACCATCAACTACGAAGATACCTTGGCACCAGTATGGTTCAGGACGGCATTGTACCTTAGTGTAGTATTGCTTAGTTTCGAGGCTGTAAGCATATACATAGCGGCTGTCAACCCAGTCAGAGAGCCATACGAGGTTGCGTTCGCGGTCAACTGCAACACCAGAAACTTCAACTTGACCAGATTCTGGACGCCAAGGAATACTTTCCACATATTGGAGAGTGTTAGCGTCGTAGATGTCAACAGAGATGTTCACGCCACGGCCGAGGTTGAAATATTCGTTACCAGTGTAGATCTTGCCATCGTAAACGTCGATGTCGCCGAAGTGGTTAGCGCCACCCTTAGCTGGATCTGGGTTGTTGAACAATGGGTCGATGAACTTGCCAGTCTTTGCGTCCTTAGTCTGAACACGCTTCTTAACGAGGTTCCAGTTACGGTCGAATTTGTAAAGTCCACGAGTGTCAGATACGTAGAAGTAGTCCTTGTCAGCAGCGATACCTTGACGGCCAGGAACTTCAACAACTTTCTTCAAACGGTATTCAGTACCGAGGTGTTGAGCGTTTGCCAAACCAAATGAGCAAACAGCCAAGAGAATCATTAATTTTTTCATAATAACTTTTTTAAGTTTTTGTTAATGAAATTGTTTTATAAAAATTTGGTTAAGAGTTTGCTTCAAGTTGGATAATTAGAATTTGAAGAGACCCATGAGTTGAACTTGTTCGCTCTTTTCAAGACCACCAGCGTTCTTAACATCGTCGCTGTACATGAAGTGACCATAGTTGAGTTGGATCTTCACGTTCTTGAAGAGTTGGTAAGTACAACCTACGAGAATACGGTTGTAGTTGCAACCAGCAGAAGTTTTGTTCACGTCGTCTTTGTACATGTCCCAACGCACGATAGGAAGGAACTTGCCAGCGTGGTAGCCTGCGAGTACGTAAGCACCTTGTTCGTCAACGTAAGTCTTGCCACCCTTATCTGACTTCATGAAACCGTATTCAGCGCGGAGGTCGAGACCGTTAGGATCGTTGTACCATGCACCAACAACGAAGCGGTTCATTGGCATGTACTTAGAAACGCCTATGCCAGGAGCAGTGCCACCAGCAAGTGCTTGTGGGTTGTATTCACCCCAGTTGTAAGTAGCCTTCACGTTGAAGTTCTTGAAAGGCTTGATAGTTACGCTTGCGTAGATGTCCTTAGTGTTGTTGTTGTCGTCCTTGCAAGGAATTGAACCGTTGGTCACAGCGAAGTCGTAGTGGAAGTACTTGTCGATGTCACCCATGAGCATAACGCCGAGGTCACGACCATAGTCTACTAAGTTGTAAGAATATGGGTTGCGGCAAGCAATGCGGTAAACGATGTTAGAGAAGTCAACAGTTTCCAAAGTAGCTGGAGAGATGTCGTAGTTCTCATAACCGAGTGGAGTGTAGAATTGACCGGCGCGAACCTTGAATTCTGGGCAAATCTTCCAAGTAGCGAACGCGTCCATCACTTGGATGTTCTTCTGACCGTTACCGTTGGTAGAACCAGCGATACCGTTGAAAGCTTCGATTTGGAGACGGAAGTCTACGTTTTCAGACACCTTACCGTCCAAGAGCAAGCGGAGACGCTTAGCTTGGAAAGAAGAGGTAGAAGCGTTTTTGTTGCTGGTGTAGTTCCAGCCAGTTTGGAGGTAACCAGAGATTTTCACTGGCATCTTCTTCAAGAAGTCAGCAAAGTCACTTTGTGGTTCAGCCACAGGTTCTGCTACAGCTTCTGCTGTTGGTTCAGCGATTGCTTCAGGAGCCACTGCTTCTTCTGCAAACATAGCTGGAGTTGCGAGAGCAGCACAGCTAAGAAGAGTAAAGATTGATTTCTTCATAATTTTGAAAATTTAGTTAGTAGAAAATTGTGATTATCTATATATTTTAGATCAATATATATTCGTAGTTATTGTTTATTCAAGCCTTCGGTTATTTCGTAGTTTCTATAAATTTTTTATGCCATTAGTTATAAAAGGCAAAATTTATTCTTCACAAAGATACGAAACATTTTTCAAAATGAAAGCGTTTTTTCAATTATTTTTACTTTTTACGCGATTTTACGAGCAATTCGCCAAGCACCTCGATATTTTCTGCTGTCAAATCGGGGTTTGGGTCGTTAGCGATTGCTGTTTCCAAAGTGGTTTCGCCACTGAGCACGAGCACTCCAAGCGAGCCAGCGTTTTGAGCAGTAGCCACATCGGTGTAGATGCGGTCGCCCACCATTGCCAATTCGTCGCTCTTGTAGCCGTATTTGTCGCGAATGCAGTAGAGCATATTTGGATTGGGCTTGCCAATCACCACGTCGGGCTTGCGCTTGCACGCGCCCTCAATCGCCTTGCAGATTGAACCGCAGTCCACGAGAATCACCTCCTGGTCGGTTGGGCACACCCAGTCTGGGTTGGTGGCGATGTAAGGAATATCGGCTTTCGATGCCCACCAGGTGGCGCGGCACAGGCGTGAGTATTCCAAAGTGGTGTCGAATGCCACTACCAGCACATCAGGACGGTCGGCAGGATCGTCGGCACACAGTTCGAAGCCAGCTTTCACAAATTCCTCTTGCATACTTGGTGTGCCGAGGGTGAAGAGGCGCTTTGCTTCGGGGTGATGTTGCTTGATGTAGTCGATGGTGGCGAGCGATGAGGTGTACATTTGCTCATCGGTGGCGTGAATACCCAGTTTTTCGAGCTTCAAAAGATAGTCTTTGTGGCTCTTGGTTGGGTTGTTGGTCAGGAACGAATAGCTGATGCCGTTAGCGGTGAGCGTGTCGAGAAACTTGATGGTGTAGGGAAACAAGGTTGAACCCATGTAGATGGTGCCGTCCATGTCGAGTGCCACATGCTTAATCTTGGCAAGTGCCTCCATCAACTTCTCTTCGCCCATTGGCGACATGTATTTATTAAATTCCATAATTGCTGTAGTTATAAATTATAATGTATTAAACCCAAATCGGCCATTAGGCCGTATAGTGATTTTTTAGATTACTTCTTGCGGTCTTTCGGCTTTTATAAGATGCCTTTCACTTGTTTTTAATTCGTAATAGCTCGCTATCACTCATTAAAAGACAAGCAAAATCCATTCTTCTAAAACTCCGAAATACCACAAGCCCTAATGACCGATTGGGGTTAAAAGGAAAAAGGTGATTAGGACGACCGGTGCCCTATTCACCTTTTATTGAATTATTGGTTATTCTTCGTCGTAATTGATTTTAGAAGCACGTTCGTAGCCATCGCGTGGAGCTGCCCACATTGAGATGAGCACAAACATACCGATGATGGCAACAACGATGATGGTTTCGAACACGCGGGTCCAACCAAATGCATCTGCCACATAACCAACGAGCAAACCGCTCAAACCTGAGCCGAGGTAGCCAAGAATACCAGCGATACCGTTGGCACGAGCTGAAGCCTCTTTAGTGGCTTGGTTACCGAGTTCGATACCGATAAGCGCCTGTGGACCGTAGATGCAGAAACCTGCACCCACGAGCACAGCGGCAGTGACGGTGATGCCACAGTCGTCGGGCAAGAAGCGGAAGATGGTCATGAAGATTGCCGCACCAGCCATGCACATCACGCACATGCGGTGACCTTTGCCCTTGAAGATGTGGTCGGTGGCCCAACCAGCGAACAAGGTGCCCACGATACCAGCGATTTCAAACGCCGCGGTGGTCCAGGTGGCGCTCTTGATGTCGAGACCGCGAGCCTCGGTCAAGAATTTAGGACCCCAGTCGAGCACGCCCATACGCACTACATACACAAAGAGGTTGGCAATACAGAATGTCCAAACCCAACGGTTTTTCCATACCATTTCCATTTCGAATTTCTTGCGAGCCTTTGCGCTCTTCTTGTTTTCGTTCAAGCCGCCGAGACCAGTGTCGGGAAGGTCGGGCAGACCCACTTCCTTAGGCTCGTCGCGCAAGCCGAGGAACACGAAGAATGCAGTCACCACAGCCAAGCAAGCAGGAGCATAGAAGCACCACTTCCACGCACCGATATGCGCAGCGTAGGTGGCAGCCTGTTCCACAGCCTGAGCCTGGTCCACACCATTGGCGGTGAGGTTTTTGATGATGGTGTTGACCACACCGTCGGCTTGGCTCATATCGGTACCCATTGTGCCCATAATGTAGCCGCAAGCCACCACAGCGAGAGCCGCACCGATAGAGTGTGAGCAGTTCCACACACTCATCTTGGTAGCCAACTGGCTTGGGTGAATCCAGTGTGGCAGGATACGCGCACATGGAGGATAACCGAAACCTTGGAAGTATTGGTTGAGGATGATAGTCACACCCATCAACATAATGAACATATTCACGAAGTCGGGGCCTTCATTCACGCCAGTGAACAAGGCACTCAAGTTGGCACCGTAGCCAAACAGAAAGTTCGACAATGCGCAGAGGAGCAGACCTGCCGCCATTACGATACGCCCTTTCACACGGTCAACGAGGTAACCATTGATAAAGCGTGAAAAACCATACACCAGTGAGCCGGCGAAGATAATCCAACCGAAGCTCTTGTTGGTAACACCGTATTCAGCGGTGATACCTGGCATGGCCACAGACATGTTCTTGCGAACAAAGTAGAACACGGCATAGCCAATCATCGTCACTGCGATGACGCGCCATTGCCAATTCAGGAATCGTTTCCTGTCTTTGCCTAACGAGGCATAAACATCATTTGCCATAGTTTATATTTTTAGAGTAGTTTGAATGGAATCTGAAAGATATAGTTAGTTCTTATTTTGCTCTGCAAGATACTTCTCTTCCTTGTAGGTGAGTGCCATGAAGAACACTGAGAGGGCACAAGCGATGAGCAGGAGAATGAATGTCCAGTCCCAACCTGCGTTTTCAGCCACATAGCCAATCACCACGTTGGCGAGGATAGCGGTACCGAGCACATAACCCATGAAACCTGTCAAACCAGCGGCGGTGCCGGCTGCATTCTTTGGAGCGAGGTCGAGAGCCTGCACACCAATCAGCATCACAGGACCATAGATAAGGAAGCCGATAGCGATCAAGCAACAAATCACCACGGTGAAGTTGTTGAAGAACTGCCAGTAAACCACGATAGCCACAGCCACGAGTGCCATAAAGATGATGGTTGGCAATGCACGGCGGCCTTGGAACACCTTGTCGCTCAACCAACCGCAGAAGATAGTGCCAGGGATTGCAGCCATTTCATAAGCGAAATATGCCCAACCTGCTTCCTTCAAGTCCACACCTTGTTCCTTCAAGATGGTAGGAGCCCAGTCGAGGCATCCGTAGCGCACCATATACACGAAAGCATTAGCGAAAGCAATGTACCAGAGCAATTTGTTGGAAAGCACAGTCTTGAAGATTTCACTCACTGAAAGAGCCTTTTCATCAGCCTTGCTGTAATTCTTAGCAGCGTGGCCGCTCCATTCTTCAATTGATTGGAGGCCGCAAGATTGTGGGGTGTCGCGAATCATCAAATAAGCGAGCACTGCCACGAGCACTGCCACAGCGGCAGGGAATGCGTAAGTACCGATAAGGAAGTAGTAGTCGGTGTTAGCACCATAGAACCATGAGCCGAACCACATTGCGCCGTACACAGCCATAGGGCCAACGAGTGCACCACCCACATTGTGGGCGCAGTTCCAAAAACTCATCCATGTGCCACGTTCCTTGATTGAGAACCAGTGTGTCATCACACGGCCGCATGGAGGCCAACCCATACCGTTGAACCAACCAACGAGGAAGTTGAGGACTGCCATCAAAGCGATAGCCGCACCCTTATGTTCTGCGCCAAGCCATTGCACTGGCACAATCATAAACAGCATTGAGATAGCCGTGCACACCAAACCGAGTGGAAGGAAACGCTGAGCGTTGCTTCGGTCGCTGATACTTGCCATCACGAATTTAGAGAATCCGTAAGCGATGGCGTTCATTGAAAGCACGATACCCAACTCGCCCTTTTCGAATCCGAAAGGAGCAAGCATAGGAATTGCCATTGAGAAGTTTTTTCTAACGAGATAGAAACCGGCGTAGCCGATAAAAATACCAATAAAGACTTGCCAACGCAATTTCTTGTACTTCGCATCAGCTTCTGGGCCAGTCTGTGCAGGTCTCGCTGCTGGAGGAGCTAAAAAACTTGCCATAATTTAGTTTTAATTTTTTTAAGTTTAGTTATGTTATTATTAATCTGTATCGACTGTTAATTTTGGTCAGCAATCCATATCAACTAACTTGTTGCACAAAATTAAGCTATTTTGACTCTATTATGCTAATTTTTTGATGCAAAAATGGTTCAAAAAATACCACCAAAACAAAAAAGTTTTTTCAATAGAATCAAAACAGCTTAAATTTCAGTCGGCACCACAGCATCACGCGCGATGCCGACCTCTTTGTATTACAAAATTAATTAATTATGAATTCAGCTTAATTGTTGCTTCCACATCGAGTGCGTCGGCAATGATGCTGATGGGATTTTCTACGGGCACACCTGTCGACATTTCAATCTGCCACTTACAGGTTTCGCAGTCGGTAGCCACGCAATCGGGAGCCACTTCCTTGATTTGCTTGAAGAGGCCTGAACCGATGGCTTGCGAGGTTTCGTAGTTCTCACGCTTGAAGCCGTAAGTACCAGCAATACCGCAGCATTGCGAATCGAGCATGGTGAAGTCAACACCTGGAATCATCTTGAGCAACTCGGTGCTGTAGAACACCCAGCCCATACGCTCCATGTGACATGCGCTGTGGTAAGCCACGCGCTTCTTATAGTCGGAGCGGAAAGCGAGCTTAATCTTGCCTTCATCGAGGAGCTGGTAGAGGAATCGGGTGGCCAAAGTCATGCTTTCGCGCATGTCGGCTGATTCCATACCGAGCACATGCTCATATTCATCGCGGATGGTGAAGCAGCAGGTGGAGCTTGTGCCAAGCGTCACTCTGCCCTCTTCCTTCGCCTTGCGAATGGAGTTGATGTTGATGTTGCCGTGCTTCTTTGCTTGGTCGTAGAGGCCGTTGGCAATCTTAGCCACGCCACAGCATTTTTCCTTGTCGAGCAGCTGCACGCCGTAGCCCACAGCATTCATAATCTTCACAAGGTCTTTACCAAGCTTAGGGAAGTTGTAGTTCACATAGCAGCCGTGGAAATAGCTCACCTGCTTGCTGTATTGTGCTTGTTGAGCCTTGGCGTTGCGCTTATACCAGGTTTCGAAGCGCTGTGCGCTGTAAGCAGGGAACTGGCGGTGCTTGTCAACGCCAATGGTGCTGTGCATCAAGCTCTTGGTGATGTCCAAAGCCAAAGTCTTGTTCACGATTGGGGCAAAGCGGTTTGCCATCGTGCCCACGAAGTCGGTGCTGGCGAGAATGCGGTCGCGCAAACCTGGCTTGTGGTTGCTGTATTTCATGCGGGCCACTTGAATAATGTCGCCCACATTCACGTTCTGTGGACATGACACCTCGCAGCGCTTGCAGTTCAAGCACTTTTTGAGGTTTTCGTCGAAGAACACTGGATTTTTCAGACGGTAGCGTTCACCGTCGGGACCGGCTTGCTTAGGGCCGGGATATGCTGGATTTACTGCCGACACTGGGCAATATACCGTACAAACTGAGCACTTCAGACACTGCTCAAAATTGAAAACGCTTTCGCTATTGATTTGTAAGTCTGCCATATCGGGTCGATTATTTTAAAATATTTTTCACTGCCTGCAATGCTGTGAGCATCGACACACCTGTGCCGTCGGCCATCTTCACGCGGTTGTGTCCGCTGAGCACCGAGCCCACTGCGTAGCAGTTGTTAATCACTTTACCATCTTTCTTCACATGAAGCTTTTCGTCGGTAGCCACACCAAATTCCATATATGGCTGTGCCTCATACACGCCATACTTGGTCCACTGTCCGTGGCGGCCTTCGGCTGCGTTGACATCGAGTCCGAACACTGTTTCGGTCACTTCGTCGTAGTTGCTGTTCAAGCCACCGCTCACGAATGAGCCGCTTGCAAGGATGAAGTTATCGGCCTTGAGGCAAGTGTCGGTCAGACTTTGGGTGTTGATGCACTTGAGCGTGCCGCCTTCAATCACACCGCCAATAGCCTTGTCGCCAGTGAGGTGCACGCCGCCGCCTGCGATGAAACGCTTGCGAAGCAATGTTTGCACGCGCACGCCTGGCACCGATGGTGGCAGAGTGGCAAGGAATTGCACATCGCACTTCACCTCGTCCTTCAGCTGCTGGCTGAGTGTGGCATCGGCGATACCGAGCACGGCAGGAAGAAGTGCTACGTCGTAGTTGCCACCTTGAATCTGTTCGTTTACAGCGGCAGCCATACGCTTCACCATGTCGGCGTTGCCCAGCACCTTAGCGATGTTTGAAGCGCGCATTTCTGTAGGGCTCTTGCGAGCAGCCTCCAGTTCTGGAATGGTGAAACCTTTCACATCCACCTCAGCACCGAGTTTGCGCAATCCGGCTGCGATAAACTTGGTGGGGAAGTCGAGATAGCCAATGATGTTGACCAGCGCCACCTTCTTCCAAGGGAGTTTGTCGGCTTCGGCAAGTGAGGCGTAGTCCTCGATAGTGAGCCATGCTGGCTTCACCGCGCCCATTGGGGTGATGCGGTAGTGGTTGGCTTTCGCGTCGCCAGTGGTGCGCACGCCCATTTCGGCGAGCAGTGCCTTAGCCTCGTCGGCGAGGGCTTCTACATTTTCACATTTTGAATATGGGTGATTGGCATCTAATTTAGCGATGGCCTCAAGTGGGTGGCTCACTGTCGCGCCCTGTGCATCGTAGCCGAGCAGGTCGAATGTGCCAGAGTTGAAGTGCAGGGTGCTTTGACCCATGCTCACGATAGCCACACGCTTGCCGGCTTTTTGAAGTGCCAATCCGGCTGTCAGACCGCTAAGGCCTCCACCTATAATTATAGTATCGAATTTCATTTCATACCTCCTTCCTTTACAAACTGATTCACACCACAGAGGTCTTCATACACCATGGTGATGAGTTGAGCTTCGTTGAGGGTTGCGCCCCAAGCCACTGGTTTCATACCTTTCCAGCGTTCGTCGATAAAGTCAGCCAAGTCGGCAGCAGCCTTATCGGCGTGGTTGCCTTGGCAGAGCAGACCGGCAGCACGGCAAGAGCAGAGTTGACCTTGGCAAGTGCCCATACCCATACGGGTGCGGCGGCGAAGGTCGATCATGTTGTTCACGTGCTGTGAATTAACGGCATAGTTAACTTCTGCTACCGAAACGCCCTCACATTCGCACACGAGTGCCTCGTCGAGTTCATCGGCGGGCTTCACGATTTCCTTGGTGTAGGTGCCGTGGCGGCCTTCGGCAGCCTTGTCGGCAAAGCTGTATGTGCGGAGTTCTTCTTCCGACTGCTTCGACTCAGAACCAGGGAGTGGAGTGGTGGCTGTTTCGCAAGCCTTGTTCACACCAAGCTTCTTGCACACGAGGTCGGTCACCATTTCTGCCATCAGGCGGTAGGTCATCATCTTACCACCGGTGATGGTCACGAAGCCTTCCAAACCGTCGCGTGTGGCGTGGTCGAGTGTCACGATACCGCGGCTGATGCTTCGGCCGCTTGGGTCGTGGTCGCTTGCCACCAGTGGGCGAACACCTGCATAGGCACGCAAGATGCGTGTGGTGGCAAGTGCTGGAGCGAGTTGCGCACCTTCGGTGAGAAGCACTTCCACTTCCTCATCAGTCACTCGCATATCGTCGCAAGTTTCGATAGGCACACGGTCGCTGGTGGTACCGATCACACACACGTTGTCGTCAGGAACAAGGATGTCGGCGTTGGCTGGTTTGCGGCAGCGGTTAATCACCATGTTGTTGACACGGTGTCCGAAAATGAGCAAAGCACCCTTAGCCGGGAACATATTAACAGTGATGCCTGCCATCTTGGCTACGAGCATACCCCAAATGCCGGCGGCATTGATGGTGAGGTCGGCATACACTTCGCGGATTTCGCCGGTGTACTGGTCGCGCATCTTCACGCCCACCACACGAGTTTGGTCGATAATCAGCTCGGTCACCTCGTGGTAAGTAATCACGTCGGCACCATGTATGCGAGCGTCAACCACATTCGCCACGGTCAGGCGGAATGGATCGATTGAGGCATCGGGAATTCTCACAGCACCGATAAGTGAAGGATTCACCGCTGGCTCAAGAATCTTGGCCTCTTGGGGGTCGATAATATCTGCTCTGATACCTGCGCGCTGGCACGATTCCACGAAAGTGGCTTGATACGCCAAATCGTCTTCTGGAAGTGTGATGAACAAACCGTCGGTTTCGTCCACACAATGACTTGCGATTTTACGCAAAATCATGTTTTCTTGAATACACTCTGTAGCAGATTCTTGGTCTGTCACAGCATAGCGTGCTCCACTGTGCAGCAAACCGTGGTTACGGCCCGTGGCACCTTGAGCAAAGTCAAAACGCTCGATAAGCAGCACACTCAACCCACGCATAGCGCAGTCGCGAGCAGTACCCGCGCCAGTGATGCCGCCACCGATTACGATGACATCATACTTGTTTTTCAGTTTCACATCCATTACCCTAAAAACGTTTTTATTGTTAGGTTGAAAGTTAGTTATAAAATCTATAGTTGTTCATAGAAAAAAATGGGAACCGAAAGAAAAATAGTTATCGCCATTTTTGTTTCGCAACCTTTTTGGTTTTTTTTCGCAACAAATTTAGCATCTTTTTTGATAAACGACAAATTTTTAGATATATTTCTCATTTATAATTTCATAATCAGCGAGATTCTTTGTATTTTTGTAGGGAAAAAGAGCGGATTTCAGTTGCGAAACAAAACTAAAATCCAAAAATCACGCAATACCGACATGACTAAAGAGCAACGACATCAAATCATCATGAACGCCCTGCTGAAAAAAGGGGCTGCACAAGTTACCGAACTTGCCGACATCCTTCAGGTGTCGTCGGTCACTATACGAAAAGATTTAACCGAACTGGAGAAAGAAAACAAACTTTACCGTAGCCACGGCAAAGCCATCATGCTCAATCCGTTTACCAATAATCGATCCGTGAACGAGAAGGAAAAACTCTTCACCGAGCAGAAAACGCTTATCGGCCGTGAAGCCGCAAAGCTCATCACCAACAACGACTCCATCATCTTGGCATCGGGCACCACCGTTCACGCCTTGGCACGCAACATCGTGCCTAACGGCAGAATCACCGTGGTATCGGCTTCGCTGCAAGTGAGCGAAACCCTCTCGGAGCACGAGAACATCGACATCTTGCAGCTCGGCGGTATGCTTCGCCACAGCTCGCTTTCTGTGGTGGGCGAATACAGCGAGATGATTTTGAAGAACTGCGCCTTCAGCAAGCTGTATCTGGGCGTTGACGGCATCGACTTCGATTTCGGTTTCTCAACCACCGATATGCGTGAGGCAAACCTCAACCGCAAGATGATGCACACCGCACAGAAAACCATCGTGCTTGCCGACTCCAGCAAGTTTGGCAAACGCGGCTTCGCAAAAATCGGCGACACTGAAGAAATCGACATCATCATCACCGACGCTGGCATCTCGCCAAAAGACCGCGCCACCATCGAAGACCTCGGCATCGACCTCATCATCGCCAAATAGCGCACCCATTACACACTATATATAATAAAGCCACAAATTCACCCCCCCCGAATTTGTGGCCATTTTTTCACCACCCAGTATAATTGACATCTACCACAATAGGCGATAACGAAAATTGCACCATAACGTAGGGACATGCCTTTGGCATGTTTCCAATGCGTTGACACCTTGTCGTCTTGCATCGAAACATGCCGAAGGCATGTCCCTACGCTATGGCGTTATGCCATAGCCTCCTACCAATAAGGGAGGCGTGAAACGGCGAGCGGAATCACGCCATCTCCGATGGCTGTTGCTCAATGGGGCTACTGAGCCACAATCACTTTCTTCGCCACAGCCCCCACTTTTAGGATATACAGCCCACTCAATGAGCCATTCTGCGACGTGACGTCGCGGCCAGAAATATCATAAATGGCAAAATCCATGTCACAAACTATGCCACCACACACCACTTTATAAGTGAAATCGCTGGCAATCGCTGTTTGGTCTACGCCCGTTGACACCTGTGGAAGGAACATTGGTCGAACAGGGTTTCCCATATATCTGCTGGTCGTACCCGCCCATTTGCGCCCATCGTTATAGAGGAAAAATTCGATTGCTCTTTCATTAGGAATAAAGCCAATAACCGATTTCACTTGGTTGAGATCCGACGACCAAAAATAGGCGCGCTGATTGTAGTCGCGAACTTTATCCATCGTCATATAGCCACAAAGATGAAAATAAATGGCATTCCCATTCGGTCCTTTCACTTCATACACTTTATAGGATGAGTAATCAGGATAAGCGACGAAGTTCACTTCACAGGTATTCAATAGTTCCTCAAATTCCTCCTTAGTGGGCATACGCCAGCGTCCACCCCACTTCACCTTTGCCACATCGTCCTCTGGGTCGAGGCGCGTTTTTTTATCGGTGTCGTTGTATTTCAGCACATGCTCCTCAGTGTCACAGACACCCCATTTGTATGTGTTTTTTGTGTAGCTATCCTTCGTTTCCACCTCGCCCCACGAGTAGTAGTCGCCTATATCCACGGGGGAGTGCGAGCCAATATTCTTGGTTGCCCACATGGCGCCACTGGGCAGCCCCAAATCCACATATTCATAGCCATTTTCCAAGTTATTCTGCGCCGCACTGGCTACCGACAGCAGCAGTGTAATCAACAATGTGATAACAGATTTCGTAAGTTATAAATTGTTTAAATGATGAAATTATAAATACAAATTTTTCCTATACGCAAAGATAAAAAAATTTCGTAAAATACCTTATATTTTAATAAAAAAAGGAAATGATACGCATATTGTTCCGAAGAAGATGCGATGAAATTCCGTTAGGGATTTTTTCGGTTCAGTGGAAAATTCCTGGGGATAGATTATGCAATGTTGCCGAATTGTGAATGGAATCAAAAACAAAAACATAAAAAACAGCCTTGGGGCAATGTGG
>SFGS01000075.1 GCA_004557565.1 Bacteroidales bacterium | reverse complement strand
TGGAATGCACAATACTGACAAATCTATTGCAGGCATTTCGAAAAGATTCCATTTCGCTTCGCTCCATTACATCTTTTCTGCATACCTGCCTACACACATTAAATTCCTAACGGAATTTCATCGCATCTTCTTCGGGACAACTTGTATATCATTTCCTTTGTTTTCGGGGGTGGGGAGGAATAAAAAAAACAGCTGATTTTTTGGGAAATCAGCTGTTGTGTTGGAGGTCACTAGCGGAGTCGAACCGCTCTAACTGGTTTTGCAGACCAGGGACTAAACCGCTCATCCAAGTGACCGTTTTTGTTTTGTGATGCAAAATTAGTATTTTTATTTCATATCTGCAACTTTCCGCAGTTATTTTTCGGATTTTGGGGTGTTTTTGGCTTATTATTGCTTGTGAGGTGCGAGTTATTGCCGATTTTTCGTAATTTTGTATGTATATTCCAACTAAGATTGATTGAAATTTTATGACAAGACGATTCTTACTCATATTCACCCTCATGGTGATTGGTGCAAGTTGTGCCTTCGCTCAAATTTTTGACCCCGTGAAATGGAAGTCAGCCATCAAGATGACCGATGCCACCAATGGCGTGGTAACTTTCACCGCCACCGTTGATGCCGGCTGGCATGTGTATGGCACTCAACTGCCGGCTGGTGGACCAGAGCCAACCTCCGTGCAGTGGAACAATCAGGGCGTGAAACTTGTGGGCGGTTTAACCCCCAGCAAGGTGGCGCACAAGCAGCACGACGAAACCTTCGACATGGATTTGAGTTGGTGGACCGGTAGCGTGACCCTTTCGCAGAAGTTTACCGTAACAGCTAAAGAATACAAAATAGAAGGAAGCATCCGCTATATGGCGTGTGACGACGAAAACTGCACACCACCAAAGTCGGAATCGTTCTCGTTCAAAGGCACAGCCGCACAGGCACCTGTGGCAGAAGCCGTTCAGGCACCTACTGCCAATGCAGCCTCTGCCGATACAGCAGCCACCCTTGCTCAACCAGTGGCAACAGTCGGCACAGTCGATTCTGCGGTGGCATCGCCCACCCACGACCAACTGTGGGCACCTGTTACAGCTATTGAAGGCGACAACGCCGATGTGGAAGACATTGCCGACCGCTCGTTGTGGTACATATTCTGGGCGTGCTTCTTGGGCGGACTTCTCGCCTTGCTCACCCCTTGCGTATGGCCAATGATACCGATGACCGTGAGTTTCTTCTTGAAGAAAAGCGGTTCGAGAGCCAAAGCCATCACCAACGCCACCACCTACGGATTATCTATCATCATCATATTCTTGCTTCTTGGCATCTGCTTCACCGTGCTATTCGGTGCCAGCGCCATGAACGCACTCGCCACCAGCGCATGGTGCAATTTGCTGTTCTTCGCATTGCTCGTGATTTTCGCCATTTCATTCTTCGGCGCATTCGAAATCACACTTCCCCAATCGCTCAGCAACAAAATGGACAGCACCGCCAGCAAGACCACCGGTATGCTCAGCATCTTCTTCATGGCAGCCACACTGGTGATTGTGTCGTTCTCCTGCACCGGTCCAATTATCGGCACCCTTTTGGTGGAAGCCGCCAGCCGAGGCAGTGTGATGGGTCCTGTGGTGGGTATGACAGGTTTTGCAATAGCCCTCGCCATACCGTTCACCGTGTTTGCCCTTTTCCCCACCATGCTCAAAAAGATGCCAAAGTCGGGAGGCTGGCTCAACACCGTGAAAGTGGTGCTCGGCTTTATAGAACTGGCTTTGTCGCTCAAATTCCTCTCCGTAGCCGACCTCGCATACGGATGGCGCATTCTCGACCGCGAAACCTTCATTGCCCTTTGGATAGCCATTTTCGGTGTGATGGGGCTCTACTTGTTGGGAATGTTCCGCTTCAAGAGCGACGGTGAGCCAAAATCATCGGGCATAGGCGTGACACGCTTCTTCTTGGCGCTCGTGTCGCTCTCATTCACCGCCTATCTCGTGCCAGGCTTGTGGGGCGCGCCTCTAAAAGCCACCAGCGCATTCGTGCCACCACTCTACACCCAAGACTTCAACCTCTATGGCGGAGAGCAAGTGGAATATGACGACTTCGACGAAGGCATGAAAGCCGCCGCAGCACAGGGCAAGCCCGTGTTTATCGACTTCTCCGGTCACGGCTGCGTGAACTGCCGAAAGATGGAAGGCGCGGTGCTCGATGAAGCGAAAGTGAAGAAAATGATTAGTGAAGACTTCGTGACCATCAAACTGATGGTTGACGACAAAACCCCACTTCAGCAACCTATGGTGGTGCAGGAAAACGGCAAACAAACCACTCTCACCACAGTGGGCGACAAGTGGAGTTATCTGCAACGCCACAAATTCAACAGCAATTCGCAGCCCTATTATGTGGTGCTCGACCAGCAAGGCGCGCTCCTTTCAGGTCCGTTTGCCTACAACGAGGACGTGGACGCCTTCATCGCATTCCTGAAGCGAGGTGCGAAAACTAATTAGTGGAATATATACATATTTGGATTTAAACAATGACAAAACACTCAAAAGAAGAAAAATTAAAGGCGTTCAGCCAGTTGCTCGACGTGGTGGACACGCTCAGGGAACAGTGTCCGTGGGATTCGGCACAGACCAATGAGAGTATTCGCCCCAACACCATAGAGGAAACTATGGAACTTGCCGAGGCACTGATAGCTGGAGAGCCCGACAACATACGCAAAGAATTGGGCGATGTGCTGCTCCACATCTTGTTTTACGCCCGATTCGGCGAGGAGAAAAGCCAGTTCGACATAGCCGACGTGTGCGATTCCCTTCGCGAAAAACTCATCTTCCGCCACCCCCACATCTACGGCGACCACAGTGCCACCGACGCATCGCAGGTGCGTGAGCAATGGGAGGTGATAAAGATGAAAGAAAAAGGAGGCAACAAAACCATTCTCGGTGGCGTGCCCACCACATTGCCATCGCTCATCAAAGCCGAACGCGTGCAGGAAAAAGCCGCAAATGTGGGCTTCGACTGGGATAAGCCAGAAGACGTGTGGCAAAAGGTGCGCGAAGAAATCGGCGAAGTGGAAGCCGAACTCAAAAGTGGACATGAGATTGACCGTGAGAAAGAGTTTGGCGACCTGTTTTTCTCGCTTGTGAATGCCGCTCGCCTCTATGGCGTGCGCCCCGACAACGCACTTGAAAAGACAAATCGAAAATTCATAGGACGCTTCAACTACATAGAGCAGAAAGCCAAACAGCAAGGCAAGCGACTCAACGAAATGACACTTGCCGAAATGGACCAACTGTGGGACGAAGCTAAAAAACAACACTTGGGCGAATGATACTTTGTGTAACGGAGAAACCAAGCGTGGCAGCCGACATTGCAAAAATCCTGGGTGCCACCGCGCGTCGCGACGGCTTTTACGAAGGTAATGGCTATCGTGTGAGTTGGACGTTCGGCCATTTGTGCGAGTTGAAGGAGCCCAACGACTACACTGACCTGTGGAAGCGTTGGAGCCTCGGCTCACTGCCCATGATTCCGCCCCGCTTCGGCATCAAACTCAAAGACGACGAAGGCATCAAAAAGCAGTTTCATGTGATAGAAACCCTCATCAAAGACTCCACCGAGCTTATCAACTGCGGTGATGCCGGGCAGGAGGGAGAACTGATACAGCGATGGGTGTATCAGAAGGCAAACTGCGCCATTCCTGTGAAGCGACTGTGGATATCATCACTTACCGACGACAGTATTCGTGAGGGATTCAAGCATTTGCAGCCCTCGGAAAACTTCGACAACCTCTACTACGCAGGTTTGTCGCGCGCCATCGGCGACTGGATTTTGGGCATGAACGCCACACGCCTCTACACGCTGAAATACGCACGCTCACGCAATGTGCTCTCAATAGGACGTGTGCAAACGCCCACGCTCGCCCTCATAGTGTCGCGCCAACGTGAAATTGAGAACTTCGTGCCAGAAGACTACTGGGAAATCAAGACCCTGTATCGTGGTGTGACATTCAATTCCACAAAAGGCCGCTACAAGAGCGAAGAAGATGCCAACACGGTGATTGCCGGCATCAAGGAAGCACCATTGTCGATTACCGGCATCGAGCGCAAGAAAGGCAAAGAGGCTCCGCCTCGCTTGTTCGACCTCACCAGTTTGCAGGTGGAGTGTAACAAGAAATTCTCATACAGTGCCGACATGACCTTGCGCACCATTCAGTCGCTCTACGAGAAGAAGGTGACCACCTATCCACGCGTTGACACCACATTCCTGAGCGACGACATCTACCCCAAGATACCGGGCATTATGCAAGCCATGGCACCCTATGCCCATCTCACTGCGCCTGTGCTTCAGGGCGGTGCAATCAAAAAGAGCAAAAAGGTGTTCGACAACTCCAAAGTCACCGACCACCACGCCATCATACCCACCAATGTGGACCCACGCAAGGTGATGCTCACACGCGACGAGAAATTGGTTTACGACCTTGTGGCTAAGCGCTTTATCGCCGCATTCTATCCGGATTGTGAGTTCTCCACCACCACCGTGATGGCGAAAATCAGTGAATTTGAGTTTAAAGCCACTGGCAAGCAGATACTCAAAGAAGGCTGGCGCGCCATCTACAGCAAAGACAAGACGGCAAACAACACCGAAGGCTCCGACACCGACGACAACGGCAACATGCCCGAATTTGTGGTGGGAGAGAGCGGCTCTCACGAGCCATCGCTCCTGAAAAAGGCCACGCAGCCCCCAAAGATGTATAACGAAGGTACGCTCCTGCGCGCCATGGAAACGGCAGGCAAATTCGTTGACGATGAAGAATTGCGCGACGCTATGAAGGAAAACGGCATCGGTCGCCCTTCCACACGCGCCGCCATCATCGAAACGCTGCTCCGCCGCCACTACATCACCAAAGAGCGCAAAAACCTTGTTGCCACCACTGCTGGGTGCCAACTCATCGACACCATAAAAGATGAACTGCTCAAAAGCGCCAAACTCACCGGACTTTGGGAAAACAAACTTCGCAAGATAGAGCGAGGCGAGTTCAGCGCCAAGCAGTTTATCGACGAACTGAAAGTGATGGTCAACGAAATCGTGCTCACCGTGCTTCGCGACAATAGCGGCACCAATATCATAGTGGAGCAAGACACGCCCAAATCGCCCACAAAGGGCGGCGCGGCAGAGAGTGCGCCAAAGAAAAAGCGCGTGGCGAGGGTCACGAAATTCGAGCAGGTGCTTTGCCCCGTGTGCGGCAAGGGTCACATGGTGAAAGGCAAGAGTGCGTTTGGCTGTAGCGAATGGGCAAACGGTTGCCACACCGCGCTGCCATTTACCGAATATTCCGCCGACCTCACGCCAGCCAAATTGCGCGACGCGATAAAAAAGAATTTTAAGACACAAGATAAATGAACGAAACATTAGCAGCCGACCTTTCGGAGAAAGAGATATTCCCGATTGTTGACGAAAAGGGAAATGTGATAGGCAAAGCCACCCGAAAGGAGTGCCATTCGGGGAGCAGATTGCTTCACCCGGTGGTGCATTTGCACGTGCTCAACGCCAATGGCGACATCTATTTGCAAAAGCGCTCCATTCACAAGTTTATCCAACCTGGCAAGTGGGACACCGCTGTGGGCGGCCACATGGACTATGGCGAAACCGTGGAGCAGGCGCTGGCGCGCGAAACACGCGAAGAACTCGGCTTCACCGACTACGAGCCCAAGCACCTTTTCAGTTATGTGTACGATAGCGATGTGGAGCGTGAAATGGTACACACCTTCTTCACCATCACCGACCGCAAGTCGTTCGACTTCGACCCCGTGGAAGTGGATGAAGGTCGCTTCTGGACGGTGGAGGAAGTGCGTCAAGCCATAGGCACTGGCGTGCTCACCCCAAATTTTGAGGAAGAATTTCTCCGAATCCTTGGCGAAAAATAATCCCCAATCGGTCATGAGTCCGTGCAAGGATTTTTTCATTGCTAATGACTGATTTGGGAAAAGCCAGTTGCCGAGGGTTTTCGGTTTGTTTGGGTTTTCGCAAAAAATATTTAAATTTTTGGTAATGCCGTCTATAGGTATTAATTTTGTTGATTAAAGTGATAATTACCCCTGATGATTGAGCCTATTATAGATAGCCGTGTGATAGAGCAGCTGAGCAAGTTGCTTAAATCGGCGCGTCATATCGTTATCACCTGCCATCTTTCGCCCGACGGCGATGCCCTTGGCAGCACTTTGGGACTGTGCCGAGTGCTCCGCAATATGGGCAAAGATGCTTATGTGGTGGTGCCCGACCAAGTGCCTCGCGCATTGCAGTTTATCCCTGCCGTTCGTGATGTGGTGGTCTATACCATGGCTCAGTTGCGAGGCCGCTTTTTGGTTCGCAATGCCGACCTCATATTCTGCCTCGACTTCAACACGCTCAGGCGCATCGATAAATTGGGCGAAGTGATAGAGATGAGCAATGCGCCACGCGTATTAATCGACCATCACCTCGACCCCGATGACGTGTTTGATGTGAAGATTTCGTTCCCTCGACTGTCGTCCACTTGCGAGGTGGTGTATCGCACCCTCCAGCAAATGGCGCTTTTGCGATACGTCGATACCGAGGTGGCGCAATGCCTGTTTGTGGGCATGATGACCGACACGGGCAATTTCACTTACAGCAGCGACTATCCCGAAATCTATGAGATTGTGGCTCATTTGGTGTCGTACAACATCAACAAGCAGTGGCTCTACAGAATGGCGATGAACACCTTCAGCACCGACAGCCTGCGCCTTCAGGGCTATGCCTTGAGCGAGAAAATGCAGGTGTTCCCCGAAGATGGTGCCGCGCTCATCACGCTCACCAAGGAAGAACTGGAGCGATTCAACTACCGCAAAGGCGACACCGAGGGGCTGGTGAACAAACCGCTGTGCGCGCCCGAAGTGCGATGGGTGATGTTTTTGCGTGAAGATGCCGACAAGATCAAGGTGTCGTGCCGCTCCGAGGGCGATTTCTCGGTGAGCGACATTTGCGCCCGCTATTTCGGCGGTGGCGGACACAAGAATGCCGCTGGTGGCGACTTCCATGGCACGATGGACGAAGCGGTGGAAGCATTCCACAAGGTGCTTGACGACTGCCGACAACAAAATATTTGACAAAACATTTTTTACAAGAGATATGAATACAAAAAAGATACTTTTTATACTCGGTATCATGGCTGTGACCATGAGCTTTGTGTCATGCGAGAAAAATCGTAGCTATGCCGAATTGCTCAAAGATGAGCGTCAGGCTTGTAATGCCTTCCTCTGTAATTTCCGCTTGGCAGAAGTGCCAGCCGACTCGGTGTTTGAGGTGGGTTCCGACGCTCCATTCTACAAACTCGATGCCGAAGGCAATGTGTATATGCAGGTGCTCAAGGCTGGCGACCGTAAGAACAACAAGGCGCGCAAATCGCAAACCATCTATTTCCGCTACACTCGCTACAATCTCAACACATGGTACACTGAGAACAGAACCTGGACTCCATCGGGTGGCAATGCCGACGATATGAGCATGGCTACCACTTCGTTCCAGTTCGACGACTACACCCGTCAGTCGTCGATAGAGTGGGGCACAGGCATTCAGATGCCGCTCAAGTATCTTGGCGTGGACTGCGAGGTGAACTTGATTGTGAAGTCGCAGTACGGCAAATCTGATGAGATTAGCTACGTTACGCCATTCCTCTACCACTTGCGCTACTTCCCCAGCAAGGTGTAAGTAAGCGCTGATGAAACAGGTGATGCGGGGGCATATCGGGAAAATGCCCTCGTAAATGAAATCCGCTCTATACAACTATTATTTATATATACACTACTTAACTTAACTTTTAATACATCTTTATGTCACTCATTAAATCAATTTCTGGTATTCGTGGCACTATCGGCGGACGTGCAGGCGATGGCCTCTCTCCACTTGATATTGTGAAGTTTACCAGTGCTTATGCAACTTTCATTCGTCGCACCACCGCACTCTCGTCAAATAAAATCGTGGTTGGACGCGACGCTCGCCTCTCTGGCGAAATGGTGCTCAACGTAGTGGTTGGCACACTCGAAGGCATGGGCTTCGATGTTGTGAACATCGGTCTGGCTACCACCCCTACTACCGAATTGGCAGTGGCGTGGGAAAATGCTTGCGGTGGTATCATCATCACAGCCTCTCACAATCCAAAGCAATGGAACGCTTTGAAACTTCTTAACGAAAAGGGCGAATTCCTTACCGACGCAGAAGGCAAGGAAGTGCTTCGCATCGCTGAAGCAGAAGACTTCGACTATGCTGAAGTTGACGCACTTGGCAAAGAATCGAAGGCCGATTATCTCGACCGTCACATTCAAGCCGTACTCGACCTCAAACTCGTGGATGTGGAAGCAATCAAGAAAGCCAACTTCACCGTGGCTGTTGACGCAGTGAACTCAATCGGTGGCGTGGCAATTCCAAAATTGCTTGAAGCACTCGGCGTGAAGAAGGTGGAAAAATTGTTCTGCGAGCCAACCGGCAACTTCGGTCACACTCCAGAACCAATCCCAGCCAACCTCACCGCTATTAGTTCGTTTATGAAGGAAGGCAAGGCTGATGTGGGCTTCGTGGTTGACCCCGACGTTGACCGCTTGGCTATCATTATGGAAAATGGCGAATTCTTCGTTGAAGAATACACCCTCGTTTCCGTAGCCGACTACATTCTCTCACAAACCCCTGGCCCAGCAGTGAGCAACCTCTCATCTTCTCGCGCATTGCGTGATGTGGCTGCTAAGCACGGTTGCCGCTACGAGGCATCGGCAGTGGGCGAAGTGAACGCCACCACCCTGATGCGTGAAATCGGCGCAGTGATTGGCGGCGAAGGCAATGGCGGAGTGATCTATCCAGAGCTACACTATGGCCGCGACGCTCTCGTGGGCGTGGCATTGTTCCTCACATTGCTCGCAAAGAGCGGTATGAAGGTGAGCGAACTCAAAAAGACTTATCCACAATACGAAATCGCTAAGACCAAGCTCCAACTCACTCCAGATATGGATGTTGACGCTATTCTCGCTGCTGTGGAAAAGCACTACGCTAACGAAAAACTCACCACTATCGACGGTGTGAAAATCGACTTCAAAGACGGTTGGGCACACTTGCGCAAGAGCAACACTGAGCCAATCATCCGTATCTACAGCGAAGCTCACACTATGGAAGAAGCCGAAAAACTCGGCAACGACGTGAAGAAAATCGTGGAATCGCTCATCTAATCCACAGCGATTTCCCCACCCAATAAAGCAAGCCGACCTCCCCACACCCAACAGGAGGCCGGTTTCCTTTCTCTTTATCCCCAATTTCTAAATCTGTGCAGCTGGTGCATCAGTAAGAAAATGGTTCAGTGGAAAAATACTGGGGAACTGAAACAAAAACATAAAAAAACAGCCTTTTAGCGATGCCAGTGCTTCGCACCTGTCGTTGGTGATGTGGCATGTCTGATTTCAAGCAAACCACATAAACCACAAACCAAAGGGACGGTTCTTTTGGTATGCCTTTGGCATATACAAACCAAAAGTTACTATGTTTGCAGTGGAAATGTGGTTTGGGGTTGGAGA
>SFGS01000074.1 GCA_004557565.1 Bacteroidales bacterium | reverse complement strand
CCGCCAACCACACAATCCCTCCGCCACCCTCTTACGAGGGCTCACCACATTGCCCCAAGGATAAAAACCGCTCGCCGTTTCACGGCGAAAAACCCCTGATGATAACATGATTTCTTGGAAGGAGGTTGTATCAAATCTTCCAAAACGATTTTGCATGGTAGGGACGCGATACTTCGCGTCCGCGACAAATGACTGATATTCAATATGGTATTACAATTGTGGGCGGACGTGAAGTATCACGTCCCTACCAGGTTTGGTTTTTCGCCGAAGGCGAGCGGTTTTTATCCTTTTGGCGATGCCACCGCCCTCGCAGGGGAGGGCGGCGTTGGTGGTGTGGTGTGGCTGATTCAAGCTTCGGCTTGAAATCAGACATGCCACACCACTAACGACAAGTGCGAAGCACTGGCATCGCTAAAAGGCTGTTTTTTATGTTTTTGTTTCAGTCCCCCAGTATTTTTCCACTGAACCGCTTTAACGTTTGTTTGCAAATGGGGTGGAATGGGGCGATTTTGGGTGGAATTTTGGGTGGGCGGAGGGGAGTGGGGGAGAGCTTTGCTGGATTTTTGGCTCAAGGGAGCATATTGAGGGTGAAAGGGTGGACAAACGAACTGTTTTTTTGCCCGAAAGGTTGCGTTTTGAAAAAAAATCATTCTCTTTTGAAAGTTTTTGCGTCTTAAATTTTGTTATTAGGGCTAAAGTGCTTACCTTTATGCGCTGTTTTTTAGACCAGATAAATTTTTATGCAAGTATAATAATTTATTAACCAAACATAACTAACAAAAAGACAATGAAAAAAACCTTTGCTGCACTTAGTGCGCTACTGCTTCCTCTTGCATCATTCGCAAGCGAAGCCGACCTCAAGATGCCTGAGGGCTTCAGCGAGAAAGCAAGCATCCTCTACTGGGGCTTCCTGGTGATTGTGCTTGGTATGCTATTCGGTTTTTGGCAATTTATGAAAGTTCGCAAGCTTCAAGCGCACAGTTCGATGCTTGAGATTGGTAATGTAATCTTCAAGACTTGCTCTACCTACCTCAAACAACAGGGCCGATTCCTTGCCATTCTTTTTGCCTTTATCGGATTGGCAGTGCTCGTTTATTTTAAGGTGCTCTCAAGCATGGCATGGGGATCAGTGATGCTGATTCTCGCTTGGACTGTGATTGGTGTGCTTGGCTCTTACGCCGTGGCATGGTACGGTGTGCGCATGAACACCTACGCTAATGCGCGTATGGCGTTTGCTTCGCTCCGCCGTCAGCCACTCCAGTTGCTCAACATTCCATTGACAGCCGGTATGAGTATCGGTATTCTGCTCATTTGCGTGGAATTGGTGCTGATGCTCGTGATTTTGATGTTTATGCCTGCCGACCTCGCTGGCAGTTGCTTCATCGGCTTCGCCATTGGCGAATCGCTCGGCGCAAGTGCGCTCCGCATCGCTGGTGGTATCTTCACCAAGATTGCCGACATCGGTAGCGACTTGATGAAGGTGGTGTTTAAGATTGGCGAAGACGACCCTCGCAACCCTGGCGTGATTGCCGACTGTACGGGCGACAACGCTGGCGACAGCATTGGCCCTACTGCCGACGGTTTCGAAACCTACGGTGTGACTGGTGTGGCCCTCGTGTCGTTTATCCTGCTGGCTGTTGACCCATCATACCAAATCGACCTTTTGATCTGGATTTTCGTGATGCGTATTCTGGGTGTTGTGACATCGGTGATTTCTTACTTCATCAATAATATGGTGTCGAAGGCTCGCTACAATAATGCCGACGACATTGACTTTGAGCAACCTCTTACCTCACTTGTTTGGATCACTTCAATCCTCTCTATCGTGGCTACATTCGCCGCAAGCTACTGGTTGCTCCAAGACCTCGGCGAAGGCTACTGGATTGGTTTGGCTTCAATCATCAGTTGCGGTACGCTCGGTGCTGCCTTGATTCCAGAATTTACAAAACTCTACACCTCTCCAACTTCGGCTCACGTGAATGAAGTGGTGAACACCTCACGCCAAGGCGGTGCTTCGCTCAACATTCTCTCAGGCCTCGTGAGTGGTAACTTCGGTAGCTTCTGGACTGGTTTTGTGTTCTTCCTGCTGATGCTCATCGCCTACTTTGCTTCCAACGCATTCGGTATGGACACTATTATGGGCGAATACGCTTCAATCTTCGCGTTCGGCCTCGTGGCATTCGGTATGCTCGGCATGGGTCCTGTGACCATTGCCGTTGACAGTTACGGCCCAGTGACCGACAATGCACAATCGGTTTACGAACTCTCGCTCATCGAAGACGACAAGGAAAAGGCAAAGAAGGAAATTGAAGAACAATTCGGCTTCACTCCCGACTTTGAAAAGGCTAAATACTACCTCGAAGCAAACGACGGCGCTGGCAACACTTTCAAGGCCACCGCAAAACCTGTGCTTATCGGCACGGCTGTGGCTGGTGCCACCACCATGATTTTCTCTTTGATTCTGATGATTCAAAAGACTTTGAACATCAACCCAACCGAAACGCTCAACCTCTTGAATCCATATTCAATGCTCGGCTTCATTCTCGGTGGCTGCGTGATTTTCTGGTTCACCGGTTCATCAATGCAAGCCGTGACCACTGGCGCACACCGTGCAGTGGAATTTATCAAGGGCAATATCAAGCTCGACAGCAATGCGCCTAAGAAAGCCGACATCGGCAAGAGTCAGGAAGTGGTGAACATCTGCACCAAGTATGCTCAAAAGGGTATGCTCAACATCTTCATCAGTATCTTCTGCTTCGCTCTTGGTTTCGCTTGCCTGTCATCGCCTGCAAGCATCGGCGGCAACGCTGCTGTGTGCCTCTTTGTGAGCTACCTTATCTCTATCGCAGTGTTTGGCTTGTTCCAGGCAGTGTTTATGGCTGATGCCGGTGGCGCATGGGACAATGCGAAGAAGATTGTGGAAGTTGACCTCCAGGCAAAGGGCACCGACCTCCACGACGCAACCGTGGTGGGCGACACCGTGGGCGACCCATACAAGGACACCAGCTCAGTAGCGCTCAACCCAATCATCAAGTTCACCACCTTGTTTGGTGTGTTGGCAATGGAAATCGCCATCAGCGAAAGTTTCCGCGCCATTGCTCCTTACTTCGGTGTGGCATTCGTGATTATTGCGCTCTACTTTGTGTACCGCTCATTCTACAACATGAAATCTGAATAATTCATTCTTTTCATACCTATAATTGTTTGATGCGCCCTCAGGAGGATTCCCCTTCCGAGGGCGCCTTTTTGTCGTGAAAATGGGAGAATTTGGGTTCAGTGGAAAATTCCTGGGGATAGATTATGCAATGTTGCCGAATCCTTTGCGTCATTGGAAACGAGTTTCCATGCCGCCAACCACACAATCCCTCCGCCACCCTCTTACGAGGGCTATCCACTTTGCCCCAAGGATAAAAACCGTTCGCCGTTTCACGGCGAAAAACCCCTGAAAATTGTGATTTGTTTCTATGAGGCAATGTCAAAACGACAAACCAAAGGGACGGTTCTTTTGGGTTGTTAGAAATGTATGTTTTATGTTTCAGTCCCCCCAGTATTTATCCAAAGAATCTGAATTTGGGTGATTTTGGTTAAATGGTGTTAAATTCTTGAATTTTATGCTGGAAAAGTATGTTATATAACATAAAAGTTATACCTTTGCATCGGTTTTTCATGGTATTAGTTTTTAAGGTTATGAAATACTTGGCGTCGTGACGACGGTGTTTATTTCATTTTGTTTAAGGTTTATGTTAATGGTATTAGAAGGTTAATTAGTTAAGCAATCCCCGATAGCGATATCGAGGATTATTTTTTTTATAACCATTGAAAGAAATTAGAAGTTGGTTTTTTTTAGAAGTTAGTTTTTTAGAAGTTAAGGAGTTAAGAAGTTAAAGAAGTTAAGACGATAGTCTCGGCTTTTGTAAAGCCACTTGGAGCGAGTGCTCGAACAGGAACACCTATTTAATCCATTAAAAATCCAATTTACACCCTATTTTTCGTTGCTAATATCATCTATATACGCCTATTTTTTTGTGGGAATGGAATTCTGTTTTTTTCCCAGGCCTGTCTGTCTTTGTTTAGATGCTGTATTCGCCCATTAGCCATTTTAGGGCGTTGATTCTTTTGATACCGTCGTAATCGGCTTCGGGGTCTTCGTCTAACGTTAAAATGTACTTTGGGTATTGGTCGTTGATTTGTTGCAGTGATGATAGTTCGCGCTTGAGTGTGGCTTCGTCTCTTACCGTGGCTGCCACTTGGTAATATACGATGTCGTTTTCATCGATAGCAACGAAGTCAACCTCTAAGTTGTCGATTTTTCCAATGTACACACTTTTCTGTCGGCGCAGCAGTTCGAGATACACCACGTTTTCCAACAATCGCCCAGCGTCGAATGAGCGTCCGCCCAGCAACATTCTCCTTAGCCCAACATCCACGAGGTAGTATTTGCCAAGGGTTTTCAATAGTTGTTTTCCTTTCACGTTGTATCTTTTGGCTTCGTACACAAAAAAGGTTTCACACAGCGATGTGAGGTATTTTTCCACTGTTTTTTGGTCAATCTTTCTTCCGTCGGCAGTCATGATGTCGGCAATTCGTTTGGGTGACAGCATATTTCCTATGTTGTCGGCCACAAAACGAATCACGCTTTCAAGCATCATCACATCTTGTATCTTTTTTCTACTGATGATGTCTTTCATCACCACGGTATTGTACACTCCATTCAAATAGTCGGTAATGTCTTTGGGGCGATCGAGTGCCAAGGTGTAGGGAAAACTGCTTTGGGTGATATAATTCGTGTATGCTTTTTCAAGGTTATCGCTTCCGCTACAACCTTGCACATACTCCTTAAACGACAATGGGAGCATAGCTATCTCCACATACCTTCCTGAAAGCAAAGTGGCGATTTCGTTTGATAGCATATAGGCGTTTGAGCCCGTAACATATAGGTCAACGTTAGGCTTCAAGTTGATACTATTGATGATGTCGGGGAAGTCCTTCACATGCTGTATTTCATCAAAGAAAATGTATGTAGGTTTGTCGGACAATATCAGCGGTTTGATGTATTGGTGCAAGGCAAGTGGATTGCGCAGCTCGATATTGTCATAATCCTCGAAGTTGAGATACAGGATTTGTTCGGGGCTTACGCCATTGTTCAACAGCCAGTCGCGAAAGATTTCCATAATAGTGGATTTTCCGCAGCGGCGTATTCCTGTTATCACCTTTATCAACTTTTTATCTTTGAAAGCGATAAGCTTGTCGAGATAGTCTCGGCGTTCAATTCTCTCCATTGTCTTGTGCTATTTTGGTTGTTCGCCACAAATATACAAAATTTTTTAGGAATGGAATCCGAAAAGTGGTGGAAAATTGAAAGTTTTAGGAATGGAATCCGAAAACTTTTGGATTTTTGGAAGTTTTAGGAACGTAATCCTATTTTTTTGTGGGTGGGAGTCGGACTTGTCGGACTCGTCTGACGTGTCTGACTGGTCAGACCACCAACTCGTAGACTCGTAGACCTGTTGGCTTGTAGACTTGTTACTTGTATTGGTTTTTGCGGCGGTATTTGTTGGCTACTTGTTGGAGGAGGGCGAATTTTTCGATGCGGTGGGGTGGGTAGTTGCCTTTGGCGAAGGCTTTTTTCACGTGTTTGTACCAGTTGAGCATGTCGTGCTCCTCAAGGCGGTGCTTTGAGGGGCGGCGATGGTTCTCGTTCATGAATGTCATCATCTGGTCGTATTGCGCTTGCCATCTTTCGTCTTGTGTCATGATAGTGCTGATGTTATGGGTGGTGAAAATAAACCCGATTAACAGCTGGTGTGCTAATCGGGTTTGTGACAATTATAGAGTGCAAGAGTGCTACACTATCGCATTATTTTGCGATGAGGAGGTAGTAGTTCTTCTTGCCGCGCTGTGCGAGGATGTATTTGCCGTTGAGCAGGTCGGAGGTGCTGATGGTGGCGTTTTGGTCGGTGAGTTTTTCCTTGTTGATGCTCACGCCGCCACCTTGTGTCATCTTCTTCATTTCGCCCTTTGATGGGAACACGGCAGCCTCGTCGGTGAGCAAAGAGATGGCTGGAATGCCTTCTTCGAGCTTAGCCTTGCTGATCTCGAATTGTGGCACGCCTTCAAACACGCTCAAGAGGGTGCTTTCGTCGATTTTGTGAAGAATGTCGTTAGCCTTGTTGCTGAAAAGGATTTGTGAAGCCTCCACAGCCATTTCATAGTCGGCAGCAGAGTGTACCATAGTGGTGATTTCCTTTGCCAAACGCTTCTGCAATGGGCGCAAACCAGGGTCGGCAGCCTGTTCTTCTTCAAGTTTGGCGATTTCTTCCTGGGTGAGGTCGGTGAAAATCTTGATGTACTTTGCAGCATCTTCGTCGCTCACGTTCAACCAGAACTGGTAGAACTTGTAAGGTGATGTGCGCTTAGGGTCGAGCCACACGTTGCCACCCTCGGTTTTGCCAAACTTGGTGCCGTCGGCCTTAGTGATAAGTGGGCAAGTGATAGCGAAAGCCTCGCCACCGTTCATGCGGCGGATAAGTTCGGTGCCGGTGGTGATGTTGCCCCATTGGTCGCTACCGCCCATTTGCAAGCGGCAACCTTCGTGCTCGTAGAGGTAGAGGAAGTCGTAGCCCTGAAGGAGCTGGTATGAAAATTCGGTGAACGACATACCGTGGTCGGCATTGGCTGCCAAACGCTTCTTCACAGAGTCCTTAGCCATCATATAGTTGACGGTGAGGTGCTTGCCCACGTCGCGGATAAACTGCAAGAAACTGTAGTTCTTCATCCAGTCGTAGTTGTTGACCAGAATTGCGGCATTAGGAGCACCGCTGTTGAAATCGAGGAATTTTTCGAGTTGCTTACGCAGGCATTCCTGATTGTGGCGAAGTGTAGCCTCGTCGATAAGCACACGCTCTTGGCTCTTCATTGAAGGGTCGCCAATCATACCGGTAGCGCCGCCGATGAGGGCGATAGGGCGATGGCCTGCACGCTGCAAGTGCTTCAGCATCATGATGCCCACGAGGTGGCCGATATGGAGAGAGTCGGCAGTAGGGTCGATACCCACGTATGCCGATGTCATTTCTTTGTTGAGTTGTTCTTCTGTGCCGGGCATCATATTGTTGATCATCCCGCGCCATTCGAGTTCTTTTACGAAATTAATTTTACCCATCGAAACTTAATTTTCTGTATAGTTGTTTTGTTACTTTATAATTTGCAATTGAAATACAAAGGTACGATTTTTTTCTAAAAGAGTGAAATTTTGCAATTTACATACGAGAAAGCCGCATAAAAATAGCGTCGGAAGTGCCGTCCACATCAATTTCTACATGAGTTTGGTGAGGGTGTAGATGTAGGTTACGCCCGTGTCGGCCACTTGCTGGAGGCGCACTCGCTTGCCGCTTTTCTCCAGAATGGTGAACTTATTGACCCTCGTCATTCCAGGCAGAGGCACGAAATACATGTTTTCTTCGGGGAAAAGCCATTGCATTTGGTCGCCGTCGTTGCTCCAGTTGCCGTAGGTGGTTGTGTAGGGGTCGTGGCGGTCGTTGGTGATGGTCACCTGCACGATTTCACCTTGAAACTGCACGGAATAGTACGATCCAGCCGGTGGGGGCACCACGGTGCCATCTACCGTTACCGAACTGATGGTCCAAGTGCCGAACCACACGCCTATGTCGCCGCCATTTTGGGTGCATGACGAAAATGCTACCGAAGCGACAAGAAGCCACAAATATGTAATAAGATGTTTCATCATTGTCCGATATTAAAGTCGCCATGGTATGATACCGACACCATGCCGCCTGTGTTGTTGCCTAAAAGTGAGCCACGGTCGAAAGCGAACTGCGCCTTCAGTTCCAATCCTTTCAGCCACGATGGGTGCGCATTTGCCTCAAGCATGAAGCAGGTGGCGCGTACGCCTGTGGCGCGAGGGTGCTCAGGGGTGCCGTAAGCCTTGCGGGTGGAGAACAGCAAGCGATAGTCGTACTCGCTGCTGAGATAGCCCTTCACGCCGATGTGGAAGCCACGCACCAAGTTGTCGAGGTAGCGCATGTAGCCGTCGGTGTTGTAGATAAGGGATTTGGCGAACGGAGTGCCAATCGACATGCCACGGTTTTGGTAGCCATTGTAACTGTAGTTGTTGTAGTAGTCGTCGGAGCCTGTGGCACCGCCCTTGATGGCAGAATCCTTGTTGAGGTCTTCAGAGAAGTGGATATGGCCGCTTTGGTTGGTGAAGTCGATGTATTCCACCACCACTCCGCTCACAAAACTCTTTGTGGCGGAGCGCCATTCCAGTCCCCACAAGCCGTCGAATCCGTTCTGCAAGCCGATGCCCGAACCGTCTTCCCAAATGGTCTGGTGATAGGCGCGGAACTTGCCCACCGCATCGTTCTCGTAGTCGAGCATAATGTCCCAGCTGCCCACATGGTTGCCCTCCACATACATTTGGTCGCCCGGGTTGTCGCCACCGCTGCCGGCGATGATGCTACGGAAGAAACTTTTGAAGTTGGCAGGCATCTTCACCGTTTTGGTCAGAATGCCATTCTCGTAGATGTTTTGAGTGCCTGCGAACTGGCACGCAGCCTGTGCACCGATGGTGAACACAAACGGCTGGTCGGGGCGTGTGCGCAGACGCAGTTTCTTGTAATTGAGCCAATAGCCTGTGGTGAGGAAATTGTTGTAGTAGTTGTAGTGGTTTTTCAGCCAGTCGCCGTCGTCGAGGCGCTCGTAGCCTATTTCGCCACTAATCTGCACCCAGCCGTTGGTGAAGGGAATGTTTTGATAGTTCACCAATCCCGCTCTGATGCCAGTGCCGGGGCGTGCGTTCCCGCTCATCACCAGGTCGCCGCTCGAAAGGTCGGCACTCGCCAAGTCGGACTGTCGCGCCTTTGCACCCACGGTGGCAAATAGGCTGCGGTATTTCACATCGGCATACAGCTGCTGCACCCATGCGTGCGCAGGGTGCTGAAGATTGCGTACAAACTTGCCGTTGGCGAGGTCGTAGCGGTCGTATGATACCGAACTGGTGTAGCCTCCCCAAAATTCGGCACCGAATCCGAATGAAAAGCGGCGAGTGGTGTCGAGTTCGTGCTTTGCGGCAGCATTGAACAGGGTGGAGTATTGCTGTGTGAGCGTTCCGCCCCGGTTGGAGTTGATGTAGTAAGGAGCGATGTCGCCCTTGCCGTAGTTGGCAGTCACTCCGCCTTCATATTCCACCTCAAATTGAGCAGAAGCCAAGAAGGCTGTTGTCGCCAGCATGTAAATGATGTTTACATAGCGCAAAAAAGTCATTTCGTTCGTAGTTATTTTTCAAAAGTGTTGATGTGCCGACTTTTCTTTTGGTCGGTGATTTCGTCGATGTTGATGTAGATGCCGCTTTCCTCCACTTCGCCAAACTCGTGGTTGATGGCGGTGCCGAAAAAGCGCATGGTGGGAGAGAGGTTCATATAGGCGTTGACCAGTGGCGGAATGTTGATACCGTGGCTGCGTATGAACTGGTTCAGGCGGCGGTAGTCTTCCTTAAAGTCGTTGCCCACGAAAAAATGCTCTGTGCGTGCTGCCGGTGTGTCGGGTCGGAGCGGCTCAATCGGGGTGACCAGTGCCTTGTGGTCGGGGAAGTAAAGGCGCAGGAAGTGGAGCAGCAAGTCGCGGCACTCTCTTTGGTAGGAGGGATACATCGTCATCTTGCCCAGCAGATATTTTGCATCGGGGTGGAGAACGGTGAGTGCGCCCAAGCCGTCCCAGAGGTTGTCGAGCGCGAAAATCGACTTCGCACCCTTGTTGGCTGACTGATATTCGGGGCGAACGAACGAGCGGCCCAGTTCAATGGTGATGGGCAGGTAGTGGCTCATAAATTCGCTTGAAAACCGAAACATGTGGCTCATGGCGATGTGGGGCGTGCCGTCGGGGGCGATTACCATGTCCTTGCCAAGAATATAGCGGTAGGCACCGATGATTTCACGCTCCTGCGGATTCCACACGAATAGTTGGCGACAGGGAGTGGGCATGGTGTCGAACTCGTCGATGTCGCAACTCTTGCCAGTGCCGCCGCCCCCTGCACGGAACGAGATTTCGCGCAGTCGGCCTATCTCGCGCATGATGTTTGGCGCGCTGTGGGCATCGACAATGTAGATTTCATTGCCGGCTTTGTTGGTGCGACGCAAAAGGCGGTCGGGCGTCAGCTCGCTTTCTATCAAGCTGATGTCAACTGGGTCAATGATTCGTTGTTCTGTCATCGTCGTCGGTGTTTCTATTAAATTTTTTTATTTTCGTTTTCAGGCTTGAGCGCATAGCAGATGTCGGCTAAGCGTTGTGCCTCTTCCATGGGGTGGCTTGCGTCGAGGCTTTGCCATGCGATGGGCTTGCCCACCACCACGCGAAACCTCTTGCCCCTGCTCTTAAACATTTCGCCGGGCAAAAGTATCATTTCGAGATTGAACTTCATGCCCAGGCGTTTGCGCCAGCGTGCCATGCGATAGAAGAAACGCGAGTTTTCGCCATCGAAATACATGGGCACGATGTCGCGCTGCGAGCGTATGGCGTGCATCACCACAAATTTCTGCCACTGCAAATCGTGAATCTCGCCGTTCTTGCCCATACGCGAGCACAGTCCGGCAGGAAATGTGATCATCTGTTTCTGCCCCTGGTATTCAGCCTCGATTTCGGCGGCACGCCCACGCGATTGCCTGCCGTATTTGTTCACAGGCAGAAACACAGGTTGCAGCGGCTTCACCGCCATCAGCAAATCGTTGACCAAAAAGCGAATGGCACCCTTGTAGCGGCCGCCCAGAAATGCGATGAGCGAAAGTCCGTCAAGTCCGCCCAACGGATGGTTCGACACGAAAATAAAGCGGCCCTCGGCAGGGATGCGGTCGGCGTGCTCCACCTCGGTGGTGATGTCGAGGTAGTCGAGAGCCTCGTGGGCAGCCCCCACACCATCTTTTCCACACATGCGCTGAAGAATCTCGTTCAGTTCGCGCTGATGAATGATGCGCTCCAGCCAGCGAGTGAGCCAGCGTGGGATAAAACGATAGTAGCGAGGCAAGCGTTGCCTCACCAACTCATCTACATCTATCACCAATGGCTCGTCGTTCATTTCCAAATTTACGATTGAATAAGCAAAGTTAGTCAATAATGGGGATAATAGGAACAAGAATTTCATAAACTTTTAGAACAAATGGAAGAAAATGTGTACTTTTGTAGTTGCTCACAAGCGTATGATTAAAAAATGAACACATTATTTCTCCCTTCACAAAAGTGCCTGCGCAGTCAACTCCTGGTGGAGTTGATAGCGATGTGCATACTGTTTGCCGTCGCCATGAGCGTGTTTGGCACCAGTGGCGTGGGCTTGGCGTGTGGGCTTGGCGTGGCGTATGTGGTGCCTCGCTGGCTCTATGCCCGATTGAGCGGAGGCGAAACGCGTGGAGGAATAGTGCTGATGGTGGCAGGAGTGCTGCTGGTGGTGTGGGCGTTCCGCAACATTTACGGCTGGACGCTGGCAGAGGGGCAGTCGTTTGCCGACCCTGTCTTGCGCTGCGACGACAAGGTCTACTACCTGTGGGCGCTGCATTACTACGACGGCTCGGTGCCAGAGCCCGACACCAAGTTTGTGGGCTTCCCATTGATGATATTGCTGTCGTGGAAGTTGTTGGGGCACAGTATCGTTTGGCCTATCGCCATCAATGTGATGCTCACCCTGCTCACAGTGGTGCTCACCGGACTGACGGCTGGCAGGGCGTTGGCTGGCCGTGTGCGAGCCGACCGAGGCACCATCACATTTTTGGCAATGCTGGTCACATCATTGCTCGGATTCTTCATGAGCCATGCCGCCATGCTGCTGAAAGAGCCGCTCACCTATTTCGCGGTGGCACTGGCAGCGTATGCTATAGCCCGAATGAAAGAGATAGATGAGGATTCGCGCGGCAGCGTGTGGCACGATATTGCGCTGTTCACCATAGCGGTGGCACTTATGTCGATAGTGCGCACCAGCGTCATCTACTTCTTGGTGGCTGGCGTGATTATCACATTTTTCGACAATAAAGACATGTGGCGATATGCGTGCACGCTGCTCGGCATTGCGCTGATAGGTATGGGCTTGGGCATATATTGGTCGAATGGATTCAGCATGGAAGTGCAGATGCGCATTTTGGCAGCCACCGACACTGGAGGCGACATGATGAAAACCATCTATCAGGCACGCGGCATATATGGCGAAATGATGAGCGACTACTTCTTCCTGCCCGTATGGCAAAAACTGCTGCTCCTGCCAGTGACCTGCACACTCCAACTCTTCATACCTTTCCCATGGGTTGACAACGAAGTGCTCGATGTGTGGTCGGTGGCAACCCGATTCCAACTCGTGTGGTATGCTGTGGCAGGCGTTTCGCTCTACTACCTTTTCGTGCTCGCGTGGAACAAGAAAAACTTAGGTTGGTGGGCAATGTGGCCCTTCGTGTGCGCCGCCGCCGTGGCATTCACCACCAGTGGCACCGTCAGCCGCTACATACTTCCCTACGAGCCCCTATTCGTAACCATAGCAGTATGGGTCCTGCTTAAATACCACGAATCCACCACCCCCAACGAAGATGACAAACAACAAAAAGGCGCCACCCCCCACAAGAAAAACTTCCACCGCTCCTTCATCCTATGGTGCGCCGCCTACGCCGCCACCGTAACCATCATCCTCACCATCTGCTACCTCACCCCCCCCTAATCCCATATCCCTATGTGAGGTGAGGATTAGGATGCGAAGGGTTTCTTCGATTTTTATTTCAAAAATGCATTATTTTTCTGATTTTCTGCGCCTTTTCGTAGAGAATAACATTTTTCGTTGAAGAAAAACGAAGCTTTTGTCGGTCAGTGGATAAATGCTGGGGGGACTGAAACAAAAACATAAAAAACAGCCTTTTAGCGATGCAAGTGCTTCGCACCTGTCGTTAGTGCTGCGGCATGGCTGATTGCAAGCTGAGGCTTGAATCAGCCACCCCACACCCCTAACGCCGCCCTCTTACGAGGTCGGTGGCATCGCCAAAAGGATAAAAACCTCTCGCCTTCGGCGAAAAACCAAACTTCAGAAATCAGATTATCCGAAAGCGCAAATAAACCAAAGCAAACCAAAGGGACGGTTCTTCTATGTTGTAAACCAAGGGATTTTGGTAATTTAATATTTATTTAACATTTTGAAGAGCAATAGGATAGGTGTTTCCTT
>SFGS01000004.1 GCA_004557565.1 Bacteroidales bacterium | reverse complement strand
TGGCGGCATGGAAACTCGTTTCCAATGACGCAAAGCGCACAGTCGCACCGCCAAATGCGAAGCATTCCACATTGCCCCAAGGCTGTTTTTTATGTTTTTTGTTTTTGATTCCATTCACGATTCGGCAACAATGCATAATCATAGCCCCCAGTAATTTTCCATTGAGGCGATTTTTCACTCACAAAGCAATCCTGTGAGCAGGATCTGTGTGAGGCTTTTCTGTTGAGGTGGAGGGATAATGGAAAAGTCCTCGGCTGCGTAGGTGGCAGTCGAGGACTTTGTTATGTGGGTGTCAGTTGGGGGTTAAACCAACTGGGTGGGACTGTTTACTTTTCGGGGAGCATGATTACTTCCACGTTGTTGCCAGCCTTGAGGATTACGTTCTTCACGAAGGCTGCAACCTTGGCTGGGGTGAGGCTCTTGACGATGCTCTTGTAGTCGGTTTCGGTGTCGATACCGCGGCTTACGTACATGTTGTAAACGCCTAACCAGTGGCTGTTTTCCTTAACGGCTGCATCTGCGTCTTTGAGCATCACTGCCTTGATTTCGTTGAGAGTGGCTTCATCTACGCTTTTGCTGATTGCTACCGCTTCCTCACGCATAATCTTGATGGCTTCGTCAGCCATTTCTGGCTTCATTGGGCAGTGGCCAAGAAGGGTGGTGAACACGCGGTCGCCAACCATTTGTACGCTTCCGGCTGCGCCAGCTGAATAGGCTGCGCCAGCCTCTTCACGAATCTTCTGGAGGTAGAGCTTGCTGAGCACCTGTCCGGCAGCACTTGCGAGAATGCTGTTTTCGAGGGTGTAAGGAGCTGTGGTGCTGTACCAGTACATGCGAGCGATGGCCTTTGGAGTTTCCATTTTCTTGGTGAATTTGTTCACCACTGTGCCAGTTGGGCGTTCAGCCACATTCTTGTAGTTTTCTTTCTTCTTAGCGTCGCCAGGGAGTGAAGCGATGTATTGCTCGATGTAGCCACGGAGAGCAGCTTCGTCGAAGTTGCCAATGAAGTAGAATGTGAAGTCGGCAGCGTTGGCGGTGCGTTCCTTGGCGATAGCGAGCACGCGGTCGTAGTCCACTTGCTTGAGTTGTTCAACGCCGAATGGAGCGTTGCGCCAGCTCTTGTTGTTGATGGTGTATTCAGTCTGTTCCTGGAACACGGCTTCTGGTTGCAAATCCTTGTTCTTGAGAGCAGTTTCGAGCATCTTCATCAGGCTTGCGTAGTTCTTCTCGTCCTTCTTGATAGCTGTCATCTTCAAGTAGGTGAGTTGGAAGAGGGTTTCGAGGTCCTTAACGGTTGACTTACCGTTGAGGCGTTCGTAAGATTGAGAGAGCGAGAGGCTTACGCTTGCTTGTTTGCCAGCGAGTGCCTTGTCGAGTTCGGTGTTGTCGAATTCGCCCAAACCGCTTGAACCGACAATGTAATCAAAGAGTTCGGTGTTAGCCCAGTCTTTTTGGTCGTAGAGCGATGATCCACCCTTCGACTCTGCTTCCATCAACACTTCGTCGGCCTTGTAGTCGGTCTTTTTGATGATTACGGTTGCGCCGTTGCTCAGGGTGAGGGTCTTGAAGCCAAACTTCTTGTCGGTTGCTTCCTTCACGATTTTGCCCTTCTTAGGAAGTTCCTTGATGAGAGGCTCGTTCTTCACGTTGTCGACCCATGGTTGGAGGTCTTCGGCTTGTGCAGCGTCGATAGCGGCCTTCAGCGAAGCCTCGGTTGGATACACAGCGCCTTCCTTTTCCTGGTTGAAGCTCATCACCACGAGGTTGGTGTCGGATTGGCTCACCAATTCCATCATCATTTGGTTCACAGCCTCCACAGGGAGCATAGGCACGATTTGGTTCATCACCTCATATTCTGTTTCAATAGCGGTGAGAGGTTCCTTTTCAAGATAGTTGCTTGCGCACATGCGGCCGAAGCGGTCGCTTGAAATCTTGTTGCGGTTGTTGTATTGCTTTTCAATAGCACTGAGGTATTCAGCCTTGGCGCGGGCATATTCAGTGGCGGTGAAGCCAAACTTCTGAGCGCGGAGGGCTTCCATAGTGGCAGCCTTCACAGCCTCGCTCATTTTGCCTTCCTTAGGAAGAATGCCGATAGTGAACGCATCCTTTGTCTTGGCAAGGATGTAGTTGCCATCGCTTGCGCTTGCCTGAATGAATGGACATTCGGGGTCTTGCGACTTCTCGTTGAGACGGTTGTTAAGCATTTGGGTGATGCACCATTTGCCGTAATCGTAAACGAGATACATCATGCTGTTCTTTTCTGATTCAGGGTATGGGTCGTGCTTGTACATCACTTGCACGATGTTCATCTGCTGTTCCTTATCCTTGTCAACCACGATGATGGCTTCGGGGTTGTCGGGCACTTGTTCGTCAACCACCTGAGCCGCATCGGCAGCAGGAGCAGGAATAGTGCCGAACATTTCCTGAATCTTCTTCACGGTGTAGTCCACATCGATGTCGCCCACCACAATCACGGCTTGGTTGTCGGGGCGATACCATTTCTTATAGTAGTTGCGGATTTCGTCGTATTTGAAATTGTCGATCACGCTCATCAAGCCGATAGGCATACGCTTGCCATACTTAGAGCCTGGGTAGAGCTTTTCGAGGTTGCGTTCGAGCATACGTTGGCTTGCAGAAGAGCGCAAACGCCATTCTTCGTGAATCACGCCACGTTCCTTGTCGATTTCCTCGCCTTGAAGCAACAGACCGTTTGACCAGTCCTTGATGATGAGCAAGCAAGAGTCGAGCGCGCTCTGACGAGTGGAAGGCACATCGTTGATGTTGTAAACGGTTTGGTCAACTGCGGTGTAGGCGTTGAGGTCGCGGCCAAATTCCACACCGAGGGTGCGGGTGTAGTCGATCACGCCATTGCCGGCATAGTGCTCGGTGCCGTTAAACGCCATGTGTTCAAGGAAGTGAGCCAAACCACGCTGACTTTCATCTTCCTGGATAGAACCCACACGCTGAGCGATGTAGAAATTGACATGGTGCTCAGGATAGTTGTTGTGACGCACATAATAAGTGAGTCCGTTTGCGAGCTTGCCAGTGCGGAAAGCGGTATCGGCAGGCACATCAGGCATAGCCTGTGCGAAGCCAACAGAAGCCACGAGGGCAAACGCAAACGCGAATAAATTTCTGAGTTTCATAATTGAGTGAATTTTATGATTATGTAGTTTGTTGAAATTTTCTTCACCTCTTTGTAAAAAAAATACCATTGTAACTGTTAGACGCACCAACTCCATAAAAAAATACAGAATAAAGCGAAAAACATACAAAGGTAATTATTTTTTTCAACAATCCACCTTCCCCATTAAAATTTAGATTATTTAATAATGTATTTCAACGGGTCAACGAGGCGGCGAGTTTTTGAGGGTATCTGACGAGTCGGATTGGTCGGACAAGGCTGACTGTGGCTGACAAGGCTGGCAAGAACACCCTTAACTTCTATAAAAATTCTCCTGATTTTTCTCATGGTGTGGGGGAAACAAAACAAGCGCCCTATGACATTGCATGGGCGCTATCGGTATGTTCCGTTTGGTGTTTTGTGCCTTATTTCTGGGCTGGAGCTGCTGGCTGACCTTGACCTGTGGTTGGGATGCCAGTGCCTTGTTGTTGCTCAGTTTGTGGGGTTGCGAGGCGAGTGCCTTGGTTTGCATCAGAACTCTTTGACAAGATGCAAGCGCAAATGCTGAGCACGCAAATGAAAATGGCTAAACTCCAAGTGGCTTTTTCAATGAAGTCGGTGGTTTTGCGCACACCTGCGATTTGGTTGTAACTGCTTACGTTAGTAGCCAAACCACCACCTTTAGACTTTTGAATAAGAACCACACCAATCAGCAATAATGCTGCGAGAGTAATTAAAATTGCAAAAATAGCGTTCATGTCTGTAATGTATAATCTTTATTTTTTTGTTTTTTCGTTGAGTACCAATTTACGCAAGAAACGAATTTGGTCTGCAAAGTAAATACTTTTTTCTGGAAAATTCAAATTTATGTTCTCAATAATTTCAAGAGCCTTAGAATAATTACGTCTTTTGATGTACATTTTTGCCAAACTCTCGCTGAGCATTGAATCGTCGCGCTCCACAGGTTGCTCGATAGGCGTGTCGGCAATCTCCGCCACATCATGCTCGTCGATGTGGTGCTGCGGAATGTTGGTCACCTCTTTTTCCTTCTCGCGCTCTTGTGCTATGAAACTGTTGATGAGGGCATCTTGTGCGCTCTCGCCTGTGGCGGTGGCTGGTGCAGCCTGGTCTTCGGCGGCAAGGATGTCGGCATAGTCGGGTGTGGGGTTGAAAATCATGTTTTCAAGCACTTCCACCTCTTTCTGACTACCTGATCCAAATGCATCTAAGAACATATCGATGGCATGGGTGGTGGTAGTGGTGGGTTCCTCCTTTTCCTGCGGATAGAAGTCGCGGAACAGGTCGGCACCATCGCCCAAGTGGGTGGAGAGCACCTTGCGGTCGGCACAACTGATGGCCAGTTTGCCCAGCAGTTCTTCGTTACCCTCTATGCCGTGCTGCTTCAGGTAGAGCAACGCCGGCAGATTGAAGTAGGGGTATTGCTGCTGCACCTCGTCGAGCCACTCCTGAGTGATGGGCTGCGAGGGGTTGGCGATAAAATCCTGTATGTTAGAGAGAATGTCCATGTGATGATGCAGTGTCTATTACCAGTTGCCGAAAGTGGCGTTGAAAATGAGGTCTTTTAGGTCGTTGCAGATTTGTGCGCACAGGTCGTCTTGCACGTCGGAGAGCATTTGGCTGCTGTCGAAGTCGCGGTACGCCGAGAAACTTTGGTCGTTGCTCAGCGCGGGATTCTTGTTGTCGATGTATTTCACACGCACGGTGATGGTGAGGCGCGTTTTGCTGGCGTAAGCGTCTTCGCCCACGGCTTGCGGCGTGAGGTTGTAGGCGGTGATTTCGCCTTCCATTCGCAAGTCGCTGTTAGGCGAATCAATCACGCGCAGACGAGTGTTTTGCGCCACCATGTCGCGAAGTTTGTTCTCAAAGGTCTGCTGCAAAGGCGGATACACCAGTGCGGCACGGATTGGGAAGTCGCTGAACGAAACGGTTTTATACACATTATAGTCGAGCGATGCTCCGTTGAATTTGTAGAAATTATACACGGAGCACGCCTGCGATGCCACGAGCAGCATCACCAAGGCTAATGTGCGACGGAATATGGTGCTGAGGTGCTTCATTACTTTTTGTGTTGGTTTCTTGATTCGAGTCCGTATTCCTTGATTTTGCGGTAGAGCGTGCGTTCCGAGATGTTGAGTTCTTCTGCTGTGCGCTTGCGCTTGCCGTTGTTGCGCTCCAAAGCGCGTGTGATGGTCTCGCGCTCGGTTTCGTCGAGCGTTTTGATATGTGCTTCCACCTCCATGGCGTAGGGAGCTTCGAAATCGTGCTTGTCAACTGCCGTGGTGTCGTGGCTGTTGAGGTCGATGATTTTCTTCGGCTTGACGGTATCGTCGTCGGCGCCGATGTTCATCTTCGTCAACTTATGGCTATCGCGTTTGAGCAGTTCCATCTCATCGTTGAGTTGGAATGTGGTGGTGGCGGTTGCAGGCATGCGTCGCTCTTGTAGAGCCGATTGCAGAGCCACCACATCTTGCTGCATCTTGTAGAGCATCTTGAAAATGTATTCACGCTCGTGCATGTAGTCGTGCACGGCACCGTCGACGCTCACCAAACCCTCCTGGTTAGGCAGATATTTCGCCACATTCTCAACGCTGAGCCTGTTGCCAGCCTCAAACAGCGCTATCTGCTCCGCCACATTCTTGAGTTGGCGCACATTGCCGGGCCAGCGGTAGGAGAGCATCGCCTTTTTAGCCTCGTCGGAGTATTCCACTTCCGGGGTGCGGTATTTTTCGGAAAAGTCGTGACTGAACCTGCGGATAAGCAGCCAAATGTCGTCGCCACGGCGGCGCAATGGTGGCACATCGATGCGCACCGAGCAAAGGCGATAGTACAGGTCTTCGCGGAACTTGCCCTCCTTGATGGCGTTTTCGAGATTCTTGTTGGTGGCAGCCACGATGCGCACGTCGGTCTTACGCACATCGGAACTACCCACGCGCATATATTCGCCCGACTCCAGCACACGCAGCAGCAGTGCCTGTGTTTCCATTGGCAGTTCCGCCACTTCGTCGAGAAACAGCGTGCCACCGTCGCAGTCTTCAAAATAGCCCTTGTGGTCGCTGATAGCACCAGTGAACGAGCCCTTCTCGTGACCGAAAAGTTCGCTATTGATGGTGCCTGCTGGTATTGCACCACAGTTCACCGCCATGTATTTCTCGTGCTTGCGTCGGCTGTGGTCGTGAATGATTCGGGGGAAAACCTCCTTACCCGAACCGCTCTCACCAATGATGAGCACCGAAAGGTCGACAGGCGCAACCTTCAACGCCTGCTCCATGGCGGCAAGATACAGCGGCGATTTGCCAATCAGTCCGTAGCGCAGCATTGCGCTTTTAATTGCTGCTTCAAGTGTTGCCATAATTAATATGTAGATTTTGAGTTAATTTCACACTGGTGTTATTTGTCCCACTTGCGCATACTGTAGGTGCGCTCGCGCAGGAATTCGCCCAACGATTCGAGCGACTCGTATTGTGCCTGCTCGTCGGGCATGATGGGTTGGCCCACCGACACACGGAACGTCTGGTCGTGGCGACGGAACACCTCAGAGGGGAGTTTCAGCGTGCGCAATCGCCAGTCAATCAGGCCGAGAATGTTGAAGAATGTGCTGTTGTGGCCGTGGAAATAGATGGGCACCACAGGCACCTTCAACTTCTTGATCAGGCGAATGATGTTGGGTTGCCACAAGCGGTCCTCGATACGGAGGTTAGGCGTGATTTTCGACACCGCCCCAGCAGGGAAAAAGCCCAGAGGGTGACCGTCTTTCACATGGCGGAGCGCGGTGGTGATACCCTTCATCGACACGGCGCGCTTGGCGGGGTCGTTGCTGGCGAGGGCATCCACGGCAATGAAGTTGGGGCGCATGGCGCTGATGTAGTTCAAAATCATATTCACCATCACCTTGAAGTCGGGACGGTATTCACCGATGATTTTAATCAGCATAATGCCGTCGAGCGCACCGAATGGGTGGTTCGACACGGTGATAAACCCACCTTCTTTCGGCAGATTTTTCAGCACTTCCTCGCCACGAATGTCGATGGTGATGTTGAGGTCGCGGAGCAGACCTTGCACAAATGGCACGCCAGGGGTGTCGCAGTTGTGGTCGTGAATCCAGTTCACCTTATCCACTGCGAGCAGGCGGAACAGGCGGTTCACCAACTTCTCCTTGCCCTTGAAGAAGGGGGCGAGTTGGCAAATATCGTCGTAGTCGAGCACCGTGCGCTTGATAGGCGCTTGTGTGCTGGTGTCTTGCTGAGGCTTGTTGTCTTGCATAGCTGAATTTGATGTGTGAGGAAGCGCACAGCCCCCTCGAATCTCTTTTAATATAGTATATAAGAATGCAAAGTTAGCAATATTCCCCGAAAAAACGAAAAATCGCCTCTAAAAATATGACAATTTGGCATACAGGAGGCGGAATGGGAGTCAACGAGTCTACGGGTCAACAGGTCTACGAGGCAATGAGGCGAGGTTTCGAAAATTCGAGTCTTCGAAATATCGAAATATCGAAGATTCGATTTGCCTCTCCTTGGAGAAAATATTGCACAAAGATGAATTAGGTGTGCAGTTTTTGGGGAGTAGTGAAGTTTTTTGCCTAACTTTGTAGGCTACAATGATATTTTTCACTTTGTAAGTAAAGAGTAAGATGAAGATGCATCACATATTTAGCCTTGTTGCCGCCGTGGGATTGGCTACTTCTTGCGGTTCGGGCAGTGCTACGAACAGTTCGGCTAAAAATGCCGACACGGTGCCACAACCAGTTGCCGCTGTGGATTTTAACGCCGACAGCGCATTCGCTTTTGTGAAACAGCAATGTGACTTTGGTCCGCGTGTGCCCGAAACTCAGGCTCACGAACAATGCGGCGAATGGATTGAGGCACAACTGCGTGGCTGGTGCGATAAGGTGATTGCCCAAAAGGCGCGCCTTACCACTTTCGACGGCAAAACGCTCAATGCCACTAATTATATAGGTGTTATCAATCCCGATGCCAAGGAGCGCATCTTGCTCGTGGCTCACTGGGACACTCGCCCTTGGGCAGATGCCGACCCCGACCAGGCAAAGCGCAATATGCCTGTGATGGGTGCCAACGATGGTGCCAGCGGCGTGGGCGTGCTGCTTGAACTGGCTCGCCTCATGAATGGTAAAAAGCCCGATGTGGGCGTGGATATCCTGCTCGTTGATGCAGAAGACTGGGGCACCGACAACGAAGAGGAAAGTTGGGCTCTTGGCACGCAATACTGGACAGAGCACCCACATGTGAAGGACTACAAGCCCATGTATGGCATTCTGCTCGATATGGTGGGCGCACCCGACGCACAATTCTACCACGAGGGCTTCTCGCTCCAGTGCGCTGCCGATGTGGTGGAGAAGGTGTGGAACATTGCCGCCGACAGTGGCTACAGCAACCACTTCAAGAGTGTGCAGTTTGGCGCCGCCACCGACGACCACGTGTTTATCATCCGCGCTGGCATACCCTGCATCGACATCATAGACATGCGTCCTGGCAGCGAGGGCGGCTTCTACCCTTACTGGCACACCACAGGCGACACCATCGACAAGATTTCTGCCAAAACGCTCAAAGCCGTGGGACAAACCGTGGCTAATCTTATTTACGAATTATAAAACATATCAGATATGGACAAACAGACTAACAAACCGCTCTACATCATCACTGGCGCCACCGACGCTATGGGCAGCGTGGTGACACAGAATTTAGCAGAAGCCGGCCACGCCATTGTGATGGCTTGCTTCGACACCGAAAAGAGCGATGCCAAGGCTAAGGAATTGGCAATCCGCACACGCAATAAAGACATCACCAGTATGCACCTCGACCTTGGCTCTTTTGCCAGCGTGAGAAGTTTTGCCAACCAAATCAAGGCACTCAACCGCCCTGTGGCCGTGCTGGTGAACAATGCCAACTACATCAGCCACCGCAGCGAAATGTCACCCGACGGCTATGAGAAGTTGGTGCAGGTCAACTTCCTGAGCACCGCTTTGCTCTCGCTGCTTATCCGTCCACTGATGATTGAAGGCGGACGCATCATTTTCAGCACCTCGCTTTCGCACACGCCTGTTTCGATTCCTTACGAATTTCCAGCTGTGAGCAATTTCATGCCTATTGCTGCCTATGCGCAAAGCAAAATGGCGCTCTCGCTGTTCTCTATCTACCTCTCCACCGTGCTTCGCACCCAACATGTGGCTGTCAACAGCGTGGATTCGGGTTTGGTGAACTTGAGCAAACTGGGCATGAACCGCTTTATCAGCCGTTTCCGCTTTATCAGCAACCACACCGGCAACCTCGAAAACGGCGCAAAGGCGATGATGAGAGCCATCGGTTCTGCCGACACGGGCTTCATTTTCAAGAGTGGCAACAAGCAAATTAAGGCAAGTTCGCTGCTGCGTAACCGCGAAGTGTTTATCAAACTTTGCAACGACACGATGCGTGTGCTGAAAAAGCAACTCGAAGAGCCTAAGTGATGAGCAAAATAAAAAATCTTCTTTTCGACCTCGGTGGCGTGGTTATCGACATCGAGCGTCAGCGTTGTGTGGATTCGCTCACGGCGCTGGGTATGACCAATGCCGATGAAATGATTGGGTTGTATCGCCAAAGCGGACCGTTTCTGCAACTTGAAGCCGGCGCGTTGAGCCCTGCCGAGTTTTGTAATGCCATGCGTGCCACTATGCCCGAAGGCGTGACCGATGCGCACATTGAGCAAGCCATCTGCAATTTCATCATCGACATTCCCACACACCGCCTTGTGGCGTTGCGCCAATTGCGCGAGAAATATGGCACCTATGTGCTGTCGAACACCAATCCCATCATGTTTGAGGGCATCATCGACAAGCTTTTCCGCAAGGAAGGCCGCCAGATGAGCGACTATTTCGACGGTGTGACTGTTTCGTATCGCGCCAAGCACAACAAGCCCGCGCCCGAAATCTTTGAATACGCCATCTCCACAATGGGCATTCGCCCCGAAGAAACGCTTTTCCTCGACGATAGCCAACGCAACCTTGATGCCGCCGCAAAATTCGGCTTCGCCACGGCTCTCGTGCCAGAGGGAGGGGAATTTATGGATATTTTAAAGCAACTCAATCTCGCCTAATGCAAATCGTTCGCGACACCGATACCCTACCAAAGCACAGCACCGTTGCAGCCATCGGCATGTTCGACGGTGTGCACCTTGGGCACCTCACGCTCATCGACGAGGTGAAGCGCATCGCCGCCCAGCGGCATCTGAAATCGGCTGTCATTACATTCGCACAGCACCCACAAGCCGTACTCCGTCCCGATAGCGACATCAAAATGCTGATGACCGTGCCCGACAAGGTGGCGGAAATCGGACGGCACGGCATCGACGTGACGGTGCTGCTCAACTTCACCTACGAACTCTCGCTCAACAATTCGCGCCAGTTTCTGCAACTGCTGCGCGACCGCTATGGCGTGGCGGTGCTTGTGGTGGGCTACGACCACCGCTTCGGTCACGACAAGTCGGAAACCTTTGCCGACTATGTGCGCCACGGCAAGGAACTGGGAATCGACGTGGTGAAGGCACCCGAATACTTGGGCGAGTATGCGCCTGTTAGTTCTTCTATTATTCGCCGCCTCATAGCATCGGGCAAGGTCGACGACGCGATGCGCTGCATGGGCCGCCCCTACACGCTGTCGGGCAAGGTGGTTCACGGCTTCCACAACGGCCGTGGCATCGGTTTCCCCACCGCCAACGTGGGCGAAATCCCCACCGACCTCATTCTTCCCCACAAGGGTGCTTACGCCGTGATGGTGAAAGTGGACGATGAGTGGCACCAAGGCATGGTGAACGTGGGCGTGCGTCCCACCCTCGACAACGGCACACAACTCTCTGTGGAAGTCAACATCTTCGACTTCGACGGCGACATCTACGGCAAACCCATCACCCTCCAGTTCATCAAATTCCTCCGCCTCGAATTCAAACTCGGCAGCATCGACGAACTCCGCGCCCAACTCACCCGCGACCGCAACACCTCCCGCCAAATCCTCACCGCCCTAACAAGCAAATAAGTCAACAAGTCAACGAGCCAACGGGTCAACAAGTCGCATAGGGGCAGGCATTGAATGTTAGGCCTCTCTGAAGCTAAGAAAGCCCTCCTGCCTCATTTAATCCACTTAGATTTTGCTTTGTTATTTTTTTATAAAAAATCGTTGAGATTGTTTGTGGGGAATGTTGTGGGGGAGTATCTTTGTGGGTGTAACTAGTTAAACGTTTGTGACGAAGATGGCGAAGAAGAAAACTGTGGCCAAGAATGCAGCAAAGAAGAAGGCTACTAAGCGATTGTCGGAGGTGATGAAGCCAAGCGGAATGACGCTGGAGGAGTGGCAAGTGGCTTTGCGTCAGCAAGCTGCCATGTCCGAAAATTTCGGCATTGAGCCTATCGACGAGGAGTTATCACCAGGCGAATATTGGGTGCGCAACCCACGCACTCACTGGAGATACAAGGTGGTGTATCGTGGAGCAGATAGTGTGTGGAACTATTGCTCATGCCTTGATTTCAAAACTTCGCAATTAGGAACTTGTAAGCATCTTGAGGCTGTGAAAAACAAAATTAGCAACAGCCGCAAAATGCGTGTTCATCGCGACATACCTGCCTACACGAGCATCTATCTGTCGTATCGCAAAGGTCGCACGGTCCGTATTCGCATAGGTTCGGAATGTGAGAGTGAGTTCAAGGAGTTGGCAAGTCGCTATTTTGATGCCGACGGGGCGCTTCTCGCAAATGGATATGAGCATTTCCCGACGCTGCTCAACGAAGCTCGGCTAATTTCCGACACATTCCGCTGCTACGACGATGCTCTTGAGTTTGTGCTTGAGGTGCGTGAAAGCAAGACGCGCGCCGAAATAGTCAACGGTCTGACCGATGAGGTTCTTGATTCGCTGCTGAGCGTCAGCCTTTTCCCCTATCAGAAAGAAGGTGTGCGGTTTGCCGTAAGACAGGGGCGCACTCTGATTGCCGATGAGATGGGACTTGGCAAAACCATTCAAGCCATCGCCACAACAGAAGTGCTACGGAAGCACAATCTGCTGGGCAACGTTCTGGTGGTTTGCCCCACATCGCTAAAATATCAGTGGAAGAGCGAAATTGAGCGCTTCACAAAAGCCGATGTAATGGTGGTTGAAGGTGATGCGGCAAAGCGTAAAGCACTTTATGCCAACGCTGCCACCTATAAAATAGTTTCGTATCACACAATGGCAAACGATGCCAAATTCATGGGGCATATTGATGCCGATATGGTGATTCTCGACGAGGTGCAACGCCTGAAAAACTGGCACACGAGGATTGCTTCCGCTGCCCGACGGCTGAAATCAAAATATATGGTAGCTCTTTCAGGCACACCACTTGAAAATAAACTTGAAGAATTGTTCTCGGTGATGGAACTGGTGGATCAGTATTGCCTCGGTCCATACTATCAATTCCGCGACCAGTGCATTGTGACCAACGATACAGGGAAGGTGCTGGGCTACCGCAACCTCAACACCATTGGCACCCAAGTGAAGCAAAAGTTGATTCGTCGCAGAAAACGCGATGTAGAAATGCAGTTGCCCCACCGACGCGACACTAATTTGCTCGTGCCTATGACGGATCAGCAGATGGCCATTCACGAAGAGTGCGCATCGACTGTGGCTCAGCTCATTCACAAATGGAACGCCCACCACTTCCTTTCGGAGAAAGATAGACACAGATTGCTGCTCAACCTCAATATGATGCGCATGGTGTGCGACAGCACGTTCATTCTCGACCAGCACACACGATATGATGTGAAGATTGGTGAATGCCTCAACATTATCGACCAAATGATACAGGGTGGTGATGAGAAAGTGGTGGTTTTCAGTCAATGGGAGCGAATGACACGCCTCTTGGTGCAAGAACTTGAAAAGCGAGGCATAGGTCACGTTTATCTTCACGGTGGAGTGCCTTCGCCAAAGCGTGGTGCTATCGTGCAAAGTTTCCAATCCGATCCTGATTGCCGTGTGTTCCTCTCCACCGATGCCGGCAGCACGGGATTGAACCTACAGTCGGCATCGCTGATTGTAAACCTCGACCTGCCATGGAATCCTGCCGTGCTCGAACAGCGTATAGGCCGCATTTATCGCCTCGGCCAGCAGCGCAACATTCAGGTTATCAACCTTGTGTCGAAAGGCACAATCGAGGAAAATATGATAGGCAAATTGCGATTCAAGCAAAACATGTTTGAGGGAGTGCTCGACAATGGCGACGACTCGATTTTCATCAGCGACGATAAATTCAGCACCATCGCCAATGTGGTGGGCAGCGTAATTGAAGAAGATGCGGACAAAGAACCTGCAACGGCTGTTTCCTCCGACGACTTGGAGGATAACCGCGACGCTATTGACACGCACGACACCCCGGAAGCCAGCAGTCCTGACAGCCTCGAATACGAGTTTGAATTTGAAGAGCATGAGTCTGAAGCAGAGGCAGAACAGTCGGTGAAACCAGATGACGAGCATCACAAAACCACGCCCAGCACAGCCGACGACACACCCGAACAACTCGTGGAAAAAGGCATATCGTTCTTGTCTGGACTTGCGAAAACGCTCCAGTCACCCGAAGCCACAGCACGCTTGGTTGACAGCATCGTGAAAACCGATGAAGCCACCGGGCAAACCAGCATCAATATCCCTGTAGCAGACAAAGAAAGCGTGACACAACTGGTATCCTTAGTGTCAAAACTCTTTTCTTCGCTTTCCAAATAACGCTTATCCTACTATTTGTGGGGGATGTTAGGAGTTTTTGGTGAGGCGGCGCATTTGGGTGATGCCTTGGTAGAGGTGCTTGAGGGCGTAGGTGAAGGGCACGTTGGCACTGCGGTGGGCGCGCCATGCCAGCAGGGGGAGGCGGAGCCACATGGTGGCGCGGTAGCTGTGGTAGAGTATGGCACCATTGGAGCGCAGCACGCTTGCTTCACCTGCGCGTGTGACTGATGTGGTGGGACCAAGATGCTCCACAATTTGTGTGGGGAAAAACTGGCAATTCAAGTCGGCCTCAATGGCATCGGCTATAAAAATCGCCTCTTCTCCTGCGCCGAACATATCGGAGCCCAGCCCAAAGTGTTCGTTGAATTTCACCCTCTCTATCACAGGCAAGCGTCGGAAAGCTATTTCAAATGATGTGACATAATAATTGCGCACTTTTTCCTTCAGGTTGAAGCTGGTGGGAGGGTAGAACTTCTGTTCAGAGTCGTTCTTTGCCACAAAGGTGATGATGTCGAGATCGGGGTTTTGCTCAAAAGCGTCGATTATGGCACGAAGTCCTTCGGGTGTGTAGCGGCAGTCGTCGTCGCAGATGAGGCAGATGTCGGCTGAGGCGTGAAGGAAGCAGTTGTTGCGGTTTCGGCTCAAACCGAGTCCTGGCAGCGTAGTCACTTCCACATCGGAGCGGTCGGCGATTTCTTCCGGTAATTCGTGGGGGGTGAAATCATCGGCTTGTTGCCACGACACAAGGTATTCCACACCGTCGATAGGTGGAAGCAACAAGTCGGGGATTCGCTTGATTCCGTCGTTGAAAGTGCATATCAGGAGCTGCAATGTCATTTTTATTCGTTTTTGTTGAAAGTGGACGATTAAATGTCAAAGATAGTGGTTTTTTTTCACATATTAGTGTTTTTCCATTATCTTTGTAGAAAATAGGCTGCATCTCAGCACAGCAATCAAGCGAACTTGTTGCTCTGCAATAGATTTGCACTATATTTGCAGAAGAAATAAATTGACACAATGCTTTTTACCATCATCATACCTGTTTACAACCGCGCCGAGAAGGTGAAACCCACACTCGCTTCGGTGTTGGCGCAGACCTACCGCCCACTTCAAGTGGTGCTGGTTGACAATGACAGTTCCGACGATTCTTTGAGTGTGCTGCAAGAATTTCAAGCTCAACATTCTGCTGACGGATTTGAGGTGGTGGTGGCTCAAGAGTCGCATCACACGGCATCTGCCACACGCAACCGCGGATTTGCCGAGGCAAAAGGCGATTGGGTGCTGTTTTTCGACAGCGACGACACCATGCGTCCAACACTTGTGGAATCTTACCGCAATGCCATTACTCAGCATGGCGGTGCGCTTGACCTTGTGGCGACGAAGGCGTGTCTGCACAGCCTTGACGGCAACCTACGCAATCTCCCTTTTTTCACCACCGACCTGTTTGCCAACCAAATTCTGCATAGCATATTTTCCACACAGCGCTATGCCGTGCGCCGCGAGTACTTTGCCAAATTTGGCGGTTGGAACAATGATGTCTTGCAGTGGGACGACTGGGAATTGGGCATCAGACTGATGTTGGGACAGCCACGAGTGGCAACTATAAGCGACGCCCTTGTGGATATATATGAGAGTGGCGAGGCTTCCATCACGGGCACCAATTTCTCCGACCGCATCGGACGATGGGAACAAGCCCTTGACGAGGCCACACATCAAGTAGCGAACTCAAATCACCCCGAAAAAGAGCGAATGCTGCATTTGATTGACTTCCGCCGCATCGTTTTGGCAGCGCATTACGCCAAAGAGGGCAAAATCGAGGCCGCACGCGAGCTGTACGCCCCAGCCTACCGCCGCCTCGCCGCTGGCAGCCCCCTCCGCCGTATCATCATCCCCCTGCTCTACCACATCACCAGCAAAGGCCTCCGCGGAGCCTCCCGCCTCGCAAAATGCCTAATCCGAACCTAAACAAGATTTTGACTTATATATATAGGAGAAAGGCACCTGTTGAATTTTTTGGGATTCAATAGGTGCCTTTTTGTTGGGTATTGTTTCGGGAAGGACTATACGGTGAGGATTTCTTTTTCTTTGGCGGCGAAGAGTTCGTCCACTTTCTTCAGGAATTTGTCGTGGATCTTTTGAACTTTTGCTTCTGCGTCTTTTTGCACGTCTTCAGCCATGCCGTCTTTCACAGCCTTCTTCAAGCCTTCGATGGCTTCGCGGCGTGCGTTGCGAATGCTCACTTTTGCCTTTTCGCTTTCGGCCTTAGAGTCCTTCACGAGTTGTTTACGGCGTTCCTCGGTGAGTGGTGGAATGTTGAGGCGGATCACTTCACCATTGTTTTCTGGGGTGATACCCACGTTTGAGTCCATGATGGCCTTTTCGATGTGGCGGAACATGCTCTTGTCCCATGGGGTGATCATGATAGAGCGAGCGTCGGGCACGCTGATGTTAGCCACAGCGCTGAGTGCCATTTTGCTTCCGTAGGCATCTACTTTCACGCCATCGAGGATTTTCACATTGGCCTTACCTGCGCGGATGTGAGCCAATGCCTCTTCCAAATAAATGGTAGCCTCGCCCATCTTCTTTTCAGCAGGGTCGAGATAAAATTTAACGTCGTTCATAATTTGATGTCTTATATTAATTGTTTTAAATATATCAGAATTATTCAGGTTACGAAAATAGTAATTTTTCGCCGTTTTCGCAAAAAATCACAAAAAATATTCGTTTATCCCATTCAATATGCGCATTACTGGGTGAAGATGAGGGTGGTTTTGTTTTTGGCGGCTCGGCTTGGGGCACTGGGGTTGAAGGAAAATCCTTCGTGGGTGAAGGCTGTGAGTGCTTCGGGTTGGGTAATGCGGTTTTCAAGGATATAGCGCACCATTGCGCCACGGCAAGCCTTTGCCCACACCGCTTGCATTTGGAGGTCGCCACGGCTGTTGCGAGCGTAGAAAAGGGGTTGAATCACCGTCAGTTCGCGCGACACTCGTTTCCAGTCGAAAAGATGCTCATACTCTGCCGTGGAAAGGTGAACGAGGATGCCGTCGTCGGCCTTCACGCTGTCGATGAGCACATCGGTGAGCCGACCACGCCAAAACTGGTTCATGGGCATGTCGTCGGTGGCATCGAGTGCCACGGAATGTTCCATGCGATAAGGCACAATGCCGTCCATGGGGCGAAGCAGACCATAGAGAAAACAGGTAATCCACAGGTGGCGGTTGCCAAACTCCAACGCCTCCGGGCTGAGCGAAGCAGCCTTCAGATGCTTGTAGGCCTGGCCGTTGTAAGCCATGATGGCAGGCATCTTCTCGGCGATGCCCCACGAGCGATAACGCTCGCAGTTCTCCAACGCCAACGCACGGCTACACCCCAGCATCTGCGCCATAGTTTCAACATCGGCACGCGCCATTTCTGCCGCCAGCACATCAGCCACCGCTTGAAACATCGGCACACTCTGCGCTTTCGCCTCGCTGCTTTCATTCATTATTTTCGCATTAGCCAGAAGTATTTGCATAGTATGGGTTAGGATTTACTGGAAAGTGAGGATTGATGTGTGGGAAGGGGTGATGAGTTCGGCGGCTTGGCGCACTTGCTCGGCAGTGACCGCCTTGATACGCTCCACGGTGCGATCGACGTTTGGCACCTGATTCCAGTAGAGCACGCTCTTGCCAGCGCCCAGCGCGGTAGCCTCCACACTCTGCGATGCCACGAGCAGTTGGCCGCAATATTGGCGTTTGGCGGCATCGAGGCGCGATGCGGAGAGTGGCGACTGTGCCAACTGGTCGATGGTCTTGCCGATGATGTCGAGACTTTTCTTCACCTTGTTCTGCTCGCAGCCGAAGTAGATTTCGAGCAAACCACAGTCGGTGAAACTGGCGATTGACGATTCCACCGTATATACCAAGCCACGGCGTTCGCGCATCAGCACATTCAGCAGCGAGTTCATGCCGGGGCCAGCCAGCAGATTGTTGAGCAGCGCCAAGGCGAAACGGCTATCATCGTACATGCCAGGCACCCTCGCACCCACTATGGTGTGGCTCTGGTGCAAACCGAAATCCACCACCTTGTGCTCCGGTGGGAGTATGGCAGGGGTGACGCGTGCCGGGCGGCAGAGCCGGTGGTGCATGGCGCCAAACTGTTTTTCTGCCTCGCGAAACACCTTTCCGGCATCGGCAGGACCCATGTAGAAAAACGACATGTTTTCGGGTACATACTGCTCCTTCAAGTAGCGTGCGCAGTCGGTGCTGCCCATGGCGGTGATGTGATCCTCGGTGCCGAGAATGTTGTGCCCCATGCTGCTGCCTGATCCGAAAATCAGGTCTTCAAAATCGTCGAAAACGGCTTCGCTTGGTGTGTCGCGGTAACTTGCCAATTCCTCCAGCACCACATCTTTCTCACGCTCGATTTCGGCTTCTGGAAACACCGAATGCATCACCAAGTCGGCAATCAGTTCCATGGCGCGCTTGAGGTAAGGCTCTGGAAACACGCTGTAGAGCGCCGTGCCCTCTTTGGTGGTGTAGGCGTTGAGTTCGCCGCCCACGGTCTCCATACGATTGAGAATGTGCCACGCGCGGCGATGTGTGGTGCCCTTGAATATGGTGTGCTCCACGAAGTGCGCCAGTCCGAGGCGTGAGGCGTGGTCGTCGCGACTGCCGGCGTTGATAATCAGGCCGCACCAGCCCACACGCTGCGCCGCTGGCACATGCACCAGTTTCAGCCCATTGGGCAAAGTATGTGTAGTAATTTCTTTCTTCATTTTGCTGTGTTAGTTTCTTGTGTCGAGGTGGATAATGTTTTGCACCATCATCAGTTCACGAATGTCGGCGCGATGTATTTCCATATCGTCGTAGTTGGGGTTTTCGCTCCGCAGAATCACCATATCGGGGTCGGCGTGGCGGCGCACATATTTCACCAGTCGGAAATCGTCGAGCAGCACCACATATATCTGCCCCCAAAAGATGTATTGCGTGTTGGAGAGTTCGCGCACGGCGATGAGGTCGCCGCTGCGGATAACGGGGCTCATCGAGTCGCCGCTCACACGCACGATGCGGCAGTTCTCGTTGATGATGTCGGGCAGATTGATGTGCCCCACCACCAAGTCGTCGGAAAACATGCGTGCGCGCGGCATTGTGCCAGCCGTCACATCGATGTCGTAAACCGGAGTGCCCATCGAAATGGTTTCCACCTCGCTTGCCGGCACGGTGGTGATGGAGGGCGAACTGTGTTTGGCAAACGGAATGTCGGTGCCCTTTTCGAGCCATTCCTTCGACACGCCCAAATTCACCACAATGCGGTTGATGAGCGAATCGCTCACGGGCAAGCGACCGTTCATATACTTTGACAGGTTGGAAGTGTCAACGCCAATTTTCTTGGCAAATTCGGTTTGCCTGAAATTGAGTTCCTTGATAAGATACTTGATGCGAGAAATGATGTCGGAGTCAGCCATGATAGTGTATAATTTTATTGTGTGTGTTTATAGCCAAAAAAATGGAGGTATCAATAACCAAAGGCAAAATTACCACAAAATTGGCATTTTACCAATTCCTCCCCACCTTTTTTCTCTCCCCACCAAAAGTTTTTTTTGCAAAACAAGTGGATAGTGAGGGAAAATCCTTATTTTTGCGAACGAATATTAACTAACTACTACAGCCAAACATGAGCGAACTGAACGATTTTTTTTCCACCCTAAGCGGATATTTGTGGAGCTGGCCCACCATTGTGTTGCTTCTTGGAACGCATATTTACCTCACCGTCCGACTTCGTTTTCCACAACGCCACATTCTTAAAGCCCTCAAACTCTCGATTACGCCCGACAAGGGATCTTCAGGCGATGTGTCGCAATTCGGTGCGCTCGCCACTGCGCTGGCTGCCACCATCGGCACCGGCAACATTGTGGGCGTGGCTACGGCGGTGGCGCTGGGTGGCCCGGGATCGGTGCTGTGGTGTTGGCTCACAGGCGTGTTTGGTATGGCCACGAAATACGGTGAGAGTCTGCTTGCGGTGAAATATCGTGTGCGCACTCCCGAAGGCAAGATGGCTGGCGGCCCGATGTACGCCCTTGAAAAAGGCTTGGGTTGGAAACGCCTTGCCATTCTCTTTGCGCTGTTTACCGTGATTGCTTCGCTGGGCATTGGCAACACCGTGCAAGCCAACGCCATTGCCGCATTGGCAGAGAAAACCTATTCCGTTTCGCCCTACATCACAGGCTTGATAGTGGCTGTGCTCACAGGCGTGGTGATTGTGGGAGGCGTGAACAGTATCGCCAAAGTGTGTGAATGGGTGGTGCCAATCATGGCATTACTCTACATTGTGGGATGCGGCTATGTGCTTTGGCACCATGCCGACTATGTGATGCCTGCCATCGAGAAAATCTGCTCATCCGCATTCTCGCCCCAAGCGATGGGTGGTGGCTTCGTAGGCTCCACTATATTGATTGCCGCACGCTTCGGTATAGCGCGAGGCTTGTTCAGCAATGAATCGGGACTCGGATCGGCATCTATCGCCGCTGCCGCTGCACAGACCCGAAACCCTGTGCGTCAGGCATTGGTGGCATCTACTGGCACATTCTGGGACACCGTGGTGATATGTGCCGTTACGGGCATCGTGCTCGTGAGTTGCATTATGGCAGACCCAACCATCAACTATTCCGACGGTGCCGAACTTGCCAACATGGCATTTGGCGACATTCCAGTGATAGGCAAGCCGCTCTTGAGTTTCGGTATGTTCACCTTCGCCTTCACCACTATACTCGGCTGGTGCTACTATGGCGAACGCTCGGTGGAATACATACGCGGAGGCATCACCACCCACATCTACCGCTGGGTGTTCATCGTCTTCGTATTCCTGGGTAGCATCATCAACCTCGAACTCGTGTGGAACATCAGCGACTGCACGAACGCCCTCATGGCAATCCCCAACCTCATCGCCGTCATTCTCCTCAGTGGTGTAATAGTCCGCGAAACCCGCACCTATCTCTGGGAAAACCGCCTCGACGCCCCCATGCCCCCCGAACCTGAAGATTAACCCAATAATCACTAAAGAACAAGGGTAGTAAATCTGGTGATTTTTGCTTTTTTCAATCGGTGAAATGGATTTTTTTGGGGAATATACTGCGGAATTAAGAAAAGTTTACTATATTTGTGGGAGTTACTGCTGCGGATTTGTGGTGGTAATATTCGGATAATTAACTAATTATACTTTTTATACAGGCGTTTTACTATGAGGGGACCATTTGCATTTCTGACCGTGGCTGTGTTGGTCACTGTTTGCTCGTGGGCTGCAAAGTTTTCCACCACTTACAAGGTTGGGGATGACAATAAGTGGGAGATGAGCAATTTCTGGAACAAGAGGACGTTTTATGTCGTTCCCGGCACTGGTCAGTCGGAGTGTGTGGCGTTGTTCCCTGGCATATTCGAGGGCAAAGTCATCACCAGCGATGTGGTTGTGACCCTGCATGTGGCGACTTGTGGCGACGGGACGCAGCCAAGGCTGTGAGAAACCTCAGCAGTCCTGCCGCTGACGACAGGCACTTCGCCATCAACGGCAACAAGCAAGAGGAATATGCCCAAAACAACTGGATGCTCGTAAGTCTGCCTGTTGAACTCTACAACCAAGTGAACGAGAAGAGCACCGTTGCCTCAATCACCGGCACGCTTGACGAAAAGCTCAACGTGGCTATGACCGCTACAAATGTGGTGGTTGGCGAGGCTGCTGATTTTGCCCCAAACACCTACTGCGCCATCAACTTCATGGGAGAAAGCAGTGTGAAGGGCACCAACCCAGAGTACGCCAGCAGCTACTACTTCGCCACTCCAAAGACCAACGAATTTGCAAATGTGGTTTGGGCAGTTTACAACGCCACCGACGGTGCATTCTACCTCCCAGTGCGTCAAGGCTCTGCCAACGCGCAGGAATTCAAGGCAGCCTTCAAGGTCGACTACTCATTGAACTCCACCCCTGCCCCCGAACTGATAGACGGAGACATGTACACATTCGAAGCCTTGATAAAAGAAGTGGCCACAACCGAAGCAAAACCAGCGCCACGCAAGACTGCCTACGACTCAACCACAGCACCAAGCAAAGTCGCTTACGACTCAACCACAGCACCAAACGCAAGATTCGTGGTCTTCCCCCTCAACCTCAACGGCAGCAGCAACATCACCACCTCCATCAGCGAAGTGAACAGCAGTGCTCAGAAAGCAAAAACCATCCGCTACTTCAACACGTTAGGCTCCAAATCCTCCCACCCATTCAAAGGCTTCAACATCATGATGACCACCCACACCGACGGCACTACCACCGCAGTAAAAGTTCTCCACCACCACTAATCCCCCCCACACCTCACACGTTTGACTGTTGTGGTTGTGGATTCAGAGCCCACTCGTCTAAAGATTGTTGACTCGTTTAGTGGATGGTGAAGGTGAAGAAGCGGGTGCGGATGGTCCAGACGTGGATTGCCCAGAGGAGGAAGAAGCCGTTGGAGACCACATCGTAAACGGTGCCCCATGGCGATGGGAGGGTGATGAAGAAACTAAGCAGACAGAGCATTAAGTCGATATCGAAAAGTAGGTTCCATAGGCGTTCGCGGCTGGTGAACTCCACCACCACGTGTTCGTCCTCGCCGACCACCACTTTGTGCTCGGCTTGCACTCCCGGTTGCCACTTTCCCAACGGCACACAGAATCGCACGCCAAGGCTATACACGCCTTTCGGCAACTCTATCTTCACTTCTTTGCCTCGCATCAAGCCCACAGGCCTGCCTCCGATGAGCACCCACAGCGGAATGCGCATCGGAATCAAACCACTCTGCCGATGTCGAAGCGTAATGAATGACATGGGGATTTTAAAATCAACGAGACTACGAGTCAACGAGTTTTCGAAATTTCGAGAGCCGAAGCCATCGTCTTAACTTCTTTAACTTCTTAACTCCTTAACTTCCAAAAAAAATCTTCTTAACTTCTTGAAAAAAATCTTCTGATGGAAAAACTCTAATTTCTAACCTCTAATTTCTAATTTCTCAAGAAGGTTATTTTGCTTCTTTTACGAGGTAGATTTGTGTGGGGAAGTGGTCGCTGTAACCGTTGAGGAACACGCCACCTGAATAGGTGCGCAAGGGGTAGCCTTGGCGGTCGCCGTCGGTGGTGCGCAGAAATTCTTTGTTGAGCACATCGGCGCGCACGAATGTGAGTTGTGGCTTGTCTTTGCCACTATAGTGCTTCAGGAAGTAGCCGTTCATCACAATCTGGTCGAAGAGGTTCCACGATCCACGGTAAGCGAGTGTGCCGATGCCTTTAGCCAACTTTTCCCAGAATGGGTTGTAGATGTCGTTCACGGTCTGCACGTCCTTCACGTTTGGCATTGCCTTCAGCACTTCGGCGCAACTCTTGTTCATTGGATCGTCGTTCAAGTCGCCCATGAAGATGATGCCTTGGTTGGGGTCGTCGGTGAGCAGCGAGTCGATGGTGCGGCGTGCCATTGCAGCGGCAGCCTCACGCAGATAACTGCTTTGCTCTTCGCCACCGAGGCGTGATGGCCAGTGGTTGACCAGCACACTCACCTTTTCGCCAGCTAGCATACCGGTCACACACAGTTGGTCGCGGGTGCGGAACGATGGGTTGGTGGGGATAGAGAGGCGTTGGTTGGTCACATTCAGCACCTTGAAGTAGCGAGGGTTGTAGAGCAAACCCACGTCGATGCCACGACGGTCAGGACTGTCGTGATGCACGATTTGCAAGCGCCAAGGTTTGATTTCGGGTTGCTTCACCAAGTCTTGCAGCACAGAAATGTTCTCCACTTCCGACACGCCCACAATCACAGGACCGTTTGGAGTGGATTTGGTAGCCATTTGGCTGATAGCGTAAGCCAAGTTATGCTGTTTCGACCAGTATTTTTGATGATTCCATTGGCGAGCGCCGTTTGGTGAAAATTCCAAATCATACTTGCCATTGTTGTTGATAGTGTCGAACAAGTTTTCAAGGTTGTAGAAAGCGATTCCGTACATGTTGAAACGCTTACCTTGCTTTGAATCCTGTGCATTGGTGCGTAAAACTGGTATCAAGCACACCAAAACCAATGCTAAGCACATTATTTTCTTCATTGCTGTTATGTTTTTTTGCTGTTATGTTTGCGTAATTAATTAGTTGGTTCGTTCGTTTTTGGTTGAATTTTCAAAAGTAATGCAAATTTCCCAATTCCCCAAAAAAATCCTCATTATCCTCTACAAAATCCACAGTATAGCACACAAGGCAGAGGAATAGGTTGTCGGTGCCAATCAGCGGCGCTTTGAGGCGGCCATCACGGCATCGTAGTCCACATGGTCGTAGAGGATGCGTGGGCGTGTGGTGAAGCGTGGCGAGGTCACATCGCGCTCCGCACGGTAGTATTCGGTGCTAATTCTGCCGAGGCGCAGGAGCGTTTGCCCCACATTGTCGGTCATGAATTTGCGATTCACCGCCGCACGAATATCGTTCACGATTTCGGGGTGCAGCTGCTTGTAGCGGTCGGAGCACCAAATGACGAAAGGCACCTCGTTTTGGTGGCGGAGCATATCGGCAGAGGGAGCATACGACACGTGGCGGCCTCGCTGGTCGCGATAGTCGTAGATTTCCTCACCATGGTCGCTGAAATACACCACCACGGCATTCTTGTTGCGGTAGAGGTCGAAGATGTGCCCCATCACGGCATCGTTATATAATGTGGCGTTGTCGTAGGTGGCAATCGCCCATTTTTTGGTCTTGTCCATCCACTTCTCCGTGCGTTTGATGTCGGCCGAGTGGTATTTTTCATATTTGCTCTTTCGGGGGTAGCGGCGGCTGAACGACACATGCTGCCCCATCAGGTGAAACACCACCAGATTGTGCTTCTTCGTGGGCTTCACATTCTTGTGGAAATCATCGACCAGTTGCATATCGTAGGTGAACGTGGAGTCGTTGCACGCCGTGTACGACAGGCGCGTGATTTCGGGATTGTAGATGAAAGCGTTGACGGTGATGGTGTAGAGCCGCTTCGACATGTAGGTGCGCTGCATGTCCCACATCCACACATCATAGCCGCTGTGCTTGAAGATGGTGGTGAAATTCGGGTGGTCGAACCAGTTTTCGCCATCGCCCACGCTGTTGATGCTAAAGGTGTTTTTCTCCACCACCGAGGTCACATTCTCCTGCGCCACCACATCGGTGAAGGCAAACAGATTGCCAGCCGCCTGCTCACGCTCCATACAGGGCGTGGTGAGCGTGTGGTAGCCGTAGAGGCTGGCGTGGTGCTTGTTGTAACTTTCGCCAAGCACATATATCACCGTGAGCGAGTCGGTGTCCTCAATCACAGGGGCGGTTTCATACACCTTTTCGGCTTGCTTGATGGCAAACTTCACATCATTGTCGAAGGCACGGAGCGAATTGATGGCGTGCAGACTTTGCGACCAAGGGTCGAGCGAATCGTAGGGGAAATAGTTTCGCCAAATGTAGATTTGAGCCGAATTGCAGCAGCACAGCAGCCACACATAGCACACCGCCATCAGCACAATGCCTACCGCGGCGTTGAGACTGGTGAACCAAGTGAAGAAACGCTTATTCAACTTTCGGCGCAAAAAAACGGTGATGGCGCGTCGCTTCCATTCGCACACGCCAATCGCCACCAGCACCACAAAGTCGAGAAGATAACTCAACTGGCTGGCGTTGGTGAGCATATAGGTGTCAACAAACTCCGAACTCTCTTTCGGATTCGTCTCCACGAGCACCGTGAGCGTCTGTTGCGAAATGCACATCTCAAAGTTGAGTGCCAAAAACAGCGTGATGCCCATCAGCGTCCAGAACAGCATGTAGAGCAATGCCTTCACCGCATTTTTCGCCCGCTTTCCCTTCACCCAATAAATGAGGCAAGTGGCAAGATACACCACGGCAAACTCGATGCTCAATCCCTGCACAAACTGCAACGTCTGCTCCACACGGTTGTCGAGAATATAGCACATCCAATGGATGGGCTGCTCAATGCACATCAAAAACGTGAGCACAAAAAACACAGGCTCAGCCTTCACAGGCGCGGCCATCGTCCTCACCCATCGCGAAATATGTCCCTTAAAATCCTTCATCTTTTTCCAAAATTCGCCCACAAAATTACAAAAAAGATGCAAGAGATTAGAAATTAGAAGTTAGAAATTAGATGTTTGCCCCATCTATGCCGCCACCCAACACACCTGAAAAACCCACCCAATTCGGAATTTATTGCAAATTTGCAGTAAATTTCGGATAGGTGGGAGTGGGGGGTGCTGTGGGTGGGGTGAAATGGTGGCTGTGGGGTGGGATTAGTGCTAAAAAATGGGATTGTCTTTTATAAGTTGAAAATTCTTTGTAAATTTGCACGATTATAGGCACTTACAAGCGCCTTGCGCCCTGAGTGGCAAATCAACAAATGGCAAAACAACAAAAAATATATATATTTTCAAGTTATGAACGTTTCATATAAATGGTTGAAGGACTACATCGACTTCGATTTGACCCCACAAGAAGTGAGCGTGGCACTCACCTCGCTCGGTCTGGAAGTTGGTGCTCTTGAAGAAGTAGAAACTATCAAAGGCGGTCTGAAGGGACTGGTGGTGGGCGAAGTGCTCACTTGCGAAATGCACCCCAACAGCGACCACCTGCATGTCACCACCGTTGACCTCGGCAATGGCGAGGCTCCTGCGCAAATCGTGTGCGGCGCTGCCAACGTGGCTGCCGGCCAAAAGGTGATTGTGGCAACTCTCGGAACAAAACTTTACGATGGCGACGACGAGTTCACCATCAAGCGCTCAAAACTTCGCGGCGTGGAGTCGTGCGGTATGATTTGCGCTGAAGACGAAATAGGCGTGGGCGCAAGCCACGATGGCATCATCGTGCTTCCTGCCGACGCGAAAGTGGGCACTCCTGCCGCCGACTACTACGGTGTGGAGAGCGACTGGCTGATTGAGGTGGACCTCACCCCTAACCGTGTGGACGGTGCTTCGCACTACGGTGTGGCTCGCGACATCTACGCTTGGATGAAGCGTCACGGCTACGACGCCAAGCTCCACCGCCCAAGCGTTGACGCTTTCAAGAGCGACCGCGCCGACGGTGCCATTCCTGTGGAAGTGGAAAACACCGAGGCTTGCCCTCGCTACTGCGGCCTCACCATTCGTGGCGTGAAGGTGCAAGAAAGTCCTAAGTGGCTGAAGGATTACCTCCTGACTGTAGGCCAACGCCCCATCAACAATATTGTGGACATCACCAACTACATTCTCCTTGGCACAGGTCAACCTATGCACAGTTTCGACCTCAGCAAGGTGAAAGGCGATAAGGTGGTGGTGAAAACCGTTGCCCCAGGCACTAAGTTCACCACTCTCGACGGTGTGGAACGCACACTCACCGACCGCGACCTCATGATTTGCAACGCTGAAGAGCCTATGTGCATCGGCGGTGTGTTTGGTGGTCTGGATTCGGGCGTGACCGACGCCACTACCGACGTGTTCCTCGAAAGTGCCTACTTCCACCCCACTTGGGTGCGTAAGAGCGCACGCCGCTTCGGCTTGAACACCGACGCATCGTTCCGCTTCGAGCGTGGCATCGACCCCAACGACACCGTTTACAACCTCAAACTCGCCGCTATCCTCATCAAGGAACTCGCAGGTGGTGAAATTTGTGGCGACATCATCGATGTGAAGAGCCGCGAATTCCCTGGCTTCCCTGTGGAACTGAAGTTCGACTATGTGACCAGCCTTATCGGCAAGCACATCGACAACGACACTATCAAGGGTATCGTTGAAAGCCTCGAAATGAAAATCGTGAGCGAAGACGCAGAGAAAATCAACATTGTGGTGCCAACCTACCGCGTGGATGTGCAACGCCCATGCGACGTGGTGGAAGACATTCTCCGCGTGTACGGTTATAACAATGTGGAATTCACCAACGAGGTGAAGGGCACACTCAGCAACAAGAGCGACGTTGACTTCCGCGACGATATGCAAGACCTCATCTCGGAACAACTCACCGCTGCTGGTTATAACGAAATCATGAACAACTCGCTCACCAGTTCAAGTTACTACGAAGGCTTGGAAAGTTACCCTGAAAAGAACTGCGTGCACCTGATGAACGCCCTCAGCGGCGACCTCAACGTGATGCGCCAAACCATGCTGTTCGGCGGTTTGGAAAGCCTCGCACGCAACATCAACCGCAAAAACGCCAACCTCAAAATGTATGAATTCGGCGATGTGTATCGTTACGATGCCGAAACCGACAACACCGAGGTGGCTCTCGCACCATACACCGAGCATCAAGCACTCGGCATTTGGCTCACTGGTAACAACCACGACGACAGTTGGGCCGACGCAGTGCGCCCACTCAGCGTTTACGACCTGAAGTCCGCTGTTGAAAACATCTTCCGCCGCCTTGGCATCAACGAAAAGGAAGTGGTGGTTGAGCAATTCGACAACGACCTGCTCACCCCTGCCCTCTCTTACAAGAACCGTGGTGGCAAGCTCATCGGTGTGCTTGGCGTGGTGGATGCCGACGTGGCTAAGAAATTCGATGTGGATCAGGAAGTGTACTTCGCACAGTTTAACTGGCACTTGCTCTGCAAACTCGCAGCCAAGAAGGATGTGAAATACTACGACCTGCCAAAGACCCTGCCAGTGCGCCGCGACTTGGCATTGCTCGTGGATTCGACCGTGACCTACGAACAAATCAAGCGTGTGGTTGAGCAGAGCGAACGCAAGTTGCTCAAGAAGGTGACCCTCTTCGACGTGTACGAAGGCAAGCACCTCGAAGCCGGCAAGAAGAGTTACGCTATCGCCATGTTCCTCCAAGACGACCAAAAGACGCTCCAAGACAAGCAAATTGAGGCCGTAATGAAGAAGGTGGTGACCAATCTCCAAAAGGAAGTTGGCGCACAGTTGAGATAACGAGCCAACAAGTCTACGAGTCAACAGGTCAACGAGTTTTTTTCGAGAGTTCGAAAATTCGAAAATTCGAGATTTCGAGGCTTGCTGGACAATAAGATATAATGAGGCAACGAGCCACCCCCCAACCGTCAACTTGTTGACCCGTTGACCCGTTGGCTCGTTGACCCCCAAAAAACAAAAACTTATGATAATCGATTTCAAGAAAATGGAGGCCACCACCGTACCAAACTTTAAAGGTGGCGAAGGAGAATATGTGGTGAAAACCTATCTCGATGAGCAGAATCGCATCATGCAGGGACTGCTTCCCCCAGGTGCGTCGATTGGTATGCACATGCACGAGAAAAACAGTGAAACCTACTATATCATCAGCGGCACAGGCCATGTGGTGATGGACGACGGCACCGAGGAAGACTTCACCGTGGGAGAGATGCACTACTGCCCTATGGGACACGGCCACACGCTCATCAACCGCACCGACAGCGACCTTGTGTTTCTCGGTATCGTAAGTGAGCACCACGATTAATCAAAGAGAAAAATAAAAACAAACAATATAAAATAAAATTATCACATGGGAAGAGCTTTTGAATATCGCAAAGCAAGAAAATTGAAAAGATGGGGTAGCATGTCGCGCACATTCACCCGCATTGGTAAGGAAATCACAATGGCTGTGAAGGCTGGTGGTCCCGACCCAACAGCCAACTCTCGTCTGCGTGCCCTCATGAGCAACGCTAAGGCTGCCAACATGCCTAAAGACACAGTGGAACGCGCCATCAAGAAGGCTACCGATAAGGACGCAAGCGACTACAAGGAAGTAATCTACGAAGGTTACGCTCCTGGCGGTATCGCAGTGCTCGTAGAGACCGCTACCGACAACACCACTCGCACTGTGGCCAACCTCCGCACTCACTTCAACAAAAACGGCGGTACACTCGGCAACAGCGGTTCAGTGGCATTTATGTTCACCCACAAGTGCTACTTCCACGTTAAGGCTAAAGAAGGTGTGACCCTCGAAGACCTCGAACTCGAACTTATCGACTGCGGCGCAGAAGATTTCGACCAAGACGAAGAGGAAATCATCATCTCCGGTGCTTTTGAGTCGAACGGCGACATTCAGAAGTATCTCGAAGACAACGACTTCGAAATCACCAGCACCGAGTTCGTTTACGACCCAACCGACACCAAGGAACTTGATGCCGAAGGTCGCGCAGCAGTAGAAAAACTCCTCGAGGCTGTGGAAGAAGACGACGACGTTCAAAACGTGTTCACCACCATGAAGGAAGTGGAGGACGAAGAATAATCTTCTCCCACACATTCCTTTATCACCTAAAAGGCAACCGCAGCGACACACACTGTAGTTGCCTTTTTTAGCAAAAAAGTGGCATGTGCATGAAGCAAAACGTCCATCACCTGCGTCTAACAAACAAAGAGCTTCCGGAAAACGCCCATCACTCCGACCAGTCAGAGTGCTCCGAGTTCTCCAAAAGCGACATCTAATTTCTAACATCAAATTTCTAAAATATGGCTTTTATTGAAATCAGCGATGTAGTGAAGCAATATAAAGGGCACACGGCGCTCAACCATGTGAACCTGACTGTGCCCAAAGGCTGCATCTACGGTCTGCTTGGTCCGAATGGCGCAGGCAAGACCACCCTCATTCGCATCATCAACATGATCACCGCCCCCGATAGCGGCACGGTGATGCTCGACGGCAGCCCCATCACCGCCGACGATGTGGCGCACATTGGCTATCTGCCCGAAGAGCGTGGGCTGTACAAGAAGATGAAGGTGGGCGACGAGATTGTGTATTTGGCACGTCTGAAGGGCATGAGCAAGGCAGATGCCACCCGACAGATGCTCTACTGGCTCGACCGCTTCCACCTCACCGAATGGCGCGATAAGAAGGTGGAAACGCTCTCCAAGGGTATGCAGCAGAAGGTGCAGTTTATCGCCACCGTGATTCATGAGCCGAAGTTGCTTATTTTCGACGAGCCATTCTCTGGCTTCGACCCCGTGAACGCCGAGCAGTTGAAGCGTGAGATTCTGGAATTGCAGAAAAAGGGCGCCACCATTCTGTTTTCAACCCACAATATGGAGAGTGTGGAGGAGGTATGTGACCAAATCTCCCTCATCAACCACTCCGAGGTGGTGCTTGAAGGCAACGTGGCAGAGATTAAGCAGCGCTTTAAAAAGCATCTTTACGAAATCTGCCTCGCTGGCGGCGAACAGCTTCAGCCTTGCGAGGAACTGTTCACCATCGAGGAAGCGCGCCCCGAAGGCACCACCATCATTCGCCTGGCGCAAGGTGTGGCTATCCGTGAGGTGATTGCGCGTCTCAATGAGCAATACGCCCTCCGTGGCTTCAGTGAACTGCTGCCCACCATGCACGAAATCTTTATCGAAACTGTAAAAAACTCGTCAAACAATGAATAAGCTCCTACTCATCATACAGCGCGAATACATGTCACTGGTGGCGCGCAAATCATTTATCGTTATCACGATTCTCGTTCCGTTTCTGTTCATCATTATTGCGTCGATTCCGGTGCTCACCTCCAAACTCAATTCCGCCAGTTCGTCGCTCGAAACGGTGACCGTAATCGACGAAACAGGCCACCTGTCGGGCGTGATTTCCGACAATGAGCAGTTTCGCTTCATTCCGCTCCGTGGCGAGCCCGGCACTACGAATGTGAAGCGCTTTTTCGACCAGTCGGGCGAGAGCATGAGTGCTTTGGTGGTGATTCCCGCCAATGTGCTCGACTCGGCACAGGTAAACATCTACAGCAAGAGCACCGTCAACATGGCGCTGGTGGATCATGTGACCGATTGCCTCAACGACACGCTCACGTCGGTGAAACTCGCCACGATGGGTGTACCCGACCTCGACAAAATAGTGAGAGAGGCGCAAGTGGATATTGATGTAAACAGCGTGAAACTCGCCGACGACGGCAGCGAAAGCGAATCGTCAACCACCGCCGCAATGCTTTTAGGCATGGTGCTGTCGCTCATCACCTACATGTTTGTGCTCACCTACGGCGCAATGATTATGAACAGCGTGATTGAGGAAAAAACCAACCGCATCGTGGAAGTGATAGTGAGCAGTTGCAAGCCGTTCCAACTGATGATGGGCAAGATAATAGGCGTGGCACTGGTCGGACTCACACAGTTCCTGATATGGGCGGTAATTATCTCTGGCTTGGCTGTAGGACTTGGCATTGGCTTGGCTGATAGCGGTCCGATGTCGGAGGTATCCAGCCTCGTGGGCATGGTGCAGAGCGTCAACCTCGTGGGCACACTCGTCTGCTTCGTCATCTACTTCCTCGGAGGCTATCTGCTCTACGCGGCACTTTTTGCAGGCTTCGGATCGGCAGTTGACCAGGCAAGCGACGCATCGCAATTCACCACTCCCATTATCATTGTGATGATTGTGGCGCTCTACGCAGGACTCGGCTGCATGGAAAACCCCAACGGCACCTTCGCACTGTGGTGCTCCATGATACCATTCACATCACCTATCGTGATGATGGTGCGCCTGCCCTACGACGTGCCATTCTGGCAAATAGCCGTCAGCGTAGTCGCACTCTACGCCACCGCCACCGCCATCATCTGGCTCAGCGCCCGCATCTACCGCATCGGCATCCTCCGCTACGGCAAAAAATTCACCCTAAAAGAAATCCTAACCTGGATAAAAACCCAATAAAAGAAATCAAAGTTTAGAAGTTAGAGGATTTCGTGGTGTTTTGGGATTGGGATTGGGTGGGGGATTAGTGGAGAAGGGTGTAGAGGAGGTAGGCGATGAAGATGAATAGGAGCAAGGAGGGGAGGCTGCATGTGCAGGAGCGCATTTTGGGCAGTTCGCCGTTGGCTTGGGCTTGGCGCATTCGTTCGAGCAGTTTTTTCTGCATCTGGTCGGTTTCGAATGTGCGTTTTGCGCCTCGTGGCAGGTCGCTGCTGTGGGGAATGAGGATTTCCCTTGGACCGCCAGTGAATGGTGCCACCACGCCGCGCTGTTCGAGTTCGCGCATCAGTTCCGTTGCTTCTTTCTCGTCGATGCCAAAATAGTGCATCAGCATGGGCACAGTGATGGCATCGCAAGTGGAAATGTATTCCACGGCGTTGTCGTAGAGGGTGGGTTTTTCGTCGTCGTCGATGATGTTCTCTTCCGAGAATGGGGGAGGCAATTCGCCGTTGGGTTGGTCCACAGGTTCAAACGACTGTTCTGCTGTGGGCACATACAGGAAATCGCCATCGGCTTGCAGCACCGACTGACATTCGGGGCAGATAACCGAATTGCCCATCGCTGCGAGGGCTTGTTCCTCTACTGATATTTCGTTGCCACATTTCGGGCAGGTGAATTTTTTTATAGGCATAATGCTTACATTTTATCAAAAATTAGCCCCACAAGGGTGTAGAGCAGGAAAAATCCAGCCGTGATGCAGATGGTGGTGAGCACGCACCCAGCCTTCGACATGGGCTGGCGGGGCGAGGGCTGACTCGGTTTGCGCTTAGCCGCAGGGCGGGGTTTGGCTGGCGTGCGACTTGTGCGCGATGGCACAGGTGGAGGGGTGCTCTGCTTCGCTGTGGCTGTCTTTCGGGGGGCTGCTGTGGTGCGGCGTGCGGCAGGCTTCGGCGCGGAGGCTTTGGCTCTACGCTTGGGAATGGGTGGGGGCGTGTCGTCGCCGTCGTCATTGCTATTGGCATACGGCATTTGGAACGTGGTGAGGCACTTCGGGCACACCACGGTTCCTTTCTGACGGCGCAGGTCGGCAACCGACACCTCATTCTCACGACCGCATTTAGGGCAATAGCACTTCATATCTTACAATGAGCGTAGTGTGGGTGATTACTCGTAGTGGATAGTGGCTTGCTGCACGATTTTCCACTGCCTGCCCTCTTTCACGGCACGGCCAGGCGCATCGGTGACGATGCGTGTTTTGCCGGCGGAAATCTGTATGTTGTGGCCAGTGCAGGCACGTGTGAGATTCTCGGTAGGCATCATCAGCGCCAACTGATGCACGCCGGCATCGTTGATAACGGCATAGGTGCCTGTTGTGCCGTCGACGGTAGTGAGCACGAAGATGCTGTTGCCCGGCTCAATGTGGGTGGAAGCCGCCAAAAACACGCCCTTATCGTCGGGGCGAGAGAGGAAAATCTGCGATGCGCCAGCCTTTTTCTCAGGCTTCGGCATAGCGGTGGCTTGCCCCACGGTCACTTGGCGTGGTGCCACGTTTGCTCTTGCCGCCTGTTCACGCTCCTGCTCCACCATAGCGATACGCGTTTCGATTTGGCGCAGACTTTGCTCAAATTCCTCGTTGCGCTGCTTCAGCGCCGTTTTCAGGGCGGTAATCTCGTTGTCCTTCTCCACTTTCATTTGTTTGATTTTGGAGAACGCCACCACCGACATCACAATGCCAGTGATACCGCAAAGCGTGAGCACACCCATCACCAGCAGGTTTGGTCCGCTGTCGTCGGTAGAGGTGGCAGGTTGTGCCATTTCCTCGATTTGTGGTGCGGCGGCAGCGAGGCTGTCGGCGGTGTTGTCGGCATCGTTGATGCGGCTTTGCAGACTTTGCTCAGTGCTGGCAGAATCAAGGTCCACAGCATTCTGCGCCCAAATAGGCATCGCCGCAAGTAGCAATATGATAGTAATCAGATGTTTCATAACGGTATGGATTATAAATTTTTCAGCAAATTGTAACGTATCACGCCAATGATAGGATAGAAGAAAGGCACATCTTCCACCACGGCACCCGGCTCGTAACGGCCTTGCAGATAACTGTTGATGCCAGCGATGAGGTAGTTTGCCACATTCTCATCAACCACGGTCTTGAACGTGTTGAACACCTTGTTGTCAACGCCCAACTCGTCGCGCATCACAGCGTCGCAAAGTTCGATGAAGAACTGGTTGAACTGCTTCACCTCGTCCACAATCTTCTCGCGCACGCCGAGGTCGTTCACCTTGTCGATGGTGAGTTGCTCCTCGTCAATCATCGAGTAGCAATACTTCATGGCGTTCACGTTGCGTGGGCGCATCATGTCGATGAGCGTGCTCATTTCGGGCGATGTGTGGCTGTCGAGGCGTTGATTTTCGAGGCGCACGCCGCCACGGCAGGTGATTTGCTTCGGACAGTCGCGCTCCACCTTAATGCTGAACGGCTCGGTGTATTTCTCGCCAAACACACGCTCCAGAATGCTCTGGGTGATTTCGGTCACCAGTTCGCGACTGCCCAGAATGTTGAGAATCTTCGAGCCTGTGCCACTGAAGTAGATTTGCTTTGGCTTCACGAAATTGCGGTGCTTCATCGAGCGGGCGATGTAGTAGATGAGCGCGCTGTAGAAGTACACAAACACCAGTTTACGCTGGTCGTCGCCACGCAAGAGGGCGTTGTAACTGTAGAGGTTGCGGTCCATTGGAGGCAGGTCACGCAGTTGCTCCACATTCTCGATAGAGAACAGGAAGGCGTTGATGTCCTCGCTGCGCTTGCCAGCCATGATGGTGTTCATGATGCTGTTGAGATAGGTGACATCGGGGTTGTGCTCCACCAGTTTGCGGAAATATTCGGTGTAGTGCTGGAGCAGGGGATTGTTGTCGGCATCGTGTGGGCTGAAAGCGTCGCCGAAGATGGCGTTGCCGGCGAATCGGAACGACGAGATAGCCACAGGAACCGTCTTTTGCTGGTCGGCGCTGGTTTGGTAAATCACTGTGTCGCTGGTGCCGCCACCGATGTCAACCGACACATAACTGCTGCCAGCCACATCTGCGCCCTTGTAGTAGAACGCCGGGGCGATGGATTCGGGGTAAACATGCAAATTGCTGTCGATGTTGCCGCCGATGTAGGTGTTAAACAGTTCTTCCCACGCTGTTTCGAGGCGTGAACGGTCGGCACCGCCCATGCTCACAGGGTAGAAATACACCAGCCGCACCTTGTCGAGGTCGGCGTTTTCGAGCAGCGCCTTTGCCTTGATGAGCAATACGATTTCACGCAGGAATTCCTTCGAGAGCGTGTTGTCGCCCATCCATTTGAGGTTGGTGGCCACTTCGTAGCCGTCGAAATATTGGCGTTCGTAGAGGAACGGAATGTTGATGTCGCTGAAAAGGTTGGTGCCACCAGCCGCGCCACGGTTGTTCGCCAATGCGGTGCGCAGTGGGAAACCGTAGATGTCGTCGATTTCGCGAGGCAGGAACTCGATGCGCTGGAGTTGGTCGGCGATGAGCAGCGAATCCTTCTTCAGCAGCGATGCGATGAGCGTCTGCTCACGGTTGTCGCTGAAGGTGAGCGGCTGCGACTCCATACCACGCTCAGCCCATTCCACATGGCTGTTGGTGGTGCCGAAGTCAACGGCGAAAATCAGTTCCTTCGCGCTTGGAGCGTAGGGTTTCCACAGCGGTACAATCACGCCTTGGAAAGTACCCAACTCATTGCTCACCGAAGCCTCGATGTAGTCGAAATCGCCTTGCACATCGTAGTAGGTGGTGGCGTAACTCAGTCGGGTGCGAGGTTGCTCGGTCACCTTCGGCATTTCGCCGCTGCCTCCGTCGGAGAGGAAGCGCAGACTGCCGCCGCCGTTCATCACATAGGTGAACAGTTGCACCTTGTAGGCATCGGCACGGCCTGTGCGCACGAATGGGAAAATGCTGGTGCAGAGCTGCACGCCGCTGATGATGCGGCCCATACCCATTTGCTCGCTAAACTGCCATGAGGCATCGTCGATGGGAATATAGGTGCGTGAAAGTTCTATGAAGCGCTTTTTGACGGGAATGCGCAGCGTCACCGTCACGCTTCCTGCGCCGGTTTCCACAATGTCGATGAAATTGCGGCCAAGCACATGGCTCGAAAGGTCGGAAGCGTTGAAATATTTGAAGAACACGGGCTTCAACGGCAGCAGATAACTTGCTGTGCTGGCGTTTGCCGTGCGCTGGATATTGCCGTCGAAGTAGTGGTTTTCGTCGATTGTTCCGCCCAAGCGTATGATATTTTCGGTGAAGAAATCGTCGGTGGTGAGGAATGGGTAGAGGATGCTGGTGTCGGGCAGATGACGCTCGTCAACTGGCACGCCGTCGGCAAACACCTGTGTGGCACTGTCCCACTCACGGTTGATGTAGGTGTAGTGGTCCACCGAGCCGTTGAAATTGTTGCGAAGCACCAGCGGCAGCAATTCGCCGTCGGCTTGCTTGCGTGTGGGGGCGATCACGAAGTCGCTGTTGGCGGCACTTGTGGTCACGTCCACCATCTTCTTGCGGTAGAGCGGCGCGCTGAGCACACTCACGGCACTTTCGCCAGCGAATGGGCTGAACTGCATGTCGAGCATCTGGCGCACCATAGGCTCGCGGTCGGCTTGCAGGGCGGTGGGGTTGGGGATAACCGCCAAGATGCGGTTGTAGAGTTCGGGCTTGTTGCGCTGAATCAGTGGCAGGTTGTTGACCATATACTGATACACGTTGCCCAATGAGCGACGCAGGCTGGTGTAGGCGTTGAAGAGCAGGAACAGATGGTAGATAAACTCATCGTCGCGCTGCCAGAGGTCACGCACCTGACCGAAAAGTTTCACATTAGGTTCCACATTCACAGATTCCACCACGCCCACATTGGGCGCAGCCATCGTGAATGAGCAAGGGCTGGTGCCGCCTATCACCTGATTGTTGAGCAAGAGGATATACCAGTCCTGAAGTTGTGCGAAGTTGTACACACGGTCGGCTTGCAGGAAGAGTTCGAGCGTTTCGCCATAGAGGCGGTGCTCTGGCGAAGCCTTCAGTCGCTCAAGTTCGGCGGTCTTGTTCCAGCGCACGATATGGAGTTGGTCGCGGTGGTTTTCGTATTCAAAGAAGAGCTGCGCCACATCGAGGGCGTTGCTCACCATGATTTGCTCGCTGGCTATGCCCACCATGCCTTGTGGCGTGGGTTGCAGGTGCTCAAACGCGTTTTTCACGAGGTCGAGTTGCGCAAATGGGCTTGGAATGGCTGTGCGAGGGTTGCGCGACAGTCCGCCGTTCGGGTCTTTGATTTGGCGAATGTCGTCGTCGCTATATGGTTCCACTGCAATCCAGTCTTCCGAACTGGTCTTGGTGGTCTTGTTGTTGTATGAAAGAATCTTGCTCATGGTGCGTGTGAGGCTTAATTGATGTTTTCGTATTTTTCGTCAAGAATGTTGCCAGCCGCTTGGTTGAAGAGGTCGAGCAACTTGTATTCCACAGTGCGGTCGCTGTATTTTTTGTTGTCGCGGCTGAGTTTGTTCATTTCGGAGTTGAACGTGTTTTCGTCCACGCTCTTGCGTCCGAAGAATCCCTTTTTAGTCACCACATTGTGGATGATGTTGGAAAGGTTGTTCTCGCCCACGTTGAACAGTTCCACATGGCGCAGATTCTGGTGCATCTCGGTGAGCCATTCGGTGTAGAAGTCGAAGAACTGGTCAACCAGCGTGCGGTAGAATTGCGTGGTGGTGAACTCGCTGCGGATTTTTGGCTCGTCTTGCGTGTAGCCCTGGCCGATGATGGCTTTCAGTGCGGTGCGCATGTAGATAAACAGCATGTGGAACTTCACCATTGGGCGATAGATGAGGTGGCGTGTCTCCTGTCCGAATGTGGTGAAATCCACATCGAGCAAGTCCTTGTCGAGACCGTACTCAAACGCCTTGGTGGGCAGGAAGCCGCCCATGCCGTCGAGGAATTGCCTGTCGGCCATACCGGCGAATTTCAGCGCCGCCATCGCACCCACCATTTCCACCAGATGGGCAGGGTTATGCTGGTCGCGAATGTTGCCGGGGTCGTAGTCGTAGGGAATCGACGAGGTTTGGTCGCCAAGGTAGAAGATGGCGTTCACGTTACGGTCGGCGTCGCCGGTGAGCGTTTCGTTGTAGTATTGAAGCGCACTTTGCGTTTTCACCACGAAGTCGGCCTTGTCGATGCTCTTGCCCTGACTGTTGTTGAGGTTGAAGTAGGGCAGCACGGTGAGTCCGCCGATAGGGGCTTGGCGCAGGAAATTCTTGTTGCTCACGTCGAGGTTTTGCGCTTGGCGAATGTTTTTCACCAAAATCGGGAAACCAGCCGCGCCTGTGCCGCCGAATATGCTGCTGATGAAGAAAATGCGGTCGCCCTCGCCAAACACGTTGGCAAACGCCTTAAATTCTTCGCTGTCCTTAATCATGTTGAGCGCCACCGAGCCGATGTTGGGCGATCCCACGAAACCGATGTTCATCTTGTTTTCCAACTGGTAGTCGGCAAATAGGAGCGACGTGAGTGCCTGGTTTGGCTCGTCCATGGTGTCGTAGCTGATAAACTGGCGGAATTTGGTCTGCCCCACAGCCTCCATGTTGAAGATGAAGGTGTCGTTGATGGTGGTGGCAGTCATGCCCATGATTGAGCGCAGGGTGCTGATTTTGGTGCCGAAAAATCCGTCGCCATTCACTTCTCGTCCATAGATTTTTTCGCGAATGGTGCAGTATTCGGTGAGCATTTGCTCGGTGCGCTTGAGGTCTTCGTTGCTCTTGTGCGGGTCGATGATGATGGGCACCAGTTCCACGTTGGGGATTGGACGGCCGTCTTCGTCGAGCGGTTTCACACCGGCTGCCGAGAGCATGACGAGCGACTTCAGCACTCTGGAGCCTGTGCCGCCGATGGCGAAAATGAATAATCTCATATCTTGACTTTTATTGTGCTGTGATGATTCAGTTTATTGTGGAAATGGAGTGTGACGGCAGTTGGAACTCCACCAGCGGATAGAATATGATGCCACCACATACAAAACTGCGGTGAAAATCATGTTCACGCCCTCGAACGACACCATTTCGGCGGCGTAGGAGTAGTTTTCGGAGTTGAAAATGCTGGAGTTCACGCAGTAGCACACGATGGGCGCGAGAATGCTCACGATGGCAAGGATAGAGAGCCAGTGCCACCAGCGCGCGAAGCGCACCGAGTTGATGGCGTAGTAAAAGATGGCGGCTGCGCCCCAAGCCATGGCTGCGCTGATGATGCCCACTATGCCGTAGATGCCGGTGTTGTACATGGCATCGCTGTAGCCCGGTGCTTGGTAGAGCCCTTCGTAAACTTCCACACGGAAAATCCAGAATAGCACTGTGACCACGATGCCCGTAATGAGATAAATGCCTTTTTTGTCCATATCTTATTTTTCGAGTTTTATTGTCATTGAGGTGTAGTTGGCTTGTGATGCCGAGAATGCGTCGTAAATGCCACGGAGGAATCGCTCCAATCCGAAGGTGGTGTTGGCAAATCCTGCGGTGGATGCGCTTGAATCGTCGTCGCTGGTGGATTGTGCAATCCATGCAGGGAAGTCGTTGCGCAAGTTCACGTTGATTTCCTCCTTGGCGGTGTTCATCTTGCCGGTGAAGGTAATCACGTGCGTCATGCCGTCGAGGTATGTCTTGGTGTTGCCAGTGATGTCGGTGGGCATGATTTTCTCCACCTTCATGGTGAATCCGTTTTGCGACTGTATTGTGAAGTTTGATGGATTGCTCAGGAATGCCTCGTCTTTCTGCAGGCCGCCGAAGTTCACCGCCACGCTGAATGCGATGATGCCGGTTTCGCGGTCGGGCTCGCAGTTGGTGATGAGCCCCTTCTGGTCGCGGCTCTCACGGAAGCGGCCGGCGTTGTTTTTCCACACAGGCACGAGCTTGTAGTCGAGCGTGGTGTGGGCTTGGTTGAAGCGATAGGTGTTCACCGTGCCTTGCAGGTTGAGGAAGTTGGTGAATCGGGTGTCTTTCACCATGCGGTCGATGGTGGAAGCGTCGGCGATGATGATGGCGTAGAACGGACGCAGCCCCTTGTAGTGGAATGAGTTGCCGTTGTAGGGGTAGTACATGCCGTCGTAGTCGCCACGAAGTTGGTTCACGATAATGGATTTACCCTTGTATTTGGTGAAGATGGAGGTGGCAAGGCTGTTTTCCTCGTTGAAAATCTTGCTCACGCTCACGCCAGCGGTGTTTTTGGGCGAGTAGATGAGGTCGGTAATCAGCACCGCCACATTACCGGGCTTCTGTGCTTGGAAAATCTTGTCGAAAATCACCTTGAAGTCGGTGTACGAGGCATCGCCGATGCCTTTTGTGGAGGCGTAGATGTCGCGGTCTTGCAAAAACGATTCCACCGTGCCGCTGTATGGGTAGATGTTGTCGTTCACGATGTTGATGCTCGCGTTCTCGCCGCCGGGGAAGAAGTTGATGAGGTCGTTCACCGCCTTTTTCAACTGGCCTGCCCCCGAAGCCTGGTCGTAGGGCACCATCGAGCCGCTGCGCTCGAAGTAGATGCTCAGCGACAGCGCGCGTTGACCGTAATTTTTGGTGTTCCAAGTCATTGGTGGGCGCAGACTTTGCCCCACCTCGTTGATCATCTCGTCGAGAGCGTCGGTGTTGATGTTGCCGTCGGCATCAACGTAGGCGCTGTATTTTTCGGGATTGCCAGTGATGATGTCGCAGATGGCTTGATAGGTGGTTTCGGTGGTGTCACCCTTGATAAAAGCGTCTTTCACAGCCTTTTGCAAGGCATCTTTGCCACAACCTGAGAGCGCGATGGTGATGGCAAGCATCCCCATTACCAGCAGAGGAGTGAAACGAGAAAAAATCTTCATATCTTATATAAGTTCATTATTAACCAATTAACTAACAAAGATACCCACAATATTCCAATCCCCACCCCAACCACTGTTAAAAAACATTAACAAGTCAACGAGCCAACAAGCCGACAGGTCGATGCCATCGAAATCTCGAAAATTCGAAAATTCGAAGATTCGAAAATCTAACTTCTAATCTCTAACTTCTAATTTCTAACCTCTAACCTTTGATTTCTCGCTACACTGGGCGCAGGGCGGCGATGTGCTTGAGGAGGGCGAGGGCTTCGGTAACCGATTTCACGTTTTCGATGAGGAAACTGCAACGGTCGTTCACGTCGCGGAGTTTGCAGCGCAGCGGTTCGCTCTGCAAGTACGACAGGCAACGGCCGAAAGCGTTGGAATTGTAGTACGCCGCATTTTCCTTGCCCACGAAGTAGAGGTAAAGGTTGCCCTGCTTCAGTGCCACCTTCTCCACGCCCAAGGTGCGCGCTATGCGGCGCATGGGCACGATGCGGATGAGTTCGGCGGCAATATCGGGAATAGGACCGAAACGGTCGCGCATTCTCGCCTCAAATTCGTCCACCTCCTTGTCGGTCTCCATATTGTCGAGTTCGCGGTAAAGCGTGATGCGTTCGCTCTCTTGTGGCACGTAGGTAGGAGGGAAGAAAAGTTCGAGGTCGGTGTCGATGGTGCAGTCGTTCACATATTCCACCTCGTGGCCAGAAATCTGCGATTCTTCCGTCTGCTGAGCCTCGAAAGTATCGGCAAATTCTTGCGTTTTCAGTTCAAGCACCGCTTCCTTCAAAATCTTTTGGTAGGTCTCGTAGCCGAGGTCGGCGATAAAGCCGCTTTGCTCCGCTCCGAGCAAGTTGCCAGCGCCACGAATGTCGAGGTCCTGCATCGCAATCTGAATGCCGGAGCCCAAGTCGCTGAAACTCTCGATGGCATTCAGTCGGCGCATTGCCACAGGGGTGAGCGGACGCTCAGGCGGAATGGTGAGGTAGCAGAACGCCTTGCGGTGGCTGCGTCCCACACGCCCACGGAGTTGGTGCAAATCGCTCAAACCGTAGTTTTGGGCGTTGTTGATAATAATCGTGTTCACGTTCGGCATGTCGATGCCACTCTCGATGATGGTGGTGGCAAGTAGCACGTCGTAGTCGTGGTTGGTGAAGTCGATGATGCGTTTCTCCAGTTCTTCGGGACTCATCTGACCGTGGCCCACCACCACACGCGCGTCAGGCACGAGGCGGTGAATCATATTTTCGAGGATTGGCAACTGGTCGATGCGGTTGTTCACGAAAAACACCTGACCGTTGCGTGAGAGTTCGAAATTGATGGCTTCCTTCACGATGTCGTCGTCGAGCGGTTTCACCGAAGTGAGGATAGGGTAGCGGTTGGCTGGTGGCGTGGTGATGGCGCTCAAGTCGCGCGCGCCCATCAGCGAGAACTGCAAGGTGCGAGGAATTGGGGTGGCACTCATCGTGAGGGTGTCGACGTTCGTTTTCATCTCCTTCAGCTTTTCCTTCACGCTCACGCCAAACTTCTGTTCCTCGTCCACAATCAGCAGTCCGAGGTCGCGAAATTTCACGGTTTTACCGATTAATTTGTGCGTTCCGATAAGAATGTCGATTTTTCCGTCAGCCAAGTCGGCAAGCAGTTGCTTCACCTCTTTTGGCTTGCGGGCGCGGGTGAGATAATCTACTCTCACAGGAAACTCCTTCAGGCGTTCGGTGAAAGTGTTGTAGTGCTGGAATGCCAGCACTGTGGTAGGCACGAGCACCGCCACCTGTTTGCCGTCGGTCGCCGCCTTGAATGCCGCACGAATCGCCACTTCCGTTTTGCCGAATCCCACATCGCCGCACACCAGGCGGTCCATAGGGCGGTCGCGCTCCATGTCGGCCTTCACGGCTTGCGTGGCTTTGAGTTGGTCGGGGGTGTCTTCGTAGATAAACGACGCTTCAAGTTGCTGCTGCAAATATCCGTCGGGCGAATAGGCGAAACCCTTCGCCTCGCGGCGTTTTGCGTAGAGTTTTATCAGGTCGCGGGCAATGTCTTTGAGTTTGCTCTTGGTGCGGTTTTTGATTTTGTTCCAAGCGCCGCCGCCGAGTTTGCTCAACTTTGGCTCCACGCCCTCTTTGCCACGGTATTTCGACAGTTTGTGCAGCGCGTGGATAGAGCAGAATATGATGTCGCCGTTCTGATAGATGAGTTTGATTACCTCCTGCAAAGTGCCGTTGGCACGGTTGCGCACCAGTCCGCCAAACTTGCCGATGCCGTGGTCTTCATGCACGATGTAGTCGCCCACTTCAATCTGGTTCAGTTCTTTCAGCGAGAGGGCGAGTTTGCCCGAACGAGCACGGTCGCTCTTGAGATTATAGCGGTGGAATCGGTCGAAAATCTGGTGGTCGGTAAACACGCACATCTTCAACTCGTCGTCAACGAAGCCCTCGTGAATGGTGCTTTTTACCGGGGTGAACGGAATTTCGTCGTGGCGGTCGTCGAAAATCACACGCAGGCGCGCGGTCTGCTTTTCGCTGTCGCTGAGGATGTATAGTTTGTAGCCCTTCGCAATGAAATCTTTAAACGAACTGCTGATGAGGTCGAAATTCTTGTGGTAGATGCCTTGTGGGGTGAACGAGAAGGTGAGGCGTGCATCGCAAGGGTCGGAGTTTTCGGCTGTGTGCCACTCCAGACGGCGAAAATCGCTAAAATCTGCGATGAAATCGGCGTAATCCACGATTTTCTCCATGGCGTGCGAATCGCATTCCTCGGCAATCATGGCACTCGACGAAAGCGTTTCCTCCGTCACTGCCTTCACTCTGCTGGTGAGCCAGTCGGCGCTGCGGCAAATCAGCCACGCCTCCTTCTGAATGAAACCCAAAAGCGATGTTCCGCTGTTGGCTGCGTCGGCATTGTTGTTGAGAATGGAAATGCTGTTGAGGCGTTGGTCGCTCAACTGGGTTTCGACGTTGAATGTGCGAATACTGTCGATTTCATCGCCGAAAAAGTCGATACGGTAGGGCAGCTCGTTGCTGTAGGAGAACACGTCGAGAATGGAACCACGAATTGAGAATTGCCCCGGCTCATACACATAGTCCACCATTTGGAAACCAAACTCACGGAGTTGTGCGCCTGTGGCTATCAAGTCCACCTCCGAGCCCACGGTGAGGGTGATGGTGGTGTGGTCGATGAACTCCTTTGCCGCCACCTTCTCGGCGAGTGCTTCGGGATAGGTGACCACGCATTGCAATTTGGGGTTGCCGTACCACTGGTTGAGCACTTCGGTGCGGAGAATTTCGCTTGGTGCGTCTATTTGTCCATATTTGATGTCGCGCTTGTAGCCCGACGGGAAAATCAGCGTGGAGTCTTCGCCATTGATTTGACAGATGTCGTTGTAGATGTAGCCGGCTTCGTCGAGGTCGTTGGCGATGATGAGGTAGGGCGCTTCGAGGCGTGGCAGCCGTGCAAACAGCATGGCGGCCGACGAACCAGCCAGCCCATCAACCGACACCACACGGTTGCGCTTCGCCGTCAGCAGTTTTTTGATAGCGGCAATTCGCTCCTTGTTGTTGAAAATATCACATAATTCTCTTATTTCCATTTCTTTTTGAGAAATTAGAAGTTAGATATTAGAAATTAGAATTTTTCGGACCTATCGGACTCATCAGACCTATCGGACTTATCGGACAAATTTTAAAAAAATCTGTGAGATCTGTGAGATCTGTGTGAGGCAAGTGAGGCAAGTGCGATAGCCGTGAGATCCGTGAGAGACCTTCTATTTTCTAAGTATCTTTTTGTATTCGCCGGGTTTGTTGAACATTGCCACGGCTTCGTCCATCGCCTTGTGGAACTTCAGTTCGTTTTCACATTCGCCTGCGTCGTAGTAGTACCGCTTTACGATTTCGCTCGACAGTTGGCGGCTGATTTCCTTACGGTTGCGGTCGAGGTCGTGGTTGAGGTCGTGCTTCAGCATCTTTTCCAGTTTGTCGAACTCCGCTTTCACCGAGTCGGTCATATAACCCTCCGTTTCGGCAGTCTTGCGAAGGAGCGAAACGCCAGTCTCGCACAACTTGTCGTATTGGAACTTGTTGGGGTCGATAAACTTCTTGAAATCGTTGAAAATCTCGTCGGTGATTTCAAATTCGCCAGCAGGGGCGATGGTGGGGTGCTCGGCTGCGTATTTTGTGGCGTAGTCGAATGCCCACTGGTCGCGCACGATGTTGTAAACCAGTCGGTTCACTTCTGGGAAGGTGACTTTTATATCGGGAGTGATGCCACCACCGTCGCGCACCTCACGGCCGTGAGCCGTGTGAAACACGTTGCACAGACTATCGGGCTTGTGCTTGAACGTGCCGTCGGGGTTGCGGTGGCTGTAGTCGATTTCTTGAATCAGGCGGCCACTTGGAATGTAGTATTTGGCGATGGTGAGTTTGAGCAAACTGTTGAACGGCAGTGGGCGGGTGGTCTGCACCAGTCCCTTGCCGTAGGAACGACCGCCGATAATCACGGCGCGGTCGAGGTCTTGGAGTGCGCCAGCGGTGATTTCGCTTGCCGAGGCAGACCCGCCGTCGATGAGCACCGCCAGTGGCATATCGGGCATGATGGGTTGCTCCGAGGTTTTATACACACGGTAATCCTTTGTGGTGCGGCCTTTTGTGGTCAGCACCTCAGTGCCTTTAGGCAGGAAGAAGCCGAGAATTTTGATGGCTTCGTCCACCAGTCCGCCGCCGTTGCCGCACAGGTCGAGCACTACCGCCTTCACGGCAGGGTTGGCCTTAAATTCGAGCAACGCCTTCTTCACACCCTCGGCAGAGTGCTCGTTGTAGGTGTTGAGCGCGATGTAGCCTATGTTGTCTTTCGTCACGCCGTAGTAGGTGACGGGGTTGAGTTTGATTTTCTCACGGGTGAAGGTGAACGTCTTGATGCTGTCGGTGGTGTAGGGGCGCTTGATGGTCACCTTGATTTGGGTGTTGGCCTGACCTTTTAGGCGTTTGCTCACCTCGGCGCTTTTCAGCGAAGCCACGCTGTCGCCGTCAATCATAATGATTTGGTCGCCGCACTTCAATCCGGCACGAGCCGCTGGGCTGTCGGCGTAAGGGCCCGAAATAAACACGCCGCCGGTCTTGCGCTCCATGATGTAGGAGCCGATGCCTCCGTATTCGCCGGTGCTAATCACCAGAAAGTCGTCCTGGTTGTCGTCGTTGATATATTCGGTGTAGGGGTCGATTTCGTCAAGCATCGAGTTGATGGCGGTTTCGATATGCTTTTTAGCGTTGAGCGTGTCAACATAAAAAGTGTTCAACTCCTTATATAAAGAGTTGAAAATATCCAGATTCCGAATCACCGCCGCTTCGCTGCCTTCTGCCGCTTCGCCGTTTGCTTTCTTCTTCCCGCTCCACGCCATTGGCGTAAAAAGAGTGGCGGCTAAAACGAAAATCGCTAAATTCCTTAAATTTTTTCGTGTCATATGTTTTGAGAATTATTCTGCTAAAGTACTACTTATTGCCGATATATTGGGGGTATGAAAGCTGAAAAAAGCATAAAATCGGCTTTTTTGGTAAGATTTTTTCAAAAAATATTGCATAATTCAAAAATTGCAAGTACTTTTGCATCGCAATTCTCGGAGAGACCGGTTTTCTGGGTTTTGCAATTGCTTCAATAGCTCAGTTGGTTAGAGCACCTGACTGTTAATCAGGGGGTCGTTGGTTCAAGTCCATCTTGAAGCGCAAAACGTGAGGAGTCACACAGCGTGGCTCCTTTTTTTGTATCTTGCGATTCATCATAACGTAGGGACATGCCTTTGGCATGTTTCGGCGCAATCAGCAATGTGACAATGCTTTGGAAACATGCCGAAGGCATTTCCCTACGCTATGGCGTTGTCGTTTTAGGAGATTTGATATATTTCCTTTTGCTTAAGGATTTTTATTTATTAAGGTAATTTCCAAACTTCAAGTGAATGCACTTTTGAATAAAGGAACACAAATTTTTATTATATAATCACATTTTAAATTTACTATCTACGAAAATGAAGAAAGTATTTCATTTTGTGTTTGCAGCAGTTATGCTGGTGATGGGTCAGAGCGCGATGGCACAGTCAGAGGTGACCACTGTGCTCGACGAATCATTTGTTGCATTCACCGAGGGCAGCGAGGCAGAGCCCGCTACCACCGACATCTCAAGCGGCTTGACCAACAAGTTGGGTACCACCCTCATAGGCTGGAGCGGACGTTATGTGTATGAGGCCGGCGGTATGCTGAAAATTGGCGACGGCGGCAACTTGCAGACTGCGCGCTACGATATGAAGGCCAACAAGGGCGTTATCAAAATCTCGATGCGTGTTCGCTCTTACGACGAGAGCGGCGCCATGTTCGCTATCGCTGTGAACTACGGCACCAAGGTGACCGATTTCGTGTTCGACAACAAATGGCACGACGTGAGTTATGTGGTGAGCGGCGCAAGCACTTCAAGCACCACTTATTTGAAGATTACCGCATCTATGGCATTGAACGGCCTGCTCATCGACAACTTGAAGGTGGAACAGAGCGCTGACTTCTACCCAGCACCTGTGGCTAAGCAACCAACTCAAGCCGATGGCACTTCGTTTACCGCTAAGTGGGACTACATTTCTGGCTCAACTGGCTACTACCTCGACGTATATACCAAGGACGCAAATGGCGCACCTGTTTATGCGCTCCAAAACGAGTTTGTGTCTGGCGCATTCACTTCTTCTTATAAGGTGACTGGCCTCGATGCCGCTAAGCGCTACTTCTTCGTGGTTCGCGCCACCAACGGCACAGCTACCTCTGAAAACTCCAACGAGATTGAAGTGGTGAAGGTGATTTCAAGCCTCGCTGCTCCTGAAGCTCTCTCTGCAAGCAACGTGACTGCCGCTGGCTTCACCGCCAACTGGAACGCTGTTGACCAGGCAGAAGGCTACCTCGTGACCGTTTCAAAGGTGCTCACTTTGAAGGAAGACAAGAATATGGTTGTGGCTTCTGAAGACTTCTCTGCTTTCAAGGAAGGCACAGTGACTGCACCTGTCTATCCAAGTTTGAACGAATACCTCGACAAGTACACCAACGAAAGCGGCTGGTATGCCAACGCACACCTCTACGCTCAAGGTCTGCTCGGTTTGGCTCCATTCTCTGAAACCTCACCTGCTTCACTCCTTTCACCTGTTAAGAACCTCGCAAGCAACGGTGGCAAGTTCGTGGTTAAGGTGCGCATGGGCGGCACCCAAAGCGGCGTGTATGTGGCTGGTGGCGTAGTGACTGTGAATGTTTACAACGGCGAAAACGTGGTGGAAACTCAGCAAGTGACCCTTTTGGAAGGTTTGAACGACTATACTTTGAACTTCACCAAGGGTAATGAAAACACCTATGTGGAATTTACCTACCCAAGCACTACTTCTCGCGTGTGGATCGACAGCATCGAAATTTCACAAGAAAAGAAGGCTGGCGAAGAAATCATGAGCCTCGTAGGCGAATTTGATGCCGAAAACACTCTTTCTAAGGCATTCGAACTCCCATTCACCGATGGTATCAGCTACTGCTACACCGTGGCAGCTTACGTTACCACTGTGGTGGGCGGTGAAATCGACAAACTTTACAGCAAGGATTCAGACAAAGTGAAGGTTACATTCACCGAACCAACTTCGGTTAACGATGTGACTGCCGCTAAGACTGTGAAGAGCGTTCGCTACTTCGACCTCTCTGGCCGTGCCCTCGCACAACCAGCCGATGGCGTAAGCATCGTGGTTACCACCTACACCGATGGCACCACTTCTTCTGCAAAAGTGATGAAATAAACCGATTCAATCACTATCATAAGTCTCAGCCCTTGGCTTCCGGAAGCCAAGGGCTTTTTTGTGCCCCCACCGCCGCTCATCCTCACTATTTACATCGATGCTATAGCGGTTCAGTGGATAAATACCGCTCGCCTTCGGCGAAAAACCAAACCCGGTAGGGACGTGATACTTCACGTCCGCCCATAATTGTGCTACCATATTGAATATCAACCATTTGTCGCGGACGCGAAGTATCGCGTCCCTACCATGCAAAATCGTTTGGGGAATTTTCCACTGATCTGCAATAGCATCGATGTGAGGGAATGGGGGAGAGGTGGGGGGATAAACGGAGAGCACTCTGTAATTCCGTTAAAATTACAGAGTGCTCCGCATCATATATTAAGGAAAGGTTTAGTCTGTTTTTAGGCAGGTTTTGGTGAATTTGCCGGCGTGGGTGTCTTGTGAAATTCACATTGCAAAAATAAACCTTTTCAGATATAATGCTTTTGTCATTAATGCTTGTGTTTTTGTCATGAAACAAAAAAATGCTTGTCATAAAATCGAAATTCATGACAAGCACCAAGGTTAACTATCTAACAATCAACTAATGTGTGTTGCTTTTATTGTTTTTGTGATTTGTTATCCATTCTGTGGGTGAATTTCCCTCTTTCGTTTTGAAAGCCCTTGTGAAATTGGGGTGGTTGGCATATCCACTCGCCTCGGCAATGGCTTGAAGGGTGAGTTCGGGATGCTGTGTCATTTGCCTTTTTGCTTCCTCGATGCGCAGGTATGGCAGCCACTTTCTGAAATTGGTGGCATCGGTGTTGCTGCTGAGGTAGGCGTTGAGGGTTGATGCCGACACGCCCATTTGCTTCTGTGCCGTGCCGATGGTGAGGATGGGGTCGGTGTAGTGACGCGCATCCACCCATGCCTCGATTTTTCGGGAGGCGTGTTCCGAAATGTCGGTGCTGGGGCGTTCCCCCTCCATCAGTTGCGCCTCGCGTATTTCATCGTTCACCTCAATTGTTTCCGCCATGTTGTAGCCGTAGAGGCAAAATTCGCACACCAGCCACGACAGCGTCATAAGCAAAGTGAGTTTGGTGATGGTGTAGAGTAGGGTAGATGAAGTGAGTCCAGCCCATGGTGCAAACACGGTCACCACGAGCAGGGCGTTCATGGCGTGCGAAGTGTAGCGCAGTGCCACGTGTCGCTGCTGTAGTTCTCCGTCGGTGAGGCTTGACCTCGTTTTCTTCAATCCACGGTGCAGCACGATAGCCATTTGCGTGATTTTAGCAAACAGGGCAAGGGCTATGTAGAACGTGACGGTGGTGTGTGGCTCCACATCGTCGATGAGCAAATCGTTGGTCAATCCATAGAAAAACAGCCCATAGCAGAACGCCACGAATATCACCGACCGCCAAATGTGCGGCTTCATGTCGTGGCCGGCGCGAAGCAGAAACAGGTTGCCCAAGAAGATAGGGGGGATGATTGCCACTAAAAACATGGTGGTGACAGCCCACGACAGCGTGATGCTCTGCTCACGGAAATTGCCTAAAAACTGCACCAAATTGAAAATGCACAGCAATAGGCAGCCAGTGAAAATCAGCCAGCGCGCCTGATTATATACTTTGAGTTGCGTTTTTCCTCGGTTGACAAACGCAAGCAGAATGGAGAGGGCAAACATGGTGAATGCGCCCATGAAGCGTGTGCCAGTGACCAAGTCGTGTCCTATGCTGGGAGATAAATGCATAATGTCGTTTTCCTGATTGTATGTCGCCGTGGCGACTGTAAATAATTGTATAAAAAATATCGATTTTTCCGTTGAAACACAAAGTTAATACATTTTTGTTAAAAGCCATCGTGATAATTGAAAATTCCACTGCTGATTGAAAAATCTTTGCCAAATCTTCCTAAAAATCAATTCATTTGCAGTAGTTTCAGATTTTTACTAACTTTGGGTTCTATAAAAATTTTACTGTATTTGCGTATGAACCGAATATTTTTGCTGCTGATGCTGGCGTTTGCCGCAGTTGCCGCCCATGCTCAGCGAGTTTTCAGTGTGGTGACCTGTCCTGCCGAAGATGCTTCGGTGGCGATGAATGTGAGTTGGGCAACCGATGCCGACGCGCCGCAGTCGCACGTGATTTTTACCGAATCCACCGACAAATTATGGCGAAATGCCCGCCGTGCCACCGATGTGGATATGCACCTTTGCACCACTTTCGACAGCCTGTGGAGCAAAACCGCGCTCAACGAAGATGTGTATGAGCGTTGGCGATTCAACAAATGCGGCACCACGCTTAAAAAACTCAAGCCCGACACCGAATACATGTACCGTGTGGTGGCTGGCGACCAGCGCACACCCATCTATCGCTTTCGCACGGCAGGTGCCAAGTGCTGGAGCGCGTGTGTGATTTCCGACTTCCACCACTATCCGCCAGTGCCCTCACGCCTGCGCTCGGCAATGACGATGATCGACACCATTTGCCGCAAAGACGCGTCGCTCGACTGGGTGTTGCACCTCGGCGATGTGATTGCGTGGGGCGGCAGTTACTCGTTTTGGAAGTCGATGTACGATGAACCCATCTTCCGCAAATATATGTGGGCTGGCGTGAACGGAAACCACGACAACATGAGCCGAAAATACGCCAAGTGCACCAACGACTTTTTCCGCAATGCCAACCACTATCCTCGCAACGGCTATGCTGGCGAGGAGGGCGTGTGCTATTATTTCCGCTATGGCGATGCACTGTTTGTGATGCTCAACAGCGAGTCGATGCGCACCGACGAGGGGCTTGCTGCCGCTCAAGACTGGTTTTGCCAAGTGATGCGGAAGCAACGCAAAAAGGCGCGCTACGTGATTGTGTGCGAGCATTACCAATGGTTTTTTGGCAACGACGGCAAGACCTCGCAATACGCCAGATGGGGCAAATTGTTCGATGAATTCGGCGTGGATTTGGCTCTCGCAGGCAATAATCACATTTATGTGCGCTCCGGTGCGCTCTACGATGGCAAACTCGCCGCCGATGAAAAAGGCACCGTGTGTGTGCAAACACCATCGAGCGACAACGACCGTGGACAGGCTGCGCGCGAATGGACGCTCAACCGCGACATCATCAAGAAAATATGGACCGAGGGCGTGAACACCATGGGTGCCATTCACCTCAATGCCACCCCGAAAGCCCTCACCCTCACTCTTTACGACCGCCACGGCACCGCTATCGACCACCTGCAAGTGCCCTCCAAAAAACGCTGATTTGGCGTTATTTGTAGTAGGTGATTTCGCGGTGGGTGGTCACGCCTTTTACGGTGCGCTCGGTCCAGTTGCCGTAATTGTCAAACTTCTTATATTCGTACACTTCTTTTACGCGAGTCACCTCGGTAGGATCATCATCTTCGTATGTTTCATATTCCGTTGTGTTAGTGGCATACTCAATGAGCCCCTTAGCTCCATAGTGGTATTCCCTTGTTCTAAGACCGGATTCAATGCCGCGTACATATTTCACGATTCGCTTGCCTTCCCACGTGTAGTCGGTGTCAAACATCGCACCCACAACTTTGCAAATGCGTCCTTCGCTGTCGCGGTTGAATTTATTCAAGAGTTTTTCGGGCTGACCATACACATCGGCGGTGAATGGGTCATAGCCATTGAAGGTGACGATGTTGCCGCTCTTGTCGAAAACATAGATGTCGCCATCGAGGTATTGAATGGTGTGCACAGGTCCATGCGCTTCCACGAAAGCGAGGTCGTAGGTCACCCGATTTGTATTGTCATCTTGCTTTTTTGTTTCCACATTGGAAGCGGTTTTGCTTTCCGCACTTTTGTGATTTTGCGCTTTAACACACGCCGAGAACTGGGTGGTCATGAAAATAGCCACGATGCAGCTCATAAGGTAGATTCTTTTTTTCATAACATTCTAAGTATTGGTTATTAAGATTGTTGCTGTTCACAAAGATAGACAAAAAACAAATAAATACAAAATTCCCTACCGTCGCCACGGTTTTATCGCAGATTTTCGGCAATAAAATTTATTCGGGTTGGCTATTTCTCGGAAATGATATACAAGTTGTCCATCTGTTCATTTAGTGATGATTGAAAAAATCCCGTAGGGATTTGATGTGTGTAGGCAGGTATGCAGCGAAGGTTATGCGTAATGAGCGAAGCGAAATGGAGCATAACCGAAGCGAAATGCCTGCAAAGTCACATAACAAACATGCATCCCAGCGGGATGCGATTTCACCACCGAAAGGCAATTTGATGTTTCGAGCGAGCTAAAGGTTCGAAAAGATTCCATTTCGCTTCGCTCCATTACATCTTTTCTGCATACCTGCCTACACACATCAAATTCCTAACGGAATTTCGTCACATCTTTTTCGTGATAACATGTATACCATCACCTATTTCTCAGCCATTAGCACTTCCCAGAAAATCTTGGGGAGATACACGTTTTTCAGCGTGACTGCGGTCTCAAACATTGGCGCGATTTCCTTTGGCGTGTAGCCGGCTATGCCGCAACCAATCGGAGTGACCAAGAATTTCAGTTCGGGGTGCTCTTGTGCGAATTGCACGAATCGCTCCACGGCACGCTTGGTGCTTTCTTCGCCCTCCATCGTGGGTATGGCGTATGACTGCCCTTGCAATCCCTCGCCATTTCCCCAAACTGCGCCGAATTTCATGTGCGCCGTGCGTGCGGCACCGCCGAGGTGCATACCTTGCGCATTGCTGCCAAACACGAAAATTTCGCCAGGTTCCAGCGTGGTGATGTGCCGTGGACTCACGCGTAACTCGCCATTGATAATTTCATCAGCCTTTCCCATAATTATTTATTTTTGAAGATTTTTTCGGGCTTTTTAATCATAAAAAACATTATCACAAAAATAGAGAAAATCTCCCGATAAATGTGCAAGAAATCCACTATAATTTGCGTTGAGGGAAATTTCAAATGTGGAACTGAGGGCTGGTAGAAAATAAGGAGGTGAAAACCTTTTTTGCACTATTCCGTTAAAAGCATTAATTTTGCAGACAAATTTTCTAAAAATTATCACAAATGCAGAAATTTACTACAATTTTAATGTCTTTGGGGCTCAGTCTTTGCCTTTCGGCACAGGCTTTCGCACAAGGCATGAACAAAGTGGCAGCGCGAAAAAGCGGTGCAGAAACCACATGGAAGTACCTTGGCAAAGGCACTATGATTGATGGCTGGGTGGTGCCTGGCTTGGCTCCCTCCATAGGTGAAGAACTGAATCCTGCCGACTACGCCTTCAGCGTGGAGGTGTACGAGAGCACCGAAACAGCCCATGTCTATAAACTCGCCAGCCCTTGGACTTCATCTTCGTTCCCATTTCTCGACAAGAACGAAAACAAAGAGGCGCACGACCTCGTTATCGATGCGTCGAAGCCTGAATTTGTAAGGGTAGAGCCACAAGTGTCGGGCTTTGTGAACGTGGACAAGACACGCGCCAATTTTTCCGACCCATTCTATATTGGCAATGCCGGTTGCTATTTCAATGAGGAGGAAGGCTACAGCGAGTCGGAAATCATTCAATACAATTACAACTCCACGCTTAAAGATGGTGTGATTACTATCGTGTCGCCACGTTTCGGCAAGGCTGCAAAGGGCGCCACCTATGGTTATAACTGGCAGGGCGAGTATAGCACTGTGATTACCCTCCCAACGGAGCAGCCGGCAGAGCAATGGAAATCGGCTGGCAAGGCCTCGTTCACCGATGGTTTCCTTTCACCGGGATTCTCATCGAACACCGACGACTACACTTGGACCGTGGATGTAGAGGAAAGCACCACCACAGCAGGACTTTACCGCTTGGTGAACCCCTACTCTGCCACTGGATGCCCATTGGTGTCGAAAAACCTCGACAACACACCTGCTTATGTGCGTATCGACGCTTCCGACCCCGATATTGTGGTAATCCAACCTCAATACACTGGATTCAAGGCTGTGCAAAGCAACGAAACCATCAACTTCTACATCGGTAACGATGCTGGCATTTATGTGGCTGATGGCATTTCTAAAGCCGACCTGAAGGCATCTTCTTCGTTTGCCTCGAAGATCGACAAAATGGAGAATGGTGTGATCACCATCAAAAAGCCGCTGTTTGGCAAGAACGCCACCAGTGAGTTTGGCTATGAGTGGACTGATGCCGACGGACAAGCAATCACTGTGGCTGCCATTATCCAGTTCCAAACCCCATCGTCAATCGATACTGTGGTGACCGACGACAATGCTAAAGCAGAATACTACAATCTGCAAGGCATTCGCATTGCCAACCCACAAAAGGGCGGCATCTACATCGTGAAGAAAGGTGCTAAGGCCTCAAAAATTGTGATGTAAGATAATTGAGTTATGATACTAAAGGCAGCCCCCGAACTCCAAGTTCGGGGGCTGCTCTGTATATATCCAAAATATGAAATGAGTGATTATTGCTGTGGATAAACTGTGAGTGTGGCACAGAAACATGGTAGGGACGTGATACTTCACGTTCGCCAATAATGGTAATATTATATTGAATATCAATTATTTGGCGCGGACGCGAAGTATCGCGTCCCTACCATACAAAATCGTTCGGGAGATTGATACAACTCCTTCCCAGAAATCTTCCATTGGGCCATGATTATTGCTGTGGATGCTCCACCTTTTGCCAGAGGAAAAGTTTGTCGCTTGGGCGGATTTTTGTGTCGGTCTTGATGGAGAAGCGTTCGCCCTTCTTGGTCATTTCCACTGGTTTCAAATCCACACGAATTTCCTCCACGGTCATGGGTAGCGCGCCTGTTGTGGGACCTGTAATAACGATTTCGTCGCCCACATGCAGTTCGCCGGCCTCCATTTGAAATTCTGCCACGCCCAGTTTCGAGAAGTAGCGAATGCCTTTGGCGGCATACACCTTCACACGAGTGGCACTCGAACCGTATTTCGAGGTCCATTCGCCCAGTCGCTGACCGAGGTAGTAGCCGTCCCAGAAGCCACGGTTAAACACCTTGGCGAGGCGTTCGTTCCAGTCGGCGATTTTCTCGTCGGTGTAGGTGCCGTCGATGATGGCGTTGATAGCCTCGTTGTAACATTCCACCACGGTGCGAACGTATTCGGGTCCGCGCGCACGGCCCTCAATCTTGAACACACGCACGCCGGCGTCAATCATCTTGTTGAGGAAGTGTATGGTTTTCAAGTCCTTCGGACTCATGATATACTTATTCTCGATGGCAAGTTCATCGCCCGTGTCGCGGTCGGTGACGATGTAACTGCGGCGGCAAATCTGGCGGCACGCACCACGGTTGGCGCTCGCTCCGGTTTCGTGCAGACTCATATAGCACTTACCGCTCACAGCCATGCAAAGTGCGCCGTGGCAAAACATCTCGATGCGCACCTGGTCGCCGTGAGGACCGCGCACATCGTTTTTCACGATAGCCTCGTGCACCGCCTTCACCTGGTCCATGTTGAGTTCGCGCGCCAGCACTTGCACATCAGCCCACTGGGCGTAGTAGCGCATCGCCTCGCTGTTGCTCACGTTCACCTGCGTGGAAATATGCACCTCCACATCAATGGAGCGGGCGTAGAGAATGGTGGCCATGTCGCTGGCGATGATAGCCGTAACCTTCGCCTCCTTTGCTGCATTCACAATGCTGTGCATGTATTCAATATCTTCTTCGTAGATGATAGTGTTCACGGTGAGGTAGCTCTTCATGTTGTGCTCTTGGCACCAAGCCGCTATGGTGTGCAGGTCGTCGAGGGTGAAGTTCACGCTCGAACGGCTGCGCATGTTCAGATTCTCAATGCCGAAGTAGATGGCGTCGGCACCGCCCTGCCATGCGGCGGTGAGTGATTCCCACGACCCCACAGGGGCCATTATTTCAAAGTCGCTTCTTTGCATACCTAAAATGTGATGATTTGTTTTTGCAAAATTAGCGATTTCCCCACACTTAAAATAGGAAAACACCGCCTTTTTGTGAATTGGCGCAGACTTTTGCCGAAAAATGTGCTTTTCCATTCAAGAAAATTGGTATATTTGCACTTTAAACTGAAAAAAGTGATCACTAACCACTATATAGTATTCAAACGACCATGCCGATTACGCCACAGGAGGGGCTTCGCTAAATGAGAGGTTCCGCTAAGGTGTTTGTCATCACTGGCTTGACCTTCGTGGCTTTGCTTCTGATGTATTATTTGCCTGTGATGAATGTGGGCGGCACGCAACTGCGTCAAGTGGATGTGCTTGCCGACCTCGATGCCGACAGCACAGAGCGTTACGATGCCGAAAGCATCACCATCGACGAGGTGCAAAAGCCCAAAGGCGCGTGGAAAGACTCGGTGCCTGAAGGTGTGGAGCCCATCATCGACTACGGCACCGACAGCACAGGTGGCATGGACAGTTTCTATGCGGCTTTGGCGCAAGGGAAAAAACTCGGTAGGCCCGTGCGTGTGGCGTATTTGAGCGATTCGTTCGTGGAGGGCGACATCATGCTCGTGGACCTTCGCACCATGCTTCAGAAGCATTTCGGGAATGGCGGACTGGGCTGGTTGCGTTGCCGCACCAATTTCGATGAGGGCACTTTTGCCGCCAACTTGTCGAGCAGCGGCTTCGAGCCACGCCATATCATGAAGGCACGATCACTCAGTTTGGCACATTACATTCTTCCACAAGGATATAGCGAGGTGCATGGCACCGCCACCGCCACAGTGGCTTCGCTTTCGGGCGAACAAGCCACCACATGGAGCCGTGCCACGGTGTGGGGCTACACCGATTTGGGTGCCACCGTCACAGGCACTCCCACAGGCACCACCGTGCAGTGGCGACCACACAAAGGCATACAGCAAGCCCGATTCCACGCGGCCAACATGCGCCGCTTCTCCACCACGGTGAAGGGTGATGCCAAGGTGTTTGGCATGTCGCTTGAAAACGACTATGGCATCGTGGTCGATAACTTCGGTGTGCGTGGCAGTTCGGGTATGCAACTTGCGAACTTGGCGGTGGGCTTGTCGGCAGATTTCGCCCGTCAGCACCCCTACGACCTTGTGATTATCCACTACGGGCTCAACGCCATAGCACAGGCTGGAACGGAGAAAACTTGCTCCTGGTATGTGGCAAACATGAAGAAGTGTGTGGCGCGAATCAGGAAAATTTACCCACGCAGCGCGGTGATGATTGTGAGCGCGTCGGATATGGCCACTCGCAGCCACTCCACAGGCAAGGTGCGCACCATGCCGGCCGTGGAACCCCTCGTGCGCTATCAGCAGAAGATGGCGGCGGAAATGGGTGTGGGATTCATTAATTTCTACGATATGATGGGCGGCAGAAACAGTGTGGTGAGCATGGCAGAGCACCATCTTGCCGAAAAAGACTATGTGCACGTCAATCGCCGTGGCGGTAAGATGTTGGCGGAGAAATTCGCCAAGTCGTTTGTCGCCGGATATGATAACTATAAACGCAAAAAAGCCGCAGGCTACTAAACGATATGGAAGCGATATACAACAATTTAGTGCAACTGCTCACCTACGATCCTCAAAGCCCTATCATTTTCAGTAGCGGCTTGTTTTTGGTACTGTTTGTGGGCTTCACGTTGGTGTACTATCTGCTTCACAACACCTTCACGCCTCGCATTCTTTTCGTCACGCTCTTTTCCTACTATTTCTACTATAAGAGCAGCGGTGTTTACTTCATTTTACTTGCCGTGGTCACGCTGAGCGACTATCTGATAGCCAAGGCGATACACAACAGCAGAGAGGTGAATGCCGACGATTTGAGTTATGGCCGTGGCTATCGCAAGATGCTCGTGCTGCTGAGTTTGGCGGTGGATTTGGGCTTCTTGGGCTATTTCAAGTATGCCAATTTCTTCGGTGCCAACTTCGCCCTTATCGTGGGGCAGAATTTCCTGCCATGGGACATTTTCCTGCCGGTGGGCATTAGTTTCTTCACATTCCAGAGCCTGAGTTATACCATCGATGTGTATCGTGGCGAATTGCGTCCGCTCGATTCGCTGCTCGACTATGCGTTCTATGTGTCGTTCTTCCCGCAGTTGGTGGCTGGCCCGATTGTACGTGCCCGCGACTTTGCGCCGCAAATCCGTAAGCCGCTCGTAATCAACAACCGCATGATTGCGATGGGCGTGTATCTGATTGTGATTGGTTTGTTTAAGAAGGCGGTGATTAGCGACTATATCAGCATCAACTTTGTGGACCGTGTGTTCGACAATCCGCTTCGCTACACCGGCGTAGAGAATTTGTTCGGCCTGATTGGCTATGCCATGCAACTGTATTGCGACTTTAGCGGCTACAGCGATATGGCGATAGGCATCGCGCTGCTGCTGGGTTTCCGATTCCCTACCAACTTCAATGCGCCGTTTAAGGCCGACAGTGTGGGCGATTTCTGGCGCCGCTGGCACATTTCGCTCTCGTCGTGGATTCGCGACTATGTGTATATCTCGCTCGGTGGCAACCGTAAAGGCGACTTGCGCACCTGCTTCAATATTTTCATCACCATGCTCTTGGCTGGCTTGTGGCATGGTGCGAGTTGGAATTTCGTGATATGGGGTGCGCTCTTTGGCTTGGCGCAGGTGGTGCACCGCACTTTCAGGGTGAATATCCTGCACCACGACCGCCACTATCGTAGCCAGGGCGTGAAACGCTTCTTTGCGGTGCTGAGCACTTTTGTGTTTGTGCTGTTCACCTTCATGGTGTTCCGCAACGCTGATATGCAGGGCGTGGTGGATATGCTCACCCAAATGTTCACCAAGTTCCACCCCGAAGTGGCTGTGCAGTGCGTCACAGGCTATGTGTGGGTGTTTGTGCTGGTGGTGTTTGGCTTCGTGAGCCACTGGCTCCCACAGGCGTGGGAGAGCAGAATGGTGGCATATCTCTCCAAGTGCAACCTGCTGGTGTATGTGCTGCTGCTCACGGGCGTGATTTTCCTCATTTGCCAAGTGAAGACCAGCGATGTGCAACCGTTTATCTATTTCCAATTCTAAAAGCGGAATTGGCGTTGATATTAATGATTTTTAACGAAAGTTTTTGCTTTTGGGCAGAATTTTGGCACAATATATAAATTATCTTTGCAACGTGAAAATGAAACAAAACTGATAATAATAAAAAATACAATATAATTATGGCAGAAGATATTAAAACTATGTTGGGTGATGCAGCTGAACGCAAGCAATTATCGCCTGAAAAGCTGAAAGCTCTTCAGCTCACTATGGACAAGATTGACAAAACCTACGGTCGTGGATCAATCATGAAACTCGGTGACGAGAACATCGAAAACATTGAGGTGATTCCTTCAGGTTCTATCGGTTTGAACTATGCACTCGGCGTGGGTGGTTACCCTCGCGGCAGAATCATCGAAATCTATGGTCCTGAATCATCAGGTAAGACCACCTTGGCAATCCATGCTATCGCTGAGGCGCAAAAGATGGGCGGCATCGCTGCTATCATCGACGCTGAGCACGCTTTCGACCGCTTCTATGCCGAGCAACTTGGTGTGGACGTGAACAGTCTGCTCATTTCACAACCCGACAACGGTGAGCAAGCCCTTGAAATCGCTGATATGCTGATTCGCTCATCGGCTATCGACATCATCGTTATCGACTCGGTGGCTGCGCTCACTCCAAAGGCTGAAATCGAGGGCGAAATGGGCGATAGCAAGATGGGACTTCAGGCTCGACTGATGTCGCAGGCGCTTCGCAAACTCACTGCCACCATCAGCAAGACTAACACCACCTGCATTTTCATCAACCAACTTCGTGAAAAACTCGGCGTGATGTTCGGCAACCCCGAAACCACCACTGGCGGTAACGCGCTGAAGTTCTACGCGAGTGTGCGTATCGACATTCGCCGCATCGGTCAAATCAAAGATGGCGACCAGGTGAACGGTAACCTCACCCGTGTGAAAGTGGTGAAAAACAAGGTGGCACCTCCATTCCGCAAGGCAGAATTTGAGATTCTCTTCGGCCAAGGCATCAGCAAGGTGGGCGAAATCGTTGACCTCGGTGTGCAGTTCGGCATCATCAAGAAGAGCGGTGCATGGTTCTCTTACGAGGGCACCAAGTTCCAAGGTCGCGACACGGCTAAGCAACTCATTGCCGACAACCCAGAACTTGCCGAAGAACTCGAAGCAAAAATTTTCGCCGCTATGCGTGGTGAAACGCTTGATGAGGAAACTGAAGCATAAATTCAATAATCCTTTATAAAAAACATCTTTTTAGTGGTTAGAGGGATTTGGTTATTTTTCCCTCAACGCCCCCTTCGGTATGCGCGACGCACCCCGAAGGGGGCTCCCCATATAACCCCACCACCCCAAGTGTTTCAGGTGCTTCGGGTGTTTCAGGTGTTTCAAGTGTTTCAGGTGTTTCAAGTGTTTCAGGTGTTTCAAGTGTTTCAGGTGTTTCAAGTGTTTCAGGCGCTTCGCATCATGCGTGGTAGGGACGTGATACTTCACGTCCGCCCATAATTGTGTTAACACATTGAATACCAATCATCTGACGCGGACGCGAATTATCGCGTCCCTACCATATATAACGGCGATGGGTGGTGGTTCTATGGCTAACACATTGGCTGCCCTTGTTTTGTGGGGGTGTTGGGTGCTTTTGGTTGGTTGGGGATTTTTTTGTAATTTTGGAGGTTGGTAGATTATACTGAAAATATAAGGTAAAACTATAATGGATAAAAGTCAAGAAAAGAGCCTTTTCGGCTTGGTTAAGGTGAAGTCGCTCATTGCGTTTGCGGCTTCGGTGCTGTTCTTCCTGGTGCTGTCGTGGGTGTATTTCTACCCCAACGACATTCGTGGCGATGTGATGCAGCAGCACGATATAGTGCAAGGTGCCGCCAACGGTCAGGAGGCGTCGGTGTATTACCAGCAGACTGGCGAGGTCACTCGCTGGACCGATGCGCTGTTCGGTGGTATGCCCACTTTCCAGATTTCCCCCACCTACGAGAGCAGTTCGCTGCTGAGCACGGTGGATAAGGTGTATTCATTGCGCATGTTCGGTATGCCCTCTTATGTGAGTTGGCTCTTTATGCTCATGATGGGTTTCTATATATTGATGCTCGCCTTCGACATGAAGTGGTATTATGCCGTGCTGGGTGCCGTGGCTTATGCGTTCTCCAGTTATTTCTTCATCATCATTGGCGCGGGCCATATCTGGAAATTGCTGGTGCTCTGCTACATTCCGCCCACCATTGCCGGCATAGTGATGTGCTATCGTGGCAAATACCTTGCCGGTGCAGCCATCGCCGCCCTTTTTGCCGCCCTTCAACTCTACAGCAACCACGTGCAGATGACGTATTACTCTGCCTTCGTGGTGGCGGCGCTTGTGATTGCCTACCTCTGCCAAGCCATCAAGCAAAAGCAGATGAAGCGTTGGGGCATCGCCACCGGCTCGCTTGCCGTGGCTGCGGCTCTCGCACTGTTGAGCAATGCGCCCAACCTGTTTATGACTTATAAATACTCGAAGGAAACTATACGTGGCGGCCACAGCGAACTCACTCCGCTGAAGACCGATGCCGAGCAGGCTCCACAGCAGACCACTAAAAACGGCGGTTTGGATAAGGACTACATTACCCAATGGAGTTACGGCTTGGGCGAAACTTTCACGCTGCTTGTGCCAAATGTGAACGGTGGCGCGTCGCTCAAACCCACACAAGACGAGCAAAATCCAAGCATAATTTCCAACACTATGCTTTCGCTCGACAAGACTTCGAAATACGAAAAACTCGACAGCCAAGGCGAAATCGACCAACTGAATGCGCAATGTATGCAAATGTTCACCCAATACTTCGGCAATCAGCCGATGACCAACGGCCCGGTGTATGTAGGTGCGCTGATTTTCGCGCTCTTCGTGCTGGGGTGCATTGTGGTGAAAGGACCGGTGAAATGGGCACTTTTGGCTGTTACCATTCTTTCGGTGCTGCTCTCGTGGGGTCATAATTTTATGTGGTTCTCCGACTTGTTTATCGACCACTTCCCGATGTACAACAAGTTCCGCACTGTGGCGAGCATTCTTGTGATAGCCGAGTTTACCATTCCTTTGCTGGCTGTGCTTGCGCTGCACAAGGTGTTCACCGAGGAAGATTTCCTGAAGAAGCATAAAATCGCCCTCTTTGCCAGTTTCGGTGTGTGTGCTGCGCTCTGCTTGCTCTTTGCTGTGGCTCCGGGCTTGTTCCAGAACTACACCGAAAGCGACCAGCAAATTTTCAACATGATCAAGCAGCAGCTGGGCGAGGTGCCTGGCAGCGTGTATGCCAATGTTGATGCCATTCGCCTCTCGCTCGTGTCGCACGACGCTTGGCGCAGTTTGGCGGTGATTGTGGTGGGCTTCGCCATCATTTTCGCCTACCTCAAAGGCATTATGAAAACCAACGTGGCAGTGCCTGTGCTGCTCGTGGTTGCGGTGGTGCTGGTGGATATGTTCACCGTGAACAAGCGTTACATCGATAAATACTCTTTCGTGTCGAAATACGATGTGGCTTCGGCTCAGTTCGAACCCACACAGGCCGATAAGACCATTCTTCAAGACACCACGCAAAACTACCGTGTGCTTGATGTGCAGGGCTTCGGTCAGCCCAATTCATCATATTTCCACAAGACTGTGGGCGGCTACCATGCGGCAAAACTGGCGCGCTACAACGATTTGATTGACCGTCAAATCAGCCGCAACAATATGCAGGTGCTCAACATGCTCAACACGCGCTGGGTGAAGGTGGATGCCAACACTGCACAACTCAACCCTGCCGCACTGGGCAATGCGTGGTTTGTGGATTCGCTCACATTCGTGAAGGGTGCCGATGCCGAAATGAAGTTCCTCGACCACTTCAACGCTGCCAACAGCGCCGTGGCCGACGAGCAGTTTAAGGCTGTGCTTGGCAATGCCGTGCCTAAGACTCCAGGCGACACCATCTACGAAACCACCTACGCTCCAAACCGCCTCACCTACCATAGCCATAGCGCGAAGGGTGGCGTGGCTGTGTTCAGCGAAGTGTATTTCCCATGGGGCTGGCAAGTGACCATCGACGGCAAACCTGCCGAACTTGGCCGTGTGAACTATGTGCTCCGTGCGCTGCAAGTGCCAGCCGGCGACCACAAGATTGAGATGAAGTTTGAACCCGAACAGGTGGAATCGGCCGACTCTGCCGCGAAGGTTGCCATCATGCTTATCTTTGTGGCTGTGATTGCGGCGATTGTGGTGCCTGTGATTCGCAACCGTAAGAAATCCGACGGTAAAACCGCCGGGAATGCCTAAATTCTCCCGATAATTCCGTTAGCGAATGGGTAGATTCAGAAGATATCGAACTGCTTGGAGCCGCCACCACCGAAGTGGCGGCTTCGGCATTCATTCGCCTTTCGCGTTCAACTTCGTGCAGAATGTGCTTGGCGAGCGATACCCCTATTATGCCTACGCTCGCATCGCCAAATGGCGTGCCAAGGCAAAGGCGGCGTTGGGTGGTTGCTGGCCACATTCATCATCGCTCATTTCGCTTAATGAAGCCCGGATGTTGTTCCGCATCACCAATTTCTTCAATCCCTCGCAACTGCTTGTGGTGGGCGCGAGAAGTGGGGTGTCGGCGGCAAGTGTGAAGGCGGTGTCGAGCCAAAGTGTGCTACACCTCTATTCGCCCCAGTATGCCCAAAGCAAGGTGCAGCAACAGTTGCTCCAGCCTTTCGGTGATCAAGTGCACCATTATAGCGCCATTTCCGAATGTGTGCAGGCGTATTTCTCGCAGATTTCGGGTGATGCCGAGCCTTTCGTGCTGGTGAACGAAATCGGCGATGAAATGGAACTCGATGCGCTAAAATCGGCGATTTTGCCGATAGTGCGAAAGCAAGGTGTGATAGTGATGCGCAATTTGCACAAGCATGAACTGGTGGCGCGCCTGTGGGCGGAATGTAAGGACCACGCCCTGTATGGACAAACCTACACCAACGGAAAAACCGGTATTCTCATCGCTAACCCCAAACTCCAATTAGAGCATTTCTCCCTTTGGCTGAAATAAGAAAGATTCCACACAGATATGAATATAGTGAAGATTAGCGGCAGCCCCGCACAACAGATGTTTCAATACGCATTCTATTATGCGCTTTTGCAGCACGACCCCGAAGCACGCCTGCATGTGCCTTCGGAGAAGTGGATCAATTCTCGCTTCCATTTGCCCCGATTCGTGGAGGCATCGGCCGACGACTTGAAGCAGTTTGGCAAAGGTTCAATCGGTTCGCGCATGATGTCGATGTTCAGAAAAGCCGCTGGTGAGGTGGTCACCGAGCCGCAAGACCACCGTTTTGTGGCTGATTTGCTGGAGAAGAAAGATGCTTATTTCGATGGGCAATGGCTCTCGCCACGCTATTTCGCTTCGGTGGAAGATGATATCCGCACGGCATTTTCGGTGCCAGAGAAGGTGTTGCCGTCGTCGATGGCAAGTATGCTCAACATGCTCAAGCAGGGCAAGACCGTGGCGATGCAAGTGCATGAGCCTAACGGTGCTGACAATACCTGCACGCCCGACTACTACAACTGGGCGATTGCCAACATTCTCTCCACGTTCAACAATCCGCATTTCTATGTGTTTACCACCGATATTGATTGGGTGAAGGCAAACGTTAATTTCCAAGGGGCAAAGGTGGAAATCGTGGCATATCCTGCCGCTGCCGAAACCTCGTTGCTTGCCTATCTGTTTCGTGCGCGCCACATCGTGATGGCTAACCGTCTGGTGAGTTGGTGGGCGGCATGGCTCAACGCCAACGACGATAAAATAGTGATTGCACCCCAAAAATGGGCGAAAAACGCCGATTATCCCGACCTTTACCCCATCTACTGGACCCAAATCCCCACCACATAACTCCTGACGATAAATGAGCGGCTTTAGTTATGAAATGCCGCTTTTTTATTTGGATTTTAATTGGCGGTAAGGGGTGAGGAAGAAAGGACGGTCGGTGAGGTGTGGGTGCGGCACGGTGAGCGTGGGCGTGTTGATGGCGATGGGAGTGCCGTCGGTTTGTTCGATTGCCATGATGTCGATGTCAACGAGGCGGTCGATGTAGTTGCCACGGTCGTCGCGGTGCGAATCGCTGCCCAAAGAATGTTCCAAATCGTGTATGTGGTCGAGCATGTCAAAAGGCTCGATGGTGGAATCGAGCGCCACACCCACGTTTAGAAACTCGTTAGGCGACTCAAACCCCCACGGCTTACTCTTTACCACTTCGCTTTCTTTAACGTGCTCAGCGCCGTCGGAAAGGGCTTTAATGGCACTTTCCAAATTCCGCTCGCGGTCGCCCAAATTCGTGCCAATATTGAGATAATACCGAAAAGTCATTTAGAGATGTTAGAAATTAGATGTTAGAAATTAAACTCAGAAGTTAAGAAGTTAAGAAGTTAAAGAAGTTAAGACGATAGCATCGCCTACTTCGAATTCTCGAAAAATCGCCATCTTGCAGGATTTTAGAAACGCCTATTTTATCCATTTAATCCTATTTCCACCTATTTTTTTTAAATCGGTGTAAATGGGTTTTTAATTGGGTTTAATCGGTGTTTTTTCCTGCCATAGAAGATGAATGGTGGGTAGAAAAGAGAAAAAGGCTTAATTAGCCGTTGTGTGCGTCTAATCAAGCCTTTTGTCTTTTATACAGAGATTGCCGTGCGGCAATTAGAGACTCTTTTGTACCTCGACTTCTTCGAATGCCTCAAGCATATCGTCGGGCAAGATGTCGTTGTAGCCAGCGATGCTCAAACCACATTCGAAACCGTTTGTAACTTCCTTCACGTCGTCCTTGAAACGCTTGAGTGAAGCCAAAGCACCAGTATAGCGAACGATACCGTCGCGAATCACGCGTACCTTGCAGTTACGCTTGATTTTGCCGTCCATTACCATGGCACCGGCAATGGTACCCACCTTGCTGATGTGGTAAACTTCCTTCACCATCACGTTACCAATCACTTCTTCCTTGATGTCAGGAGCAAGCATACCTTCCATTGCGCTCTTCACCTCCTCGATTGCATCGTAGATGATAGAGTAGATACGGATGTCGACGCCTTCTTGTGCAGCGAGGCGTTTTGCATCGGCACTTGGACGCACTTGGAAGCCAATGATGTAGGCATTTGATGCGGCAGCCAAGGTTACATCGCTTTCGCTGATAGCACCCACAGCCTTGTGAACCACATTCACTTGCACCTCTGGGGTAGAGAGTTTAAGCAGTGAGTCGCTCAACGCTTCGATAGAACCGTCCACGTCGCCCTTCACAATCACGTTCAACTCGTGGAACTCGCCCAAAGCCTTGCGGCGTGCGATGTCTTCGAGGGTGAAGCGCTTCTGTGTGCGCAGACCGAGTTCGCGCTGGAGTTGTTCGCGCTTGTTGGCAATCTGGCGTGCTTCCTGGTCGGTGTCCATCACGTTGAACTTATCGCCAGCGGTAGGAGCACCGTTCAGACCGAGAATCAGCGCAGGTGACGATGGTCCAGCCTCTTGAATGCGCTGGTTACGCTCGTTGAACATCGCCTTCACCTTACCGTAGTGTGTGCCGGCAAGAATGATGTCGCCCACGTGGAGTGTGCCGTTGTCGACGAGGAGTGTAGCCACATAGCCACGGCCCTTGTCGAGCGATGATTCAATGATTGAACCAGTGGCCTTGCGATGAGGATTTGCCTTCAGTTCGAGCATATCGGCTTCGAGTAGCACCTTATCGAGCAGTTCTGCCACACCGATGCCCTTCTTGGCACTGATGTCTTGGCTCTGGTACTTACCGCCCCATTCTTCCACCAGGTAGTTGAGGTTGGCAAGTTCTTCCTTAATCTTGTCAGGGTTAGCGCCTGGCTTATCAATCTTGTTGATTGCGAAAATGATAGGCACACCGGCAGCGGAAGCGTGGTTGAGTGCTTCCACGGTTTGAGGCATCACAGCATCATCAGCAGCCACGATGATGATAACGATGTCGGTAACCTTGGCACCACGGGCACGCATAGCGGTAAACGCCTCGTGACCAGGGGTGTCGAGGAATGTGATGCGGCGGCCGTTTTTCAGTTTCACATTATATGCGCCGATGTGCTGGGTGATACCACCAGCCTCACCAGCAATCACGTTAGCGTTACGGATGTGGTCGAGCAATGAAGTCTTACCGTGGTCAACGTGGCCCATCACAGTCACCACTGGTGGACGTGATTCGAGGTCTTCAGGATTATCCTCCTCCTCATGAATCTGTTCTGCCACATCTGCGCTTTCGTATTCGGTCTTGTAGCCAAATTCTTCAGCCACAATATTGATGGTTTCGGCATCGAGGCGTTGGTTGATAGATACCATCACACCAATGCTCATGCAGGTGCCAATCACCTTGTTGATAGGCACGTTCATCATAGCAGCGAGGTCGTTTGCAGTCACGAACTCGGTGAGTTTTAGAATTTTTGATTCTGCTGCTGCCTCTGCTGCTTCAGCGCGCTCTTCCTCACGGAAAGCCTCACGCTTTTCACGACGCCATTTTGCGCCCTTCTTCTGTGGCTTGTTGGTGAGGCGTGCCAGCGTTTCCTTCATCTGGCGCTGTACATCTTCCTCGCTCACTTCAGCCTTGAATGGGCGTTTGTTCTTATCTTTCTTGTTGCGCTTGCCAGCGTTGGCATTTTGAGCGTTGGCAGCGTTTTGCTGGTTGCCACGCTTTTGGTTGCCACCGCCTTGTGATTGCTGTTGCACGCTCTTTTCGATGTCAACCTTTTCCTTGCCAATGCGCTTGCGTTTGCGCTTTTCGCCGTCGGCATTAGCGCCTTGGCGAGCCTTTTCCTTGTTGATACGCTCGTTGCGCTTTTCCTCCTTCGTCTTCTTCTTAGGGCGAGTGGATTGGTTGAGCGCCGACAAGTCGATTTTGCCCACCACCTTAGGACCTTGCATACGAGGGGTGTTGGAGATGGCTTCTGGTTCGGCTTGTGGAGCAGTTGCAGGAGCCTCTTCCTTCTTCTGCTCTACCACAGGAGTTTCTGCCACTGGTTGTGGTTTTTCTGCCTTTGGTTCGGCTGGAGCCTTTTCTTCCTTCTTAGGCTCTACCGCAGCAGGTTCGGGCTTAGCCTCCTCCTTTGGAAGCTCTGCTGGAGCAGGCTTCTGTTCTTCTGCCTTTCTCTCTTCCATCTTCACCTCCTCGGCTTTAGGTGCTTCAGGCGCAGCGGTTTTGGGTGCTACAGGGTTGCCCTTAGCGTCGAGTTCGATTTTACCCAACACTTTTGGTTTCTGTATCGCCACTTCCACTGTTTTGCTTTCTTCAGCTTCACGACGCTTTTTTTCTGCAGCTTGAGCGGCTTTCTCTTCCTTGCGGTCGTGAATAATCTGTTCGGCTGCCTTTTTCTGTTGCATGGCTGGCTTAAACTTCTGGATGAGCAAGTTGTAGGCTTCATCGCTGATGCGTGCATTGATGTTGTCGTCAACCTCAATCTCGTTCTTCTTCAAGAAGTCTCTTGCCGTCTGCATTCCGATGTTTAAATCTTTGACTGCTTTACTAATCTTTATGGGCATATATTTCTTTTAAGTTGTTGTCTCGTTTGTTTTGTTCGTTTGCACTTGTTGGCCCTTGCTTGTTTGTGCATGTGTCCCGACTCTGTGCATTGGGTCGTGGCAGCGGAGGGGAAGAATGCGATTATTCTTCGTCGAACTCAGCCTTCAGCACAGCAATCACGTCGTCAACGGTGCTTTCCTCGAGGTCGGCTTTGTCGATGAGTTCTTGGCGTGGAGTGTGGAGCACGGCTCTTGCGGTGGCGCAACCCATGTTCTTGAGGGCTTCGATTACCCACTCGTCGATTTCGTCCTTAAACTCGTCGAGGTAGATATCGTCTTCGCCTTCGCTTTCAATGTCGCGGTAAACGTCGATAGTGTAGCCTGTGAGGATAGTGGCGAGCTTGATGTTCAAACCACCCTTACCGATAGCGAGCGACACTTCATCAGGACGCAAGAACACTTCGGCGTGCTTGTTTTCTTCGTCGAGGCGGATTGAGGAAATCTTCGCAGGGCTCAAAGCGCGCTGAATGAAGAGTTGTGGGTTGCTGGTGTAGTTGATCACGTCGATGTTCTCGTTGCGCAACTCTCTCACGATGCCGTGGATACGTGCACCCTTCACACCCACACATGCGCCTACTGGGTCGATGCGGTCGTCGTAACTTTCAACTGCGATTTTAGCGCGTTCGCCAGGAATACGAGCCACGGCGCGAATCACAATCAGACCATCGTGGATTTCTGGCACCTCAAGTTCGAAGAGGCGGCGCAAGAAGTTTTCGCTTGTGCGCGACACGGTGATCTTAGGATTGTTGTTCTTGTTATCCACATTGTAAATAACGGCGCGCACGGTTTCGCCCTTGCGGTAGATGTCGGTAGGAATTTGTTGGTCCTTTGGAAGGAGCAACTCGTTTTTCTCGTCGTCGAGCAGGAGCACCTCACGCTTCCACACTTGGTAAACTTCACCACTCACCAGTTCGCCTTCTTGGGCCTTGAATTGGGTGTAGATTGCGTCTTTTTGCAGGTCAAGAATCTTACTTGCCAAAGTTTGACGCAAGTTAAGAATTGCGCGGCGGCCGAATTTGGCGAATTCTATTTTTCGGGTATGCTCTTCGCCCACTTCGCAGTCGGGGTCGGGGCTGTCCACATCGTTGCGGGCATCAGTGAGCGCGATTTGGCGGTCGGGGTCTTCCACTTCGCCATCAGGCACCACTTCGAGGTTCTGATAGATTTCGCAGTCGCCGTTGTCGGGGTTCATAATCACGTCGAAGTTCTCGTCGCTACCGAAAATCTTAGCCAATACGCTACGGAACGACTCTTCAAGCACACTAATCATAGTGGTCTTGTCGATTTTCTTCAACTCTTTGAATTCTTTGAAACTGTCGGTCAAACTTATAGTTTCGATTTCTTTCTTAGCCATAGTCTGGTGTTAAAACTGTATGATGTTTTTTGTATATTTTATTTCGTCGTATTTATAGTTGAGGTCCTCGTCCACCATTTCGGGGCGCTTCTTGCCCTCAAGTTTCACCTTCTTGGTGATGGTAAGCGTAAAGCCTTCCTCGTCAGCGTCTTTGAGCGTGCCTTTAAGTTTCTTGCCGTCTTTAGTGAGCACTTCCACCTCGCCGCCCATATTCTTCTTGTAGTGCTGAAGCACCTTGAAAGGGTCGCTGATGCCGTAACTGCCCACGGTGAGTTCGTAGTCCTCCACATCGCGGTCGAAGTGGTCGAGCACCTTATTGTTCAGCGCGATGCAGTCGTCGATAGTCACAGAGCCCATGCTGTCGATAGCCACATCAATTATATTGTCGGCACTCACTTTCACCTCCACCAGAAAGATATCGCTTCCTTCAAGTTCGGTGTTGATAACGTCGATAAGTTCTTGCTTATTAATCATACTTACGGGTATATAAATAAAAAAGAAGAAGCCACAGAGCCTCCTCTAATCGAATTGCGCTGCAAATATAGTGATAATTACTGAGGTATGCAACTTCCCCCTGCCCCCGCCCCCAATTCACCGCCCCATACTCCTAAATAATTACAGATATTTATATTTATAAAAGATTATTTAACATAACGCGCTAATTTAGGGAGTAATCGAAATCTCGAATTTTCGAACTATCGAGATTTCGAGGATTCGATTTTTTTGGAAGGGGAGATTGGGTGGGGATTATTGGTAGTGGGCGAGGGTGGCTTTTAGTTGGGTGATGATTTGGGATTTCAGTTCGGGTGGGGTGAGCACTTCCACGTTGCTGCCGAGCGAGAGGATTTTTTCGTAGAGGTCGTAGGTGAGCAACATGCGGTAGCGGAAAATGGAGTAGGTGTCGTGCACTTCCTCGCTTTGTGTGTGGTGGAGCGGTAAGGCGCGGAGGTATCTTGCTTGGGTGTGGCTCACGCGTAATGCGATGTCCTTTGGATCGTTCTGGTTGATGGTGATGCCGTAGCAGTCTTTGAAAAACGACTGTGGCTCAAAGCCTTCTGGCATCTTGAAGGAGGTGGAGGAAATATTGAGATTGGTCATGCGGTCGAGCGAATAGGTCTTGATTTTACCATCAGCCACATTGTGCCCAATCACATACCATAATTGCTTGAATATCTTTACGAAATAGGGGCAGATGACCACGCCTTTCGATGCTTGCGAGCGGGTGTAGGGGTGGTAGTCGAACACGATGCGCTTGTCTTCGCGCATGGCTTGAATCACCACAGGCAGGTGCTCGCGAGCCGATGGCACATCTTCCACGATGATGCGTCCCGAAAGGTCTTTCGAGTTGCTGAGCATGCCGGTCATAGAGAAGGTGTCGAGCAGCCAGTGGTGCATACGGCTGTCGGCCTCGTTGTCGCAGTTTTCGATGTAATACTCAAATGTGGAGCGATTGCACTGAATGTTGATGTTGAACATTTCCTCAATGGCGTTGCGATAATTGAAGAACGTGCGTCGCGGAATGGGGTTGCCGTCGCTGAGCGAGGAATTGCACCACAGTCGGTTGAGTTCTTCGAGGGTGATGTGTCGGTGGCTCTCGATAGTATCGACAATCCACACATATACTGCAATCTTATTTCGTGCCATAATTAGATAAAAAATGGTTATTATATTTATCCTAATAATTCATTAAGTTTTGACTGTAATTGTGAGACACTGTTTCACATTTTTGCCAGTGTGAGTGGGGTGAAAATAAAAATGCTTCCTCCCCTTTTTGGAAATTCAGTAGGGGAGGTAGCATTATTTATTAGGTTGGGTTACTATTTGCCTTTGCGGAGTAGGAGCAAGCCGATTACGGTGAATGCGGCGTTGAAGAGCAGGAGTTCGAAACTCATGGTGTAGTCGCAATATTTGAGCAGCGCCCATTGGAGCACCCAGCTCAATACAGGTGAGAGCACACACACCACAGGCACGAGTTTGTCGCGCACGTCGCCCTTGATAAACATACCGTAAACGAACAAGCCGAGGATAGGACCGTAGGTGTAACTTGCTAAAGAATACACGGCGCTGATAGCGTCTTGGCTACTGATGAGGTAGAACACATAAATCACGATACCCATCATCACTGCCATGCCGATGTGCACTTTCTTGCGAGTCTTGCCAAGGGTGGTTTCGTCTTCTTTCTTGTTGCTTTCAAGAATATCCACGGTGAACGATGTGGTGAGGGCGGTGAGTGCCGAACCAGCTGCAGAATATGCAGCCGACACGAGTCCGAGGATAAAGAGGATGCCCACCACTACGCTCATCTTGCTATCGAATGCCACGATACCGAAAATTTCGTCGGTGCTCTTATCGTAGTTCAAGCCCATCTTGCTCATGTAGAGAGTGAGAATGGTACCCAAAACGAGGAACAAACCCACCACAAACACTTGGGTGATACCGCTCACGATAAGGCCTTTCTTCGATTCCTTCACATTCTTGCTGGCAAGGGTGCGTTGCATCAAGTCTTGGTCAAGACCAGTCATGGCAATCACCATGAAGATACCGGCGAGGAATTGCTTCCAGAAGTAGGTGCCCTCACTTGGGTTGTCGAAGAAGAAGATGCGCGAGGTGTCGCTGCTTGCCACTGCCGAGCACAGGCCGGTGAAGTCGAAGTTGAGCGCCTGACCCACGAAGAAGATGCAAAGCACCACCGAGAGAATGAGGCAGATGCTCTTGAGCGTGTCGGTCCAGATTACGGTTTTTACGCCACCTTGGAGGGTGTAGAGGAAGATGAGGGCGATGGTAACGAGCACATTCACGATGAATGGAATGCCCAGAGGCTCGAACATGAGCGCCTGGAGCGTTACGCACACAACATAGAAGCGCACGGCTGCACCCAGAATCTTACTGATGAAGAAGAACCATGCACCAGTTTTGTGGGTTTTTCCGCCGAAGCGTTCTTCAAGATAGCCGTAAATCGACACGAGATTGCGTTTGAAAAAGAGAGGCACCAGCACGTAGGCAATCACGAAATAGCCCACGGCGAAGCCCAGCACCATCTGCATGTAACTGAAGCTCTTGGCTGCCACCATGCCAGGAACCGACACGAAGGTTACGCCTGAGATAGGTGCGCCAATCATGGCGATGGCTACGATATACCAGGGGGCTTCACGGCCGCCGGTGAGTGCTGTGTTGGCGTCGCTTTTGCGAGAAGCAAGCCACGACACCACGAAAAGGAGGATAAAATAGCCAATGATAGTGGCCAATACAATCCAGGGAGTTGTCATTTTTGAGTATTTTTATTTGTTAATTTTATTGATTCTTTTTTGGGGGGGGAGGGGAGCACTCGGAGCACTCGGAGCGCTCGGATTTCTCTCTTCTAACTTCTAATTTCTAACCTCTAACTTCTAATCTATTTCAAAAAATTATTCTGCGTAGAGGAGGTAGGGCTTGCGCTGTGCTTTGAATTTTTCCACGTCGGGCTGCCATGAGGCCTTGATTTCGGTAGCACTCTTGCCTGCTTCCAACATTTCAGCCACTTGGGTGTTGCCCATGAGCAGGTTGAAGAAGTTGCGTTTGCCAGTCTTCAGATAGAATTGCTTGCCTTGGCTGCGAAGGTCTTGGTAAGCGTCAACCACATAGGTGAGGTCGATGCCGCGAGCAATCACATCCTCGTATTTCAGCCCACGCAAATCCACGCCGTGGCACAGTTTGTCTTGTTGTGGAGGGGTTTTTGCGCCGAAGCGGCTGGTCGGGGTGAAGTCGAATGGGCGGCAAGTCATGTCGGGGTGACCGTAGCATTGGAAAGGCTGGTCGGTGCCGCGACCCAAGCTCACTGTGGTGCCTTCAAAATAGCAAATTGAAGGGTAGAGGTAGATGCTCAGCATGTTGGGGAGGTTGGGCGATGGAGCGATAGGCAGTTCGTAGCGAGTTTGGTGAGTGTAGTTGAGGCAAGGAATCACGGTGAGTTTCACCTGTTTGCCATCTTTCAACCAACCTTCACCGTTAGCCATCAGCGCAATTTCACCCATGGTCATACCGTGAACGGTGCAGATAGGGAAGCGACCCACGCCGCTTTTCAGTTCCATATCCAAAATCGGACCATCTACATACATGCCGTTGGGGTTTGGACGGTCGAACACCACAAATTCCTTGTTGTGCTCGATGCAAGCCTCCATCAGGTTTGCCATAGTGATATAATATGTGTAGTAACGCAAACCCACGTCTTGCAGGTCGGTCACCAGCACGTCGAATTTGTCCATGCTTTCCTTGCTTGGGCGGTTAGATTTGCCGTCGTAGAGCGAAGCGATAGGAATACCGGTTTTTTCGTCAACGCTGCTGCTAACGTGTTCGCCGGCATCGGCTTTGCCACGGAAACCGTGTTCGGGCGAGAAAATCTCGGTCACTTTCAGCCCGTTTTCGAGCATCACGTCGAGCACGTGCTTGCCCTTAGAGGTGATGCCGGTCTGGTTGCTCAGCAGGGCTATGCGTTTGCCCTTGAGCAGAGGCACGTATTGGTCGATGCGGTCGGCTGCCAGCACCACCGAGGTGGAGGCGGCTGTAGTGCCTTCGTCGTTTTTAACTTCTGTTTTCTTTTGTTGTGCTGCACAGGCTGCCACCGATGTGAGCATGGCGAGCGAGAGTAGTGCGAGTTTAATTGTCCGTGTCATAAAATGTGATAGAAGGTGATTACTTAACTTTATTCTCACAAAGATAGTGAATATTTACCATAAAAGCGCAATTACTCCCCTTTTGGTGGAATTATTTTTTCAGCAAAAGCCGTTTGGGAGCAATTTGGCGTGGAAAAAGTTTCTACTTAGCCATAAGGATTTAACGATAGGCGCGAAGCCTTTTTCATAATAATTTGAGTTTTGATTGTCGCAAATTTACAGATATTCTCCGAATTATCACTAACTTTGCACCTTGAAACGCAAATTAGAAACTGTTTTAAAATTAGATAAATGCGACAACCCTCCAACAATAAGCCACGCCGCCGCCGTGTGGATAATATTCAGAAGTTTACCGTTAAAGCCGATGCACCATTGCTCGAAGCCGTGGCTGCCGTGCTTAAAGACCATAAGCCCACCAAACTGAAATCGATGCTCCGTCATCATCAGTTTGCCGTGAATGGCACACCATCTTCGCAGTTCGACCGCCCAGTGAATGCTGGCGACGAACTTTGGGTGAACTTCGACGGCTCGTTCCACGTGTTCACGCACCCAAAACTTAAACTGGTGTATGAAGACGAGGACATTATGGTGGTGGACAAGGCCTACGGTATGCTCTCAACAGCCGCTGGCAACAACATCAAAGACGAAACCGTGTATAATGTGCTCCGCAAATATGTGAAACTCCGCAGCGAACATGCGCGTGTGTATATGGTGCACCGTCTCGACCGCGACACTTCGGGCTTGATGCTCGTGGCACGCACCGCCAAGGCGCGTGAGCGATTCCTCACCCAGTGGGCTACCATCGTGAGCGAACGCAAATATGAGGCCATCGTGGAGGGCAACATTGAGCAAGACATGGGACTCGTGCAAAACTATCTGAAAGATGCCGACAACTACGAGGTGATTTCCACCGACGACCCAAAAGACGGCGGAGAATTGGCGAAAACTCGCTACAAGGTGATTGAACGCTCGCCTCGCTTCACCAGAGTGGAACTCTCGATGCGCCACGGCCACAAAAACCAGTTGCGTGTGCACATGAAGGATTTGGGCTGCCCTATCAGTGGCGACCGTAAATACGGAGGCCGCGCCAACGGCATTCACCGTCTTGCGCTCCACGCCACTCGCCTCTGCTTCGAGCACCCCATCACAGGAAAGAAAATGGAATTTGAATCACCCATCCCTGCCAATTTCCTCACCCTCCTCCGCTAATACACCCACATAATATACACAAAAAAATCCCGAATCTTTCCATTCGGGATTTTTTGTGCGCACATATAGATAAAGCGGAAAATATGCGTGATTGTTAGTCAAGGCCGATTTTTATCAGATCAAAGTACATCAGGCGAGTGTTGAGTGGGAGTGTATTTGGGCTCTTGATGTTCAGTCCCATTGATTTTGCCTCGTTGATTTCTTCCGAATAGAGGAATTGAAATCCGTTTTTCTCGTAATAGCGGATTGTGTCGGGATTATTGTGGGCATCAACAATTATGAAACGGCAACCGGTTTTGTTTTCATTGCTTCGAAACCATGCTTTGATAAAATCCATCACCGCAGTGCCATATCCTTTTCGGGAGAGAGTCTGGTTTGTTCCAAGGCGTCCAATGAGCACGCCAGGAAATCGTCGGAGGTTTTTTTCTCCGTTTTCTGTAACGTATTCAATTTGCTCCTTGTCTTTGGCTACGAGTTGCTTGATGCGAATTGCGTCGTTTGATAGGGTGAAGATGGATACGATTTTGGAAGGATTGTCGATGAGGCGAAATGCGTAAGTTTTGCCAAGTAATTTGTCGGCATATAATTTGTAGTCGGAGCGAAAGAATTCATCAAGGTCGTCGTGACCACAGGCAAATGGTTCGCATTGCTCCAACAAAGTAGGGGTGACGCGCTCAAATGTACATTCCGAAAGCAGTTCTTCGAGATTCATTATGGCACTACAGGTTTTGCTTGCGAAGGAAATCCTTTACAAGTTTAATGTTACGTGACACATTGATGCGCTGTTTTGTGTTTTTTTCTGCTTCTTCAGCCTTTGCGATGAAGCGTTCTGCATCTTTGCCATGTAACGTGGGTATTGAGCGAATAGCAATTGCCATAATTAGATGCTTTTAGTTGATATTGAATTATTGATTCTCTGCAAAGGTACATATTTTTATGATTAATTACGCTGTTTCTTCCTGTAAATCTTGTGTTTTTATGTTTTATTTGTTGAAAATGAGTGATTAATGGAATCTTGTTAGGTGCTTTTTTGCTTTTGAGGTGGGGGAATAAAATGGCAGCCGTGGGGGAGTTTTCACAACTGCTCCACGGCTGCTGGCTATAAAGAAAATGAACAAGTTAATGGTTTCTCATGTGTGATGGGGGCTACTGCATCACGATGCGCATGTGGGCTTTGGGGTAGCGAAGCACGAGGCAACTGGCTTCGGTGAGCACGAGCGCGTCGACGTTGCGCACACCGCTGGCTTTGAGGTTGAGGGCTTCGGTGGTGAATGGTATGTGGCAGTATTTTTGCAGATATTCGGGGTCGATCACCATGCCGTTGTCAGCCATGCCCACCTCGTCGAACACCTCGCTCAACAGCACATAGAGCGTGCCGAACTTGGAGCGGAGTTCGCTGAAGTCGATGCCCCATTTCACCACATTTTCGCCTGCGGTCACCACTTTGGAGTATTCCAGTTTGTTGAGCCTGCCAATCAGACCGCTGCCGCCAATCAGGATTTTGCGTTTGCTGCCGGCATTGCCAGTGAAGGCGTCGCGCATGAGGTCCACTACCTCGTTTTGGGTGAATTTCTCACCGTCGTAGTTGAATGCCTTGCCGGCCTGATACCAAATGCCGCCCGTGAGCAGAATGTTCTCCTTTTTTGCAGGATCCCACAGTTTTTTCTTCACACCGAACAGGAACGACTTCTCCATGCCCAGGCGCATATCGTAGATGGCGGCTTCCTCCTGGTCGCTCATGTCCCAAGGCACTTCCTTGTTGCTCATCTTCATGAGCGTGCTTTGCTCAATCTGGCATTTGAAAATTTGGCAGAAGTTGCGTGCCTTTTGTGGGAGCGCCTCAAACTGTGGCGACATCACATCGAGTTCGCTGGCGGCTCGTCCCATGCGAATGAGGATGGTGCTTTTCGAGATTTTTGGCACGCAGTTCTCGGTGTCGCCCACCTTCATACCGTTGGCAGCCATCACCCAGATGCCACCGTCGTTGTCCTCCTTTTTCACCACATATAGCACGAGGTCGTTGTTGGTGACGGTGGTGCCGTCGGGGGCGTAACCGCTCACGCCTTGCACCAATATGGTGTCGCTCACGTCGAAAATCTCGTTGTTGGTGGTCATCAATTTCACCTTCGTGAATCGAGAGATGTCGCCACTGGCGGTCGGGGTAGGGGTGTCGTCTTGCACTTGGGCGGTGGTGGGTTTCGTGTCCACATTATAATAGTCCACCGTCATGCTCCCGGCTCGCTTTGCCCCAGCGCATCGCGAGAGTTGGTCGACGGGCGTTGCCATCGGACGGATTTTCACGATTTGGCTGTCGATTTCGTTGAGCAGCAATTCGGGCGATGCCTCACGAGCCACATCGGTTGAGAGCGGACCATCGACCACATGTTTGCCGCCAGCCACACCAGCCACCAGTGCCATGGCGAGGGTGGTTTCGCCGTTGCTCATGGCGCACGACACTAAAAGAAGGCAGAAAGTGAAGAGCAGGATAAGAATGAGTTTGAAATTGCTCTTTGCCCATTTGATTTTTTGTAAAAGTTTGTTTTTCATTTTGCGTGTAGTTAAAAAGATGAATATAAAAATAAAGGGTTGGAAAAACGGTTGATTCACCGGGCTATCGGTCCCACACGCTCCTTCTATTGTAGCGCGGAAAGGTGGCGGGTTCGTGGACTGGCTCCTCGATGGGAGTGGGGCGTGTGGCATTGTCGATTTTTTCGTTTCTGCCACGCAGATAGCCTTCTGTTTCGGCGTTCTTCAATTCTTCATCGTGATTCACGGCGTGCGACAAGATGCTCACGGTGGTTTCGTCCACTTCGCCTTTCTCGATTTGCTCGATAAGATGGCGCACCTTGTTGCTGGTGCCTTCGTCAAGACTGAATTTTGCCACACATTCTTCCCATTGGCGCGATTCTTCGCTGTGGGCGGTGGCTGCTGGTTGTTGTGTGTTTTCGTTCATGGGTTGATAAATTTTGTGATTGATGTTGCAAAATTAGCGCACTGCATTGCCGAGGCACAACGCCAATTTGGCGATTCACTTCAACTCACACAGATTCAACGAGATTCAACAGATTTTTTTGATTCAACCGACGCTTTTCGCTATTTTCTCGGTTTTGTGGATAAATTCTGGGGGCACCGAAACAAAAAACATAAAAAACAGCCTTTTGGCGATGCCAGTGCTTCGCACCTGTCGTTAGTGCTGTGGCATGTCTGATTTCAAGCCGGAGCTTGAATCAGCCACACCACATCACCAACGCCGCCCTCGCAAGCGAGGTCGGTGGCATCGCCAAAAGGATAATAACCACTCGCCTTCGGCGAAAAACCAAACCCGGTAGGGACGTGATACTTCACGTCCGCTCATAATTGTGATACCATATTGAATGTCAATCATTTGGCACGGATGCGAAGTATCGCATCCCAACCATGCAAAATCGTTTTGGGAGATTTGATTCTGCTTTTTTCCAAGAAACCATGTTATCATCAGGGTTTTTCGCCGTGAAACGGCGAGCGGTTTTTATCCTTGTGGCAAAGTGGATAGCCCTCGTAAGAGGGGGGGCGGAGTGATTGTGTGGTTGGCGGCATGGAAACTCGTTTCCAATGTCGCAAAGCGCACAGTCGCACCGCCAAATACGAAGCATTCCACGTTGCTCCAAGGCTGTTTTTTATGTTTTTGTTTTTGATTCCATTGACGATTCGGCAACAATGCATAATCATAGCCCCCAGAAATTTTCCACTGAGCCATTTTCGCTCCTGTGTGCAGTGAATCTTTTGCTAAGGTGTGCGGTGGAATTTGGTGGGGTGGGGAAAAATGTGTAACTTTGTGAAAATTAACTCCTCAAATAATAAATTACTACAATATTTATATGGAAAAATTAGTCATCAATTCTTACGAAGAATTTGAATCTTACCTTGGCAAAGACCTCGGCACATCAGAATGGCTCGAAATCGACCAAGACCGTATCAACAAGTTTGCCGATGCCACCCTCGACCACCAGTGGATTCATGTGGACGTGGAGCGCGCTAAGGAGGAAAGCCCATTCAAAAGCACCATCGCTCACGGCTATCTCACCCTTTCTATTCTTCCATATCTTTGGGCTCAGATTATTCAGGTCAACAACATCTCTATGCTGGTGAACTATGGCATGGACAAGATGCGCTTCGGTCAGGCTGTGATCACTGGCAGCCGTGTGCGCATGACCGCTAAACTCCACAATATTCAAAACCTCCGTGGCATTGCCAAGGTGGAAATCGACTTCAAGATTGAGATTGAAGGTCAACGCAAACCTGCCCTCCAAGGCATCGCCTCCTTCCTCTACCACTTCAACAAGTAAGCAAATATTCAATATTCGAAATAGTAGATGCTAAAAGCCGTGAGTTTGATTCATTTCAAACCACGGCTTTCGAATTTTATTGTGGGGGCAGTACCCATAGAAGCCCTACGCTATAGCGTGAGGCTTTTATCCCTCAGGCTCTTGGAGGAAGTGATAGTTGGCGTCGCGGGCGAAGGCGATGGTGATGCCGGCTCGGTGTTTGAGCCATGCGGTGTGGTAGTAGCTGGCATCGTCGCCGTAGAATCGCTTGAGCGCAAACCATGCCAGCAGTTGCGTCACGTCGTTGCCGAGGATGTCGGGCAGCGAGTCGGGGTAGGGGTTGAAAAACCGAAATTCAAGCGTCACATTCTTGCGCTCCGTGTTGGGGTTGAAGTTGGCGAAATGGATATAGGCTTGGAAGCGCGACCGCATATCGTCGAACCCCTCCTTCACACGCAGCATACAGGCGCGTTCCACGTCGGGTGTGAGCCGTTTGGCTTCGGGGTGTACGATGCAGTGCCATGCGCTCTCGGCATAGATGATGTTGAGGATTTGCTCCTTGTCAATATTGATGGTGAGCGAGTGTTTTGGGTTGATTGTGTTTGTCATGATGGTAAAAGATTTGGTGTGTTAAGATTGGTGTTTGCCTACGATGGATTGCAGTGCTTGTCGGCGCATTTTTCGGCTTCGGGCTATGCCACGCTCCGCCTGTCGGGGCGTGACGAAGAAGCGGCTGGCGCGCGAATGGAGTAGCACGAAGTCGAGTGCCTTGGCTATGCTCAAGTCGGGGTGCAGCGTGGTGAGCGATTTCACCTTCTTGCAAATCTCGCTCCACATCATCTGGCGCAGGTGGCTGTTGAATGCTATGCGGTCGCCCGTGAGCATTTGGCACACCACGCGGTAGGCACGGCTGTAACTCAGATTGTAATGTGGCTGTCCGTTTTCAATGGTCCAGTGCAAGGCACGGTTGTGCGGGTCGGGCACGCGGTTTTCAATCATGAAATTGAATGCATCATTGTAGATGCTCAAAAATTCCTTGTCTCTCGCAAGGCAATTTTCCTTTTTTGCGTTGATGTCAATCATTGTGTGTTGTTGTCTGATTTAAACCCAAATCGGTCATTAGGCCGTGAAAGGATTTTTAGATTACTTCTTGCGGTCTTTCGGCTTTTTTAAGATGCCTTTCGCTTGTTTTTAATTCGTAATAGCTCGCTATTACTCATTAAAAGACAAACAAAATTCATTCTTCTAAAATTCCGAAATACCACAAGACCTAATGACCGATTTGGGTTAAAGTGTGTGTTGTCTGTTCTCTTTTTTGAGATGGCATCGCCGCAGTCTTTATTCTGTGTGCGATTGGGCGTTTACCATTTCGCACACAAAGGTAATACAAATTATGGGTAATTTGCAAATAAAAGTGGTAAAAATACCACAAATTAATGGTAAAATTTTAATTCCAGAGTTCGTTGAGGGCTTCTTTGCCTTTTTCTTTGGCATGCTCCACGGCTTCGTCAACCAGTTCGTTGCCCTTTTCAATGGCTTTGTTTTTGATTGAGTCGATGGCATTGTCGATGGTGCCTCGGTCGATACCCAATTCCTCCACCTTCTGCTTGCCATATTCAATGGTGCTGTCGATGGTTTCCTGCACGGCTTCGGTGGCACGTTGCACCATTTTTTTGCGCTCTTTTTCGATGGTTGCCGTCACTGCCGCGGCCAACTGCTCTTTGCTGAGGGTGAACACATGTCCAAACATGCCGATGCCCACCGTGAAGGTGTGTTCGCCCACCGACACTTTCGCCTTGTTGAAAATCAGGCAGTCTTCCACATACAAGGTCTGCTCAAGCACGGCTCTCACCGCTTTTGATGTGGAGAATTTCACTGTGCCAGATACCGATTCCGACATTCCAAGCGGCGTGTTGCCCACTTGGTCGAGCACATATTCCGTGGTCACGCGTGTGATGGAGTCGATGTAGTCGGCTTTCGAGGGCTTGGTGAGCACCATGATGCATAATATCAGCATCACCACCAAAAGCGAGATGATGCCAATGATGCCAGCCTTCGACTTCTTCGCCTTGCCCTCGTCGGGCAATGGGGTGTAGGCGTAGCGCTGTGGTTGTGGCTGTGGTTGAGGTGCGTAGGTTTCGGCTGGAGGCTCTGGAGCGGAGTCGATGCCGGTTTCTTCTACGGCATCATCTTCATCTACCTCGGCGGTAGGCGGAATGTCGGGTATGTAGGCTCCTGCCAGTTCGGGAATGGCGCGCGCTTCTTTCCAGTCGGGCATACCCTTAAACCACACAAGCGTGTCGGCGCTGATGCCCTGCCGTTTCACTTCCTCAAGCGTGAACGGCCCCAGTCGCATATCGTCTTTAACAATGTAGATTTTCATGCCGTAAAATGTTAGAAATAAGTTTTATCGTATTACCACACGCCTGATGTGGGCGCATGTGTGGGATTATTCCACCTTTCTCATCGTTTTGCTGCCCAGATTGTATTGCACTTTGCCTGAACTGGTGCGAATGTTCACGATGCCGGCACCCGAATCCTCAAAGCCGATGTCGATGGCTGAGCCGCCGCCGAAGTGCACCTCAAATGTGCTGTTGGTGGACTTGCTGAAGGCAAACACCTTGCCGTTTTTCAGCATAAACACGGTGTAGCCGCCGCCCTTGATTTTCTTTGAGAAGTCTTCGGCACGGAACAGCGGAGTGTTTTTGTCCACTTGCTGTGCTTCCACTTTCACCTCTTCACCGCTCTCGAATCTCTGCTCGTCGGCAGCCTGTTGAGCCGCCAGCTCAGCCTCTTGCTCAGCCTTTTCGGCTTCCAGACGCTCTTGCTCAGCCTTTTCGCGAGCCAATTCCTCCTCGGTGGGAACATGGAGCATACCTATGCTGCGTGCGCGCTTGATAAGTTCGTTGTCGAGAATGCCAGTGCCCACAGGCACGGAGTTGCATTTCAGAATCATCTGACCGTCCATGTCGCGCATGAGAGTGCCGTAGAAATCCACTTGGCGTATTTCCTTCTGAGCGTCGATGTCGAAATACACGGTGGTGATTTTGCCCGATTCCTCATTTGAAGGCACGCATGCGTAGGCGAAAAACATGTATCGCTTGCCCTGAATATCCACCACGGCAGGAATTTCCTCGGCGCGGAGCGACTTCGGGTCGAAAATCAGGTTGTAGCCATCCACGTATTTCTGATTGTTGAGTTTGATGTCCCACTCTTGACCGTTCAGGGTGAGGGTGAAAATCTTATAGAAAGAGTGCGACGCATCGGAGAGGTAGGTCACGCCGATGAGTTTGTCCACCTCGCCAGTGGTGACATTTTTCACCGGGCAAGCGTAGGCTATCTTGTCGCCATCGTTTTTCAGATTGTTTTTAATCAATGCGTTGTTAAACACATCGTTGTAGCGACCGGCGTCGATGTCGGTCACTTCCACATCAGCGGCAGTGGGTTCGTCTGGATGCCCGGTGAAAAAGAGCGTGCGCACCACCACAAGTCCGATAAATGCAGCGATAGCGGCACACACAAAATATTTGAGCACGCCTTTGCTTTTCTTTCCTTCTTGCTGTGTGGCTGCTGCCTGTGCTGTGCCGGGTGTGATGGCTGTGCGGCAAGCCGGACAGAAAGCACTATCGGCTGGGATTGTGCTTTTACAGTTGGGGCACACAATTTCGGCTGTTAGTACGCAACCGCAGTGATTACAAAATTTCGACCCTTGAGGCACGGGGTTTCCACAGTTTGGGCATCTTTTTTCTGCCATAATATGCTGATGTTTAGGAGGGTGTGTCAAATTTGCGATTCCATCATAATCGAAGGTTGTGCCTTCGGAGCGTTTCGATGCAATCATCAATGAATCAACGCATTGGAAACATGCCAAAGGCATGTCCCTACGCAATAGCGTTGTCGTTTTTGGGATATTCGACACATCCCCACGTATTCTGTTGTATATATACCAATTGCAAAGATAACAAAATTTCAGAATTTTATTTTAATCTTACTTGAAAATTAATTTTGAACGATAATGTGCCATCTTCTTCTTTGATGATTGAGGCATAGTTGTGGCGTGAAGTGCTTGAACGCTCTAAATACGCATTAGAGAACAGGTAGTCCTCAAATCGGTTTCTGTCATAGAAGTGATAGCAAAGAATATCTCCATCACCTTTCACCACCAAATATCCGCCATTTGCATCAAGTCTGCCATCCCAAGCCGTGGCAGGCATCATCCCCAATGCCGCAGAGGTTAAAAGGTGCTTCACTTTATAGGCGTAGAAAGGCGAAGGCTGTCGTGTGTCATACCCCAGAGGATTGATTTCGGTAATCCGATTCACCAATTCTTTTAAAGTGGAAACTCCGCTATTTAAGTGCTCTAAAAGCAGACTCGCAATCACAGAAGGCAAGTCGCCATCAAGCATGATGAGGTTGTTGTAGAATGTGGGATTGTCCACTCTGTCAAACACCAGTTTTCCCCCTTTCGCCTTAATAGCGTTCACACGGTCAATGACTTTGTTTCGCTTTGGGTTGAGGGAATTGATACCGTTAATTTCCTCGTCAGAAAACTGGGCACCCTCTATTTTGAAATTAAAGTTGGTGGATTTGCTGGCGTTCAACAACGTAGAATCACCTCCAAGTTGTAATATGAATTTTGGGGTGTCGGTGGTCAAAAATGGGACTGAAAATAAATCTGAGAACAGTGGATGTTTAGTTGATGTCCCCGAAACGGTATCTTCATCAACTTTGAAACCTTTATTATGTAAGTAACGAGAAACTATTGCCATTTGATCTTCAAAAGACATAAAGATGCCATCTTCGTTTAAAGAGTGTGGGCAATACAGTTGTATAACTATCTTTTTCCCTCCACACATTTCGGTGATGGCTATTTTTTTTGAAGTTTCTTTAGTCATATAGTTCAATATTCTATTTAGGCATTTACCTCTGCCCACGGAGGGTTGTTTTTTTAGTATTATCAGATTTACAAAGTTACTTATTTTAATTCAAATGAAAAATAGGGCAGTAAGGTTTATTTTTTTGCTTGGTTGATGGTGTAGATGCCGGCGGCGGCGAGTATGGCGGCGAAGGCGTATTTCCAGTAGAATGGCTCGCCGAGGCAAATACAACTGCTCACAGCGCCAATCACAGGAATGAGCGAATTGAAGATTGCCACTTTGCCCACAGGGTTGCAACTGAGCAGTTTGTTATACAGACCGAAAGCCACGGTGGAGATGGCGATGAGCAATAGCAGTATCACGATGCCCCACGCCGTAACCATCGGTACTGTGCCACCGATAGCCAACCCCGGAATGGCAAGCAGGATGCCGCCCACGAGCAGACTGTAGCCCGTGCCAACAAACACATCGATGTATCGGTTCATCTTTCTGGTCATCAGCCCGGCTGCCGCAGAGCAAAGGGCGTTGCCGATAATCATACCGTCGCCCAGCCAAGTGAAGCCGCCGCTGTCGGCACCGCCAATGTTCAGCGCCAGTATGCCCGCAAATCCGAGCCCACAGCCCACCACCTTGCTGGCGTTGAGGCGGTCGGTGGAGGGGTATGCCACACACGCCAAAATCACCAGGGTGAACACGCTGAGCGAGTTGAGAATCGCCGCACGCGAACCTGCGCTGTGCGAGAGGCCGATGTAGAAGCACGCATAGTGGATTGAGGTGTTGAGCAGGGCGAAGATGAGGATAAACGCCCAGCCACGCACACCGGTGCTCATCACGAAACTCCGATGCGCGCCCTTAGCCATCGCTAAGATAATCAGCCCAGAAATGGCAAATCGCACGCCGGCAAACAGCATTTTGCTGCCAGTCTGGTCGGGAGTGATGCCAAATTCGGCGAATCCGAGTTTGATGAGCGGATAAGCCCAACCCCATGCGAAGGCGGCAGTGAATGCGAAAATCGCCACCCACGCAGGGCGTTGCCAAATGCTCTTTTCGGTATGTAAGCCAAGTTTGCCCATGTCATTATTTGCTGGTGTCGAGGAATGCGAAGCCCACGGCGGCAATCAGCAGCAAAAATGCCACGAAGTGGTTCCAGTGCAGTTGTTCGCCCTTGAAGAAGATGGTCACGAAAATGGTGAATACCGTGAGGGTGACCACCTCTTGAATGATTTTCAGTTGCATCAGCGAGAATGGACCGCCGTTTTCGGAGAAACCGATGCGGTTGGCTGGCACCATAAAGCAGTATTCCAGCAGGGCGATGCCCCACGAAAACAAAATCACCACCGCCAGAGGCCAATGGGTGGAAATGCCCGCGTTTTGCAGTTTCAGATGCCCATACCAGGCGAAAGTCATAAAAGTGTTTGAAATCACCAGTAGTCCTACGGTGACCAGTGCAGATGTGAGTCCTAACATTTTTTTGTCGGATTATAGATTGTAAATTACGTTGCAAAATTACAACAAATTATCCAACAAGCGAGGCTCTGCCGATTAGAAATCGTAATTTTTGGGTTTTGCTATGGTTATACATGTACACAAATTTGGTTTTTTCTTGGATTGTTCTTAATTTTGTTATATCAAATAATTCAGTAATATAATTAAAACGTAAGCTTATGAAAAAAATTATTACTCTTATGTTCGCTGCGGCTTTAGCTGCTGGCGCCTATGCCGACGAGTTCGTTTCTCCAGGCAATGGTACGGTTTACACCCTCGAAGACCTCTCCAAGATTGAGGCTTGCGGTGTTCATAAGGTTGAAGGCGCTTGGGTGCTCGACTCCACATTCACCATCTCCGATGGCGACGTGCTTCGTTTGCAAAACAACGAAGTGGTGAAGTTTACCAACAAACTTCAAGTGAGAGTAAACGGTACACTCGACTGTGCTCCTGCCGACACCGTGCTCATCACTCGCGACAGTGAGGAGTCCACTCCAAAGGGATTCCGTATGCTTAGCGACAATGCCAAGGCTATCCTCAAAAATGCTCGCTTTGAGTATGTGGGCTTCACTTTCGGTGGCGACAAGGCTCAGTTGACAGCAGAAAACTGCACTTTCTATAAATACAATGGTACACTTTCTTCTGGCGGTGCCCTCAACTTCACCGCATCTTGCACTGGCAACTTGGTGGATCGTTGCAACTTCCTTGAAAGTGCTTCAGCAGCTATCAGCAACGGTGCCAACACCCCAATCGGCATCAAAATCACCAACTGCTACTTCGGTGCCAACAACTACAAGAACTCTAACCGTCCACAAATCAACCTCACCACCTGCGGTACAGAAGATGTGGAAATCTCGGACAACACCATTATCGGTGGACACTACACCAAGGTGGGTGGTATTGCTGTGAGCAATATGCTTGGCATGGCTTTCTCTAACAAGGTGGTGATCAAGAACAACGTGGTGAAGGAAAACCGCTACGGTATCAACGTTACCGGTCCTGTGAACGCCTACATCATCGACAACGACATCGTTGACAACACTTACGAAACCAACGCCAACAACGGTGGTAGCGGTATCAGCATCTACGATTCTGCTGGCAAGGGCGCAGCCTACATCAAGGGCAACCTTATCCAAAACAACCTCTGGGGCGTGACCATCATCGGTTCTCCAGAAGTGAACGCTGGTAAGGTGGAAGACAAGAACGCTGCCGACTACAACCCAGGCGAAAACGTGTTTAAGAACAATGGCAACAACAATGTGCTCTACGACCTCTTCAACAATGGTCCTAAGACCGTTTATGCTCAAGGCAACCTCTGGAATGTGGAAGCACAAGACAGCGTAAGCATCGAGAAGGTGGTTTGGCACAAAGTTGACAACAAAACCCTCGGCTTGGTAATCTTCATGCCAGCAGGCAAAACCGAACAAACTTCAGTTACTGAAGTGAAGACCACTGCTCCTGTGGAATCGGTTCGCTACTTCGACGCTATGGGTCGCGAAAGCGCAGTGCCATTCGAAGGCATCAACATCGTGGTAGCCCGCCACACCGACGGCACCATCACCACCACCAAGCAACTCCGCTAACCCCTTGCAACCGTAACGATTGCCCCCATAATCGTAAACGCATAATCCCCAACACAGGGCAGAACACCCCCGTTCTGCCCAGTGCTTTTTTTGTATGTGATTTGTTGTCAGACAAGTCGGGGTTCAGTGGATAAATAAAGCAAACACCGACTCTCCCGAAAAAAAACATGGTAGTGGTGTGATAATTCGATTCTGTAACAGATGGTTGATATTCAGTGTGTTACTGTTATCATGGGCGGACGTGAAATATCACGTCCCTACCAGAAGATTGTTTCATTTGGGGTTTTTCGCCGGAAACTCGTTTCCAATGACGCAAAGCGCACAGTCGCACCGCCAAATGCGAAGCATTCCACGTTGCTCCAAGGCTGTTTTTTATGTTTTTGTTTTTGATTACATTCACGATTCGGCAACAGTGCATAATCTATCCTCTGGAATTTCCCACTGTACCGACAAGTTTCAGGATCTCGTTATTTGGTGGGGGTGGACATTCGGGATTCTAAGGCTTTGTTGAGGTTGTCGGTGGGGTGGAGGCCGAGTTTTCGGCGGATATTGGCGCGCTGGGTGTTGATGTTTGACTCCGATTTGTTGAGCATGGTGCAGATGGCTCCCAACTTGTGTCCGCGCAGAATGAGGTGCACGATTTCGCGTTCAGATGGCGAGAGTTCGGGGAATTGCTCCTTGATGCGATCGTCGTTGAATTTTTCGCCTTGGATGTATTTGGTCACATTGTCAACCACGTATTTCTGTGTCTTTTCACTGAATTTTGCGAGAATGAGTCGTGTTTCGTCCTCCTTGTATTCACGCTTCGACAGCTCGATATAGAGTTTCAGTTGCTCCTTGTTGAGCTGGAGCACTCGCATCAGTTCTTCTTCCTCTTCCTTGATTGACTCGTAGTCGCTTTGCAGTTGGCGCGTGTTGTGCGCGATGTGCAGTCCGAGAATGCCTGTGAAGGTGAACAGCAGCACCACCATTGTGAAATATTGCTGAAATTCGTAGTTGTCGGAGAATATCATGCACGAATAGAATGTGGCTACGGCTATAGCCACATTGAACAGCGTGATTGCCCTTTGGAACGTGGCGATGGAAAACATGATATTTCCTGCCAAGATGAGCATATTCACCAGAATCACCATTTGGGGGTGTGGCACCGAGGGCGAGAGGGCGCAATACACGGTGTCGGTGGCGATAAAAAGTTGGGTGTTGCCCGACAGCAGTGCCATGGTGCGTGTGATGCTGGTTTTCATGGCGATATAGCGCCCAGTGTATAGCAGTGTGAGTGCGAGCATCACGCTGTTGGTGTATTTATAGAAGATGTCGAACGACCCCGACACCTCCAGCAAGTCGGCGAGTATGCCCAATATGAGCAGCACCACATACCATGCTGTCAGGTGCTGGCGGCGTTGGTCAAGAATGGTTTTCTCTTGCGGAATATGGTGGTTGTAGAAATTTTTCCACTTTCCTAATATTGGCTTTTCCTGTGTTTGTTTTTGTGTCATATTCGTGAGGATTGGTGAGTTTTGGTGATTGCAAATATAGTGATAAATCGGCGTTTTTGCCTCTTTTTGTGGGATAAAATTCACTCCATCAGTGCATTTTGACTATATTTAAGGGTGCGTGAATTTGCATTTTTCTTCTTCCGCAATTAATTTTGCCACCAACAAGTGATCCCCCACCAAATGTTGAAAACCTGAAATCAATACCATGAATCTCACTTTTATCCATTCCCCCTGATGATAAAATGATTTCTTGGTAAAAAACCGTATCAAATGTCCCAAAATGATAACGCCATAGCGTAGGGACATGTCTTTGGCATGTTGGGTGATGCGTTGAACATTGCCGATTGCAGCGAAACATACCGAGGTATGTTCCTACGTTATGGTGTTGTCGATTATGAGGGGGTAGATGATGCTGAAAATTCTTGATTTTTGAGGTTTTTTTAAATTATTGGTATTATGTGTTTTGGGGTGGGGTGTTGGGGAATTGGGGGAAAATGTGTTATCTTTGTGGGGTAATACCGAAAATCGCATGATGAATCAATTGCTCAAAAATCTGAACGAACGGCAGCAGGAGGCTGTGCAAGCCACCGAGGGGAGTGTGCGCATCATTGCTGGTGCAGGCTCTGGCAAAACGCGCGTGATTGCTCACCGATATGCCTATTTAGTGAATGTGCTGGGTGTGGACCCTGGCAACATTCTGTGTATGACTTTCACCAACAAGGCGGCGCAGGAAATGAAGCACCGCATATCCAGGTTGGTGGATTCGGGGCTGGTGACCGACTATGTGTGCACCATTCACGGCTTTTGCGTGAAATTTCTGCGCAAGGAAATCCATCGCTTGGGTTATCCGAAAACTTTCACCATTCTCGACGATGAGGATAAAAAGGCGATGGTGAAGCGCATTATGGAGGCGATGAATATCGACCGAAAGAAATCGACCGTGAACAAGCACCTCGCCCATATCGGAAAAACCAAAGGGAAGATGCGCATGGACTATGTGGCGCAATTTATGCTTCCACATTCGAAGGCGGAGCCGAAAGCCGATATGCAGTTTTTCTGCAATTACCTGAAGGAGCAACTTCGGTTGTTTGCCGTGGATTTCGATGATTTGATGTATTTCACGCTCTACATTCTCCACAATTTCCCCGAAGTGTGCAAGGAGTGGCAGTCGGAACTCAACTATCTGCAAATTGACGAGGTGCAGGACTGCGATGCCGACGAATGGGAATTGTTCACGATTTTGAGCGGCGGACTGGGCAACCTGTGCGTGGTGGGCGACCCCGACCAAGCCATTTACGAGTGGCGTGGGTCGCGTCCGCAGTTGTTTGTGGATTTTCATGCCGACACCGACATCGTGCTCAACCAGAACTATCGCTCCACACCCGATATCCTCGATGTGGCAAACGCAATCATCAGCCACAACCGCAACCGTGTGCCAAAGGACTTGTTCACCGAAAAGCCTCGTGCCGTGCGAGTGGTGCATTACCACGCCGACGACGACAGCAAGGAATGTAAGTGGATAGCCGACACCATCGCTAAGGCGGTGAAAAAAGGTAAGGGCACCTACGGTGAAATCGCCATTCTTTTCCGTGCGGCTTACCTATCGCGTGGAGTGGAGCAGGAGTTGATTAAGAATGGCATACCCTACGCCGTGTGGGGTGGCATTCGCTTCTTCGAGCGCAAGGAAATCAAGGACGCACTGTCGTATTTGCGCCTGATTGCCAACCCGAACGATGATTTGGCGTTTTTGCGTGTGTGCAATGTGCCGTCGCGCAAATTCGGCAAAAAGTCGCTTGAATGGCTGATGAGGCGCGCGGAGAATTTAGAGCAGCCGATGTCGCTGTATGAAACGCTCAGCGCCTTCATCGATTCGCCCGAACTCCGCCGCACGCAAATGGCTGATTTCGTGAAGGAGATAGAGGCTGGCCGCACCCTGATAGCGAAGGGTTGTGGCATTGGCAGCACGCTCGACCAAGTGCTCACGAGCAGCGGTCTGAAAGAGGAATATCGCAGCGATGAGGACGAAGACCGACTTGAAAATATCACCGAATTGCTCCACAGCATCAAGGACTATGAAAACAGCCTACGCTTGGGCGAAGAACCGGTGTCGCTCGATGATTATCTGCAAGACATCGCACTCTACACCAATGCCGACTATCGCAACAACGAAGATGCAGTGAAGTTGATGACCATTCACCAGGCGAAGGGATTGGAGTTCCCCTATGTGTTTGTGATGGGGCTGAACGAGGGTGTTTTCCCCAGCCATCGCGCCATTCGTGAGCGTTTGAAGGCTGCCGAGGAAGAGGAACGCCGATTGATGTACGTGGCGGCTACGCGCGCCGAGCGTGAACTGATTCTGACCGAGAGCGAGGGCTACAGCGCAGCCAACCAGTGCGGCAAATTTCCCTCTCGCTTCCTGATGGAGATACCCGAAAATATCATAGATGTGAAGCGAAAGATTCCACCCCACATCTATATGAATGCAAAAGCGATGATTGACGAACTAAACGACCAGTTGGGCATCGAAAGTTACGACGACAACCCCTCAAGCGAAGTCCCGGCATCGGCTGCCGACGATGGTGCAATCCATATCGGCGACATCGTGAAGCACACTGTGTTCGGTCAAGGCACGGTGGTGGGGGTGAAGCCCAACGGCAGTTGCGAAGTGCAATTCGCCTCAGGCGTGCGCACCCTGCTCCCACGAGTGCTCACAAAGGAGTAGTCAAGTCAACGAGTCAACAAGTCAACGAGTCAACAAGTCAACGAGTTTTTTTTGGTGTCTGACGGGTCGGACAAGTCGGACTCGTCTGACCCATCAAATCTTGTTGACTTGTTGACTCGTTGACTTCCAGAGACCTATCCTTGGCCTTGGGATTTGGGGCGGGTGCCGCCTTGGGGGGCTTTTACGCGGAAGGGGCGAACGTAGGCGTTTTGCTGTTCGTCGAAGAGCACAACGGAGCCGTCTTGGATTTTGATGGCTTTCCAGTTCTTCTTTTCGCCAAGGCAGGGCAGCATCACCATGCCACGCACTCTGCCGTTTTGGTCGCAAATCTGAATACCGGCGTTGGTGGTCACCCACAGATTGCCATCGGCGTCAAATTCCATCGGACCGATTTCGAGTTGAGCATTATCGAAACTGTGCAGCCAGTAGAAAGGCTGCTCATACATATTCTGACCGTCGTCCACAATCACCTGATTCAGGCAGTTGCTGCCTTGCGTCTCCTTCACGGCAAGGCTCATGTCGGGGTAATACACCATGTTGCCCCAAGAGGCAGGCATATTCACCACCGTGTCGGCAAGTTCCCATTCGCTGTCGGGCACAAGCACTTTGCTCAGCAAATCGTTTTTGGTGGCACTCGGCACCACGTCGGCAGGCCAGCCTTTCCACATCCATTCCATCACTTCTTGGAAAATGAGGGTGGCGCGTCCCACATCGTGGCCGCTGTCGCTCCAGTCGAATTTGGTTTTGTAGCCAGCGAAATCCAGTGCCGAGGCAAGCATCTGATTGCCCTCGTACCAGTTGCCAAACAGCGGATTCCAAGCGTCGTCGGTGCCGTCTTGCAAGCACACCTTCAGTGCACGAGGCTCGCCCTTGCGCACAAACATAGGCACCTCGTTGCCGCCACGCATACCCACAAAAGTGCCCACGCCACTAAACACGCGCGAAAACAGGTCGGGACGGTGCCATGCCGCCATGAATGCGGCGATACCGCCACTGCTCAACCCGAAAATCATGTGGTCTTCGGTGTGGCGAGAAATGCGGATAGGGTTGCCCTTGCTGTCGGTGAGTTTTTGCACTTCGGGCAGCACCTCCTTTTCCAGAAATTCGGCGAAAAGTGGTGAAGTGCGGTCAAATTCGTTGCTGCGGTTGTAGCGCACCACATTGCCCATGGCATCGTGCACCACGCCCGGCTGCAAAAACACGCCGATGGTCACCGGCATCTTGCCCTGCGCAATCAGCGTGTCGATTACGGTAGGGGCGTTGCAAAGCACACCATCGAGCCCCACATACAGGCACGCAGGTTCTTGGCCGTTGTATTTTTCGGGCACATACACCTGCAGCGCATGAGTGGTGCCCGGATAAATCTTCGAATTTGTGAGCGTGTCGCTAATCAGCTCATACTGACCGGCAAGCACCGTAGCCACTTGCGCAAGCATCAGCATCATAATTGCAAATCGTTTCATCATATCTCCTTATTCATTTTATAGTCACAAAATTACTATAAATTATTATATTTCTATCTACATCAACTCTCTAAAGTCATTCTAATTGATTGTTAGATGTTGAGGATTAGTTTTTAGTCCCATTGTGATAATTATTCAATAATTGCTTTGTGCTTTCTTGTAGTTTTTGATTTTGTTCTTCTAAAGTTTCCATATTAAGATCCTCCATTTCTTCTCCATTAACTAAGTATTTTTTTGTTTTATCTGTTGCTTCTGAAATGGATTTGAGCAAACCTTCAAAATCTTTTGCATATGGGCTTATAAACTCACCTTTTTCTTTCGGAAAAATTGAACACAATTCTATTTCAAAGAACTGTAATTCAGCTTTAAAGTTGTCGATTTGAATCTTTAATTGTTCGATTTGTAGGCTTAAACGATCTCGTTTATAGAAGGAATCATTTGTGGAGTTTTTGTATTCCATTATTCTCGTAAGAATAGCAGTAAATTTACGGTATGGATTGTTTTCGGCTTGCCTTACTATGTAATTAACTAATCGCTCGTTTTTAATTCTTTCTTCTTTATGTAATTTATGTTTGTGGTTTTGAAAAATCACGCAGAAAGCTGCAATTGCGGCCAAGTATGTTCCCCAAAAATTCAGCCATATCGTTGGCGCATTATTGTCACCAATCACATCAATGTCAGACTTGATATTTAAAACGAAATTTAGGGCAATTGCTATAATTAGAAATAAGCATACTATATGCAAGATGTTTAGGCGTTTGAGCCAATTTTTGATTTTCAAATTGTCCAATTTTATATAAAAATTATTATACATATGAAATGTGTGAAACATTACCATTTAACATCAAGATAGAACAAATCCTCAGGCTTACTTTGTAACTGGATGTCAAATTTTAAACTCATCTCAACGCGACTTGATGCATTGTGAAGTCTCATAGAAATAGACCACCCTTTATTCATTGTCAAAACAATTGTGGTTTTGGACTTTTCTTTAAACGACAATTCTATAATTCGGTTTGGTAAATTAATTGGTGGGATTTCAATTTGTGGCTTCTGATTGGCAGCAGATAAGTTCAATGTGCCATATAGGTTGAATGGAACAATGGTTGCAGTGTGGTTGTTGTGATGAATTAATTTATAATAATCTCGCCCATTACTACCAATTAAATACTTCACAAGCTTTGATGTGACGTTATGACTTTTTTGAAGCGAGGTGAATTCGTCCATGAAAGCCTGTAATAGAGGAATGTATACATCATCTTCCTTGCTCCTTATTTCTGACCATTTTTTATTTTCGGTTTTTGCTTTTTCTAATTTTTTGAAAACCTTGTTGATATTGTCGAAATAATTATGGGAACATGGCACACCCATCCAGTCTTTTCCAAAATCAATATGTGGAGAGATTCGAGAATGCTTTAATGCACTATGGTTGTGCTTAACAGATATGCCAATTTCCCATTTTATAGATCGTCGGATAATTAGTACATCTCTAATGTCGCCTTTTTTGGTTGCGGCCGTGTCAGGTTGTAATGTGACAGTAAGCAGGTCTTTGCCATCTTCTGTGATACGAGGCTCCATATTAATAATAGCTTCAATTCCCGCTTTTGCCGAAAGAAGCATATCTGTTCTCATATCATCATCTACACTTTCATATCTTTGGCGTGCGATTATTACGCTATTATTTTCGCCAATTTCGATTTCTCTAAATTGTTCAACTTTATCAATTAATGCAAGGATACAAGCATACTCATAAGCTTTGCCATATATTGAAGAATTTGAAGTGTCCATAACTTATAGTCTTTTTAATATTAGTTTTAATTGTTCTGCTAAGAAAAAAGCCATGCGTGGTGGTACAGCATTTCCTACCATTTTATAGCCATCTGCGATATTGGTGTAATGGAATATAAACGAGTCTGGGAATGATTGAATTCTTGCACATTCACGTATGCTAAGTCGTCTGTAAAGGTGTTCAAAGCCTTTAGCAAAAATACGCTTATTCTGACTTTTGTATATCATCTTTGGGGCTTGTGGATGCAATGGCTCATTTTTTGCTTGAGCTTGTATTGTAAATGAAGTTTCGTTCCAACCTCGAACACGATTGCGGGCCATAAATTTTGCATCAAATGGACCGGCATATACATCGTGGTTAATAAAATTTTTATTCTCGGTCACTACCTCATTAATATACTTTGTTGGCTCGGTCAAAATGTCTCCTATAGCTTGTTTAAGCGTGACTTTTGCAGAATCTATAGGATTGGGAAATAAATAATGTTGAGAATAGCAACTATTGATGCCTACAATAAAAACCCGATACCGATCTTGTGGGATTTTATAATTTGCGCAATTTACAAGTGCATAAGTGACCTCGTAGCCTGCATCTGAAAGTCTTTGTAGAAACAGAGAGAACGCCGAAGAATGTTTATCATTCAGTAGACCTTTTACATTTTCAATCAAGAAAAATTTAGGCTTCTTATCTTCTACAACTCTGATATATTCAAGGAACAACTGTCCTCTATCATCATTTAGCCCAAGACCTTTACCGCCTTCGCTCCATGATTGACAAGGTGGTCCACCAATAATGCCATCACAAAAGGGAATATCAGAATTTAGCAAAGTCCTTATGTCTCTTGTTTCCAAGTGAGTTTGTTTGTGGTTTAGTTGATAAGTGGATGATATAGTTTTGTCAATTTCATTTGCCCACACCACATCATATCCAGCTTTCTCAAAGCCGTAATCTAAACCGCCACAACCAGAAAATAAGGACACTATTCTCATTAGCTTATTCCTTTGTCATTCAGATATTTTTTTATTTGTGAAGCAACATGGTAAGCAAGATTTACAGGAACTGCATTGCCAATCATTTTATATCCATAATTCACGTCCTCATAGATGAACTTGAAATCATCAGGGAAGCCCTGAACTCGGGCCACCTCTCTAACGCTCATTCTTCGATATAAGTGCTCTTGACCTTCTACAAATTTTTGAAGGTTTTTTTCAACCTTTATCATTTTTGGAGCTTGTGGGTGTAGTTGACATTGCCTACCACTTGCTTGAACAGTGAATCCTGGTTCATCCCAACTCCTAACGCGGTTCCGGGACATAAATATAGGGGAGAAAGCTCCAATAAAATATTCGTGATTTGGGAATGCGCATGCACTGCCATTAGTTTTATTATGGGCTTTTGCTGGAATAACAGAATCCTTCAAATCCCAAATGCACTCTTTTAATGTGGGCTTATGTTGACAAGGTATAGGGAATTTAAAATCATGAATCTTTAAATCTTTACGAAATCCGATATAAAAGACCCTATCTCTGTCTTGTGCCACATCGTAATCATTTGCGTTTAATAATTTGTAAACAACATCATATCCCGCCTCATCAAATAATTTGAGAAAGCCAGCTACAGCTGCGCTGTGTCTATTAGCAAGCATACCTGACACGTTTTCTGCAACGAAAAAATAAGGTTTTTTGTCACGGAGAATCCTGATGTATTCAAAAAAGAGTTGTCCACGGGCATCCTCTATGCCTTTTAACGAGCCTGCCTCGCTCCATGATTGGCAAGGAGGTCCACCAATAATGCCTGTAATATCATCTGGAAATTCAGAGCTGTTGATATTCCTTATGTCTCCCTCTATGAGTTTCACATCGGGGAAGTTGGCTCTGAATGTGGGGCAAATCTTCTTGTCAAACTCATTTGCAACAACAGTTTTAAACCCGGCTTTATGAAAGCCAAGGTCAAGACCTCCAGCACCACTAAAAAGACTTATTATTTTCATAAAAATAAAAAACTTCAATGTAGATCCAGAGGACGACCAAACCTTGTATAACTACATTGGGGTTTCAATTAAATAGTTATCGGCGAAATTGCCGTTATGCATTAAAATCCTTGGTCATTTTCTGGATTTATTTCTTTAAGTAACAAAGTTACGATTTTTTTTATTGCCTTCTACATCTATTTACAAATAAAAAATGAGTTTCAGCAATCCTCGGTCAAGTTTGATAATTCAAATAGGTTTTTGTGAAAGTGACAAATTATTTCTTGTTTGCCAGATGGTGGGCGTAGATGCGGCAGGCACATTCCACCAGGCGTGGGCATGGACGCTCGCGGTAGTATTCGGTGGTGCGCTCGCTGGGGCGTGGTGGCTCAATCTTGCCAGTGCGCATACCTAAGAGTTCGGCGCAAATCAACGAGTCGTTTTCCTCTTTGAACTTCGCCGCCAACTCCTGCACCAGTGCGTAGTTTCGGGTGCGTGCCTCCATATTGCCGGGGGTGGCGCTGCCGTTTTCAAGTCCGGCAAGCATAAACATACCGCTCGCCGCGCCGCAAGTCATGCGCAAGCGCCCCATGCCACCACCAAACGAAGCCGACAGGCGCAAGAGCGTGTCGATGTCGTCGGAGGGGTAAATATCTGCAAAAGTCGCAATCACCGATTGGGCGCAGTTGTAGCCTTTCAGAAAATTCTCGCGTCCGGCTTTTGCGCGGGCTTCAATGTCGATTTCAGTTGCTTTTGCCATGTTCTGATATGTTAATATTATTGATGTTTCTTGTTGCTTCGCAATTCGCGGTAGAGTTCGCGGAGCTGGGTGGCCAAGCGCAGCGAGGTGAACTTCTCGTTTTGCACCTTGGCGGCCGCCAAGAGTGCTTCACGCTCCGAGCCCATGGCGCGAGAAATGGCATCAGCCAGTTCGTCGGCAGAGTCGGGGTTGAAATAGAGTGCGGCATCACCGCCATATTCCTCCATACACGAGCCAGTGGCAGCCACTACAGGTGTGCCGCAGCTCAGGCAACGCATAATGGGCATACTCGCACACTCGTAGCGAGAGGGGTATGCCACCACCGACGCCATGGCATACACCACGTTGAAGGCGGCGTTGTATCTTTCCCTGATGCGCACGATGGGGTTGGGGAGTTCCAAATGCGCTGCGTGAGCCTTGATTTTCTGGTAATAGCTGTTGCGGTGGCCCATCACCACGATACCCAACTCATCATCGCCCAACTTTGCCAAGGCATCAACCACCTTCAGCATATTGTTGCGCTCGTCGAGCATACCGGGCACCAAAATAAATCGTTCGGGCAAGCCAAATCGCTGGCGGTGCACCTTCTTCGCCTCGTCGGACACCGATTCGGCAAACACCTTTTCGCACACCGGCATAATCACCCTGATTTTTTCGGGGTCCACGCCATACTGGTCCACAATTTCGCTTTTGCTAAACTCGCTCATCGCCACCACGGCATCCACGCTTTTCAGTGCCTTCTTGAATGCCCTGTTGATGAAAAAGCGTTCCGTCCACGAATAGCGTTCGGGGTAATGCTTGTGCAGCAAGTTGCCCACCGTCAGCACCGTGGCAATGCCGTTGCGCTCCAGTCCTTCGGGAATGTCGGTCGCCAATCCGTGAAACACCTGCACACCATGGCGATGCGTGGCTTGCACGATAGCCTTGCTGTTGTGGTTGCCAAAACCGCTGCTGTGTGGCGTCTTCAGATGCACAGATGAGTGCACCAGTAGATTGTTGATACAAGTGGTGTCGTTCTTGGTGTCGGGAGCGTATAATATATAGTCGTCGTGTTGGAAATGCTCTGCCATGGCTTCCACGGTTAGCCTTCCAAAAAGTCCGAGCTGACCTTCTTCTTCAAGCATGTGTTTTGCACTATAGCCGATAACCATAACTTCTTAATATTATTGTTTTAAAGATAATGTTGTTTTCTTTGTCGTTTTCGGAAAAATTAATCCGAATTGCAAAGTTAACAAAAAAAGCCAACAAACGCACATTATATAAATAGTCAACGAGCCAACAGGTCAACAGGTCAACAAATTTTTTTGGGGGGGGGAGCTCAGGGCCTGATAGGTCTGATAAGCCCAGTGTGCCTGATAGAAACACCCAATTTAATCCATTTTTATCCAATTAACACCCCCGAATCTTTGACGGCATAAAAGCGACTTATCAAAAAAGCGAATTTCACTTGGGAAAATGTTGCTCGCCTGTTGTGGGTATTGAAAATAATACCTATATTTGTGCAAAATAATAAATGTAAAAAAATTACTTATGCCTGAAATATTTCGGTTTTTTGGCTTCTCGTTCTTCTTTTACAGCAGGGAGCATGAACCAATCCATGTGCATGTAGAAGGGCACGATGGTCTTGCAATTTTCGACTGGGATGGTGCAAATTTTGTGCTAAGAGAGCGACACAACATAAAAGCAAGTGACTTGAAGCGCATTGTCGCCGTGATCGACGAGAATAAAGACCTCATCATTAAATACTGGGACAATTATTTTAACAAGACAAGCGATGAAAGCGATGAAAAAGATTACTAAAATATGGTTTGACGGCGAGCACATCTTTGGTGAAGATGAGCAAGGAAAAATTCTGAAGCAATCGCTGTTGTGGTATCCAAAACTGAAAGATGCCACCGATGAAGAGCGTGCACAGTACACCACTGGACTTGATGGTTTTCATTGGCGTGCACTTGACGAAGATGTGAGCTTTGAAAGTTTTGAGTATGAGGATGCAGAACCATCTGTATTACAACGATTCTTCATGACGCATCCGGAAATCAACATAGCAGAATTTGCCAAGAAATGTAAAATCAACGCCACCTTGTTGCGCAACTATATCAACGGTTTCAAAAAACCATCAAAAGAAAGAGAGGAATACATTCTCGGAGCAGTACGCGAATTAGGCAGAGAATACCTAAATGCATAAAACGCACATAACAATGCCCCAATTCAATCACACACCCCAATTTAATTCATTTTTATTCAATTACCACCCGAATTAAAAGCCAATGAGTTTTCGAGCAATCGAGTCTTTGAGATTTCAAATTATTGAATTTTTGATTTTTTGGGGGATTGGATTTTGGTGGGGTGGGGGTGCAAAAAAACTTCCCGCGCAATCACTGCGAGAGAAGCGAAAAATCACTCTTACAAACTTTTTGGTGCGGAATTGCACGATCAACACAATTCCACAAATTCAAATTAAATGTTATCGCTTGCTTTACTATGAAAAAGCATATTAATCACAATGCAAAATTAATTCACACATAAAGTTTTTCCAAACGATTTAGATAAACACCCCGATTTTCACGCCAAACAAGCAAATTTTAAGGATAAAAAAGCAGGGGGATAAACTAGCAAAATTCCAGTTAATCCCCCTGTGTGATAGGGTATATAATCCCCCAACAGTTGTCAAGTTATTTTTTCACTGTGGGGAGGGGGATTTGGCGTTCGGACACGTTTTTGTTGCTGCGCGCAAACATGGCGCGGGCTGCACGGGTGAACTGGCGCTTCACGGCGCGCTCGTGGGCGTTGAGGTGGCTGTCGGGCATGGAGGCTGGCAGCACCATCGACTGCCCCTTGCCGTTCGACAAACCACGGCTCACGAAGTAGAGCGAATAGTCGGTGTGGGCGAGGGTGGTTTTGCCGTGCTGTTTGCTGAGTTGTAGGCGCACGGTCATGCCGCCGGTGGTGTTAGGCTTGCTCATGTTTGAAATGAAATTGCCGAGCGAATACACCAGCACATGCTTATCGCCAGCGGCATCGGTGCGCACCTCCATCGGCTCCACCACATGAGGGTGACCGCCAATGATGTGCGTTACGCCCTGACTGAAAAGCCAGTCGGCGAGTTGTCGCTGCGCAGGCACCGGTTGCAGCGTGTATTCCACGCCCCAGTGCATACATGCGATAATGGCGTCGGGGTTCATGCCCTTCGCCTTGGCAATGTCGATAGCCATCTGCTTCTTGTCGATATAGTTCACCACATTAGGCTTACGGGTGGGAATGCCGTTGGTGCCGTAGGTGTAGTTGAGCAGCACGATGCGGAAACCGTTCTTCTCCAGCAGGAAAGGGTAATTCCTCTCGCGCTCTTGCTCGTTCACGTATGAGCCGAGGTGAGGCACCTTCAGCGAGTCCATCATGGCGATGGTGCGCTCAATGCCCTTCGAATAGCGGTCGCACACATGGTTGTTGGCGGTGAGCATGATGTCGAAGCCGGCGTCGCGGCTGTCGATCAGGAACTGGTCGGGCGAGCAGAACTGCGGATAGCCGGTGTAGGGCGCGCCGCCGAGCGTGGTCTCGAAATTGGCTATCGCCACATCGGCACGCTCAATCTCCTCCTTCATATATTTAAAGCAGAGGCTGTAGTCGTATGTGCCATCGGCTTTTCGTCCCATCTGTATTTGCTGGCTGTGCTGCATCAAGTCGCCAGCGAAAAGCAGCGTGATGTGGTAGGTGCTGTCCGCCACCCGAATCGAGTCGGCGATGCGAATGGAATCAGCCATCCGAACAGAGTCGGCGATGCGAACAGAGTCGGAATCAACGATGCACACCGAATCGGCTTGTGTGCCATCGTGGGCGTTAACTTTCGAGCAACTGGAGGCGCAAAGCCCCATCAGCATCATTGCTCCAAACAATAAACATTTGATTTTCATCATCATTAAAAAATAAAATTCCCCGCAAAGTTATGAAAAATTACGGAAGTAGTTCTGTATTTGTGCCTTAAATTCCTTATTCGCTATTTATGCACCAATCGCATTTCCCCTCACCATTTACCAACTGAAGAAGTAAAAACACGCCAACTGAGGAAGCAAAAACTTGCCAACTGAGGAAGCAAAAACTTGCCAACTGAGGAAATAAAAACTTGCCAACTGAGGAAATAAAAACTTACCAACTGAGGAAATGTAAAACTTTTTTCATATCTTTGCATCTGAAAACCAGTAAATTTAACCAAATGGAATACAAACCAAGAATAGCAGATAAAATGCTTGCCAAAAAGTTGGCAAGTAAAGGTGCCATTTTGATTGAAGGACCCAAGTGGTGTGGCAAAACCACCACTGCCGAGCAGCAGGCTAAAAGCATATTGTATATGGATAATCCTGCATCGCTGGAAACGAACTTGCAAATGGCAGAAATCGAACCATCGGTGTTGTTAGATGGCGATACCCCAAGGCTTATCGATGAATGGCAACTTGCGCCAAAACTATGGGATGCCATAAGATTTGAAGTTGACCACCGGCACGAGGTGGGGCAGTTTGTATTGACTGGCTCTGCTGTGCCTGTGGAAGAAAAAGATATGCACCATTCTGGCACAGGCCGTTTCAGCTGGCTGACGATGCGCCCGATGAGTTTGTATGAGTCGGGAGAATCGAATGGAAAAGTGAGTCTGAAGGAGTTGTTTGAGTCTCCTGATAAAATCTTGGCTGTCAACAAACTCAAAATCGACGACCTCGCATATCTGATATGCCGTGGAGGTTGGCCTTTCGCTTGTGGATTGGAAGCAGAAGCTGCTCTTTCGCAAGCTTTCGACTATGTGGATGCTGTGATAAAAAAAGACATTTCCAGAGTAGATGGGGTGAATCGCAATTCCACTACAGCTCGATTATTGCTGCGCTCTTATGCTCGTAACCAAGGCTCTCAAGCCACAATCGGCACCATCGTGGCTGATATGGCCACCAACGACGAAAATGAAATCAGCGTAAAAACAGCAGGCGGCTACATGGAGGCGTTGCGAAAGATTTTTGTGATTGAAGATTCCGAGGCTTGGAATCCAAACTTGCGTTCAAAGACGGCGGTCAGAACGGCAAACACCCGCTATTTTGTCGACCCATCTATCGGTATCGCCGTTTTGGGGCTTGCTCCAAACGATTTACTGAAAGACCTTAACACGATGGGGTTGTTTTTTGAAACGCTTTGCGTGCGCGACCTTCGTGTGTTTGCCGATGCCATTGATGGCGAGGTGTATCACTTCCGAGACAGAAGCGGCTTGGAATGTGATGCGGTGGTTCACCTTCGCAATGGTAAATACGGGCTTGTGGAGATAAAACTCGGTGGCGACCGACTTATCAACGAGGGTGCAGAGAATCTGCAAAAACTGGCAGAGAAGATCAATACCGAAAAAATGAACGAACCTTCCTTCATGATGGTGCTTGTGGGCACAGGCGACTACGCCTACCGACGAACCGACGGGGTGTATGTGGTGCCTATAGGCTGCCTGAAAGACTAACAAATATTCCCGCTCTTTTTCGTTTAGCAATGAGGCTGATGGCTTGGTTTTTTTGTCGATTTGGTGGATTTACAATTTTTTAAGGAGAAAAGAGGGCGGGTGATGGCAAGAATTTGGGAATAATGAGTAAATTTGCATAATTATATACTTTGGATAATTGTGTCCGTAGTTTTACGGGATTAAAACATATAATAAGCATGATGAAACTGAAAACAGTCGTACTTTCGACAAGCCTTGCAGTTCCTGCATTGGTGGGTGCGCAAAATGTGCTCACCGGTAGCGATGCACAAGGCTATTTCGAGCGTGGAAAACTCATGTATGAGAGCCACAACTACACTGGCGCCATCGACCAGATGAAGCGAGTGAAGGAATTGCCTTCAAGTGCAACCTTGCGCGAACAAGCTGACTATTACATGGCTTTGAGCCGCCTCGAACGCGATGAGGCAGGGGCTCTTAACGCACTCCGAGCATTCACCGCCAACTATCCCACTTCGGAGTTGATGCCTGATGTGCTGATGAGGATTGGTAACCTCCACTTCTATCATGGCGAATATGGCGATGCGCTCACCTCTTACAGCCAGGTGCGCGAGCGTGCGCTCGACGGCGACATGAATGAAGACCTCATTTACCGCATGGCTTACTGTAACCTCCAACTTGAGCAGTATGCCGAGGCTCGCTACCTCTACGAAACGCTGAAAGGCACACGCCGCTACGACAATGCCACTCGTTTCTACAACGCTTACATCGACTACGCCAACAAGCACTACGATGCCGCCTACGCTAAGTTCTCCGACATCGACCGTGCTGGCGAACTGGGCTACCAGAGCCAATACTACATGTGCCAAATCGACTTCAACCACAAGGACTACGACCGTGTGATTTCGCTGGGCGAAACGCTGTTGAGCGATGAGGTGAACGACTATTTCGCTCCCGAAATTCACCGTCTGGTGGGTGAGAGTTACTACCACAAAGACAAGGTGACCAAGGCCCGTGAGCACCTCAATAAATATGTGGCCACCACACAAGACCCACTGATGCGCTCTGCATCTTACGCACTGGGTGTGATGGACTTCGACTCTGCCGACTACACTAACGCCGTGCAGCACCTGAGCCAAGTGACCGACGTGGCCGACGACATGGCACAAAGCGCCTACTTCTACATCGGTCAGAGCCAACTCAAACTTGGCGAAAGCAAGTTGGCGGCTTTGGCGTTTGAAAAGTCGTCGAGCATGGACTTCGACAGAGAGGTGAAGGAAAACGCCTACTACAACTACGCCGTGTGCCAGAGCAAGGGCAGCACCACTCCGTTTGGCAACGACATTGAACTCTTTGAGAACTTCCTCAACGAGTTCCCATATTCCACCTATAAGAGTGCGGTGGAAAAGCACCTTGTGCAACTCTACTACACCACCAACAACTACGAGCGTGCGCTCACCAGTATCGAAAACATCAAGAATCCAAGCCCCACCATTCTGAAGGCTAAGCAGAATGTGCTCTACAACTTGGGCGTGAAGTCGATGCAGAAGGGCTACCGCAAGGAAGCCGCCAACTATCTGAAGAAGGCGATCAAGGTGGGCAACTACGATAAGAAGATTTTGAACGAAAGCCGACTGTGGCTTGCCGAAACACAATACATCGGCGGCGACTACGAGAGTACCGTGAGCAACCTGAAGGAATATGTGAAGGATGCCGACAAGACCGACGCCAACTATGGCAAGGCGCTCTACAACCTCGGTTACGCACAATATCAGCAGAAGAACTTTGAGGAGGCGCGCAAGAGCTTCGAACTCGCTCTGGCATCGGGTACGCTCGACTCCACACTCACCAGCGATACCCACGACCGTATAGCCGACACCTATTACTATGCCGGCGACTTCAAGAACGCTGAAAGCCAATACGAGAAGGCTATCGAAACCACCTCTGGCGCAGCCGACGGCTCAATGTTCGACAAGGCTATGATGGCTGGCTGGATGAAAGACTATCCAAGCAAAATCAAGCAGATGCACGACTTGATTGAGAAATACCCCGAAAGCACCAAGGTGCCTACCGCACTGCTTGAAATAGCCCGCTCTTACGAGGCGATGGGTAAAATCAAGGAAGCCACTGCACAATACAAGGCACTCGGCGAGAAATATCCTAAGCAGGCAGAAGCACGCCAGGGTATGCTCCACTTGGCATTGATTCAGAAGAATTTGGGCAACCAGGAACAGGCAATCGAGGCTTACAAGCGTGTGATTACCGACGCTCCTACCAGCGAGGAAGCCAAGGTGGCAGCCGACGACCTCAAGTCGATGTATGCCGAGCGCGAGGAACTCAACAAGTATGTGGAATTTATCGCCACCGTGCCTAACGCTCCACAACTGGAAGTGAGCGACATCGACCGTCTCACATTCGAGGCAGCCGAGAAAGCAGCCACCGCCACCCACCCAAGCATCTTGAAGATGGAGAAATACCTCCAGGATTATCCTACCGGCGCGAATGTGGCAGCCGCTAAATACTACATCGGCCGTTACCACTACGAAAAGGGCAACCTCACACAGGCATTCGCCCAAATCAACGAGGCACTCACCTATGGCGAAGACGCTATTTGGGCTGAGGACGCACTGGTGATGAAGAGCGACATTCTTGTTCGCCAAGGCAAGCAAGACGAGGCCATCAAGGTGTATGAGCAAATCATCGAGCGCACGAAGGACAACGACAGCAAGGTGGTGGCTCAAATGGGCTTGATGCGCGCAGCCACCGACATCAAACGCTTCGACGAGGTGATTGCCACTGCCGACAACTTGCTCCAGAACTCATCACTCACCGCCGACGAAATCAATGAGGTGAAACTCGGCCGTGCTGTGGGATATATCGGCAAAAAGGACTTCGACACTGCGGAAACCGACCTCAAGGCTCTCGCCACCGACATGAGCACTGAGCATGGCGCACGCGCAGCATGGGAATTGGCTCGCTTGCAGATGGAACGAGGCAACTACAAGGGTGCGGAAGACCAAATCGATGCGCTGCTCGATTCGGGCACTCCACAAACCTACTGGATTGGCCGTGCCTACATTCTCTTGAGCGATGTGCTCGTGAAGGAAGGCAAGCCAAACGCCGCACGCGAATATCTTGAAAGCCTCAAGAACAACTATCCAGGCAAAGAAAAAGACATCTTCAACGACATCGAATCACGACTGAAGTCAATCAACAAGCCAAAAGTTGTGACAAGATCAAAGAAGAGATAATGAAGAAGTTTCACACACATTAGAGTATTATAGCATTATGAAAAAGATATATGTGAGTGTGCTTGCAGCCGCCTTCACCGTGATGGCTGGCTTTGCACAGGAAAATCTGCAAAAGGAAATCACCCTGCCCAAAGACTTTGTGCCAGTGGTGAAAAAAGCGGCGAAGAAAAGTTCGCTTCCACGCGTGTTGAAGCCAGTGAGAGGCTCTGAAAAGTCGGAAATCAACTACACCGACTGGGCTGAGCCTACCGCAGTGAGTGTGGAAATCCCCACCATGCTGCCTTACGGCTATCGCACCGGTCACCGTTTCAGCAATCAGCGTGGATATCTGTATGCCGGTGCCGGCACACAGCTCAATATGGTGGGCAGTCTCGGCTACCGCCTTGTGGATGCCGAAACTTTTAAACTCGACGCTTGGGCACAGCACAACAGCACTTGGAATGGCAAAAACTCCAGCGAAAATTTTGCGGACGATGTGAAGCAAAAATTCTGCGACAATGTGGTGGGATTGGATGCCGAGAAAACTTTTGCCAACGGCACGCTGAACCTTGGCGCGAAGGTGCACTTCGACCGCTTCAACTATTATGCACAGCCATTGGTTGATGGACCGCTGTCAAATCCATGGTGGGATGAGGACCAGAACTTCCTCGACATGAGTTTTGGCGGCTCTTGGAGTGGCAAGGTGAATGTGTCGCGCTTCCACGATGTGTCTTACGAGGTGGGCGTGAACTACAACTATGCAGGCTACAAAAATGGTTTTAACATCTCCGACCCAACTCGCTACGATGGCTTCGACGGTGCGAAAGAGCATTATTTCCAAGCCAACGTGGGCGCAAAATATGGCATTGAGGCAAACTCAAGCATCGGCATGAACGTGAAACTCGATGCGCTCAAACACTCGCACCACGAAATCACCGACCCTGCACTCACAATTGCGGATAAGGTGAACGACAATGCCACTATGGTGACACTCTCGCCATTCTACACCTATTTCGGACAGAATGTGCTTGCCCGACTTGGTGTGAATGTGAATTTCTCGTTTGGCGACGGCACCGCATTCCGCCTCGCGCCTAATGTGCACCTTGCCTACGAGTTCACCCCAGGCGTTTCGCTCTATGTGAATGCCGAGGGTGGCAAGCGTTTCAACACGCTCAGCAGTGTGGCAGCCCTCAACCGCTATCTCGATCCTAACGGCCGCTACCGCAACACCTTCGTGCCACTCGATGCCGAGGCTGGTTTCAAGGTTGGCCCATTCAGCGGACTCACCGTGAAGGCATTGGTGGGCTACGGCATTTTCAAAGACAATTTGGAACATATCACTGGCACTTGGGATGCCAGCACCCGACTGATGAACTGGGACTGCAAGGGTATGAAAGCCAGCGCGCAAGTTGACTACAAACTCCGCTCTATTGCAGAGTTGAACTTGGGATTCACCTATGCGCCACAAGACGACAAATTTGAATACGGCAAGAGTTACAGCGGCTACATGCTGGGGCTCGACCGTGCGAAGATGGTGGCAAACGCCGACCTGAGCCTCTATCTGTTCAAGGGCTTCACCATCAGCGCAGGTTTGGAATACCGTGCTAAGCGACACTATGTGGAAAGCATACATTCCGACACCGACGTGCCATTGTTTTATGTTGACGATTTGAGCGATGTGATGAACTTGCACGCTGGTGCAAGTTACCGCTTCGACAAGTTCCTCACCATTTGGGTGAAGGGCACCAACTTGCTCAACAAGCAATGGGACATCCTCTACACTCAAGGTGCTCAAAAGATGAGTTTCATGGGTGGTATCGGACTTGTGTTCTAAATCCCGCCGAGGGGCTGGGGAAGATGTGACGCACACAGTACTCTCCCCTCCTCGGTGAAAACAATAGAGAGTTATATGAATTCATTTGAATTTGAAATATGCGCCAACAGTCTGGAGAGTTGCCTTGCAGCTCAGGCTGCTGGCGCAACTCGTGTAGAGTTGTGCGCCGGAATCCCCGAAGGCGGCACCACGCCATCGTATGCCGAGATCTCGTTTGCGCGCAAAATGCTCCACACCACCAAGCTGCATGTTATTATCCGCCCCCGTGGCGGCGACTTCACCTATTCGCCTCTTGAAATTGAGCGAATGGGGCTCGACATCACCATGTGCAAGGAGATTGGGGTGGATGGAGTGGTGTTTGGCTGCCTCACCGCCGATGGCGACATTGATGTGGAAAACTGCGTCAAACTGTTGCGCCACGCTGGTGGACTGTCGTGTACCTTCCACCGTGCTTACGACCGCTGCAAATCTCCGCTTGAGGCTTTGCCAAAGTTGAAGGAACTGGGTTTCGATCGTGTGCTCACATCGGGCCAGGCACCCACTGCCGAGGCAGGCATCGCCTTGCTCAAGCAGATTCAGGCGGCTGATGTGGAAAAGCCCATCATCATGGCAGGGTGTGGCGTGAATGAGGGCAACATTGCCAAAATCCATGCCGCCACAGGCATCACAGCGTTTCACTTCTCGGCACGCGAGCCACAGCATAGCGCCACCGCCTATATGCACGGTGGTGTGGCGATGGGCAAGCCCGATGCCGATGAGTCAACGCTCCAATACACCACCGAGCGCCGCGTGGCAGCCACCATCGCCGCCATTAATAATTGACCCTCTTTTAAAAAATACTCTTCTAAACAAAAAAACTGACCGGATAATGAAAAGAAAAGCTCTTACACTACTTCTGTGCTTGATGGCGCTCGGTATGAATGCGGAGCGCAATTTCATCACCGATGCCGCGTATCGTGGGCAGGTGAAGCAAGCATATACGCAAAAACTCGCGCAGTTGAAACTCGATTTCTCGAAAGAGAGCGCAGCCGCCACTGCCTACGAGCAAGAGGCGTTGCAGTTTCTGTATGCCTACATGCCTGTGGCTGATGCCACCGACTACGACTATTCGTTTTATTTAAATAATGTGCGTGCCACTTTCAAGGCGCAGCAGGAAATGGCGTGGGGGCAGACCGTGCCCGAATTGCTGTTCCGCCACTTTGTGTTGCCACTGCGTGTGAACAACGAGGCACTCGACAATGCGCGCATCGAGTTTTACAAGGAATTGAAAGACCGTGTGAAAGGCTTAGGCATGAAAGACGCCATTCTGGAGGTGAACCACTGGTGCCACGAGCATGTCACCTATCAGCCATCGGATGCGCGCACGCTTTCGCCAATGGCTTGCAAGAAAACGGCTATCGGGCGATGCGGCGAGGAAAGCACATTCACCGTGGCGGCTTTGCGCTCGGTGGGCATTCCAGCACGCCAGGTATATACCCCAAGATGGGCACACACCGACGACAACCACGCGTGGGTGGAGGCTTGGGCCGATGGACAATGGTACTTCCTCGGCGCTTGCGAGCCCGAAGCCATTCTCAATCTCGGCTGGTTCAACGCTCCAGCCTCTCGCGCCATGCTGATGCACACCCGTGCTTTCGGCGACTATCGTGGACCTGAAGAAGTGATGCTGCGCACCAGCAACTACACCGAAATCAACCTGATTGACAACTATGGCACCACAGCCCGCGTCGATTTCAAGGTGGTTGACACCCAAAACCGCCCTGTGGAAGATGCTTTGGTGGAATTTAAAATCTACAATTATGGCGAATTCTACACCGCTGTGAACAAATACACCGATGAGCAAGGTGCCACATTCCTCACCGCCGGCATGGGCGACATGATGGTGTGGGCTTCGAAAGACGGCGTATATGGCTACAGCAAGGCATCGTTTGGCAAAGACAAATCCATCACTATCACGCTCCAGCACAGCGCTGCCTCCGACACCAAAACCAAGGTGTGCCGCCACGAGGAATTTGACATCGTGCCACCACCAGAAAAGGTGACTTTGCCAAAGGTTGACGAGGCGATGAAGGCGAAAAATGCACAGCGACTGGTGTATGAGGATTCTGTCCGCAAGGCTTATGAAGCCACTTTCTATAACGGCAACGCTTATGGCGAATTTGATATTTATCTGAAAAAAGCCCGTGGCAACTGGCAAACCATCAAGGCGTTTATCGACAAGCACGCCGACAATCCCGCTCGTGTGAAAGAACTTTTCGCCACCATGAGTGAGAAGGACTTCCGCGATGTGGCGATGGAAATTCTCGACGACAGTTACGATGCCACCGATACGCAAATTGACCTCCGTGTGGAAGATGAGTTGCTGGTGAAGCCCTACAAGCAAGTGCTGAAAAATGCGTTCCCTAAAGCTGAGGCCGACGCATTCCGTGCCAACCCATCACTCTTGGCGCAATGGGTGAACAAAAACATCACGCTTAATCCCGACAAGGGTGCGCTTCGCATCGCGCAGACAGCGGTGGGCGTTTGGCAATCGAGATTCACCGACTCACGCTCTCGCGACATTTTCTTCGTTGACTTGGCGCGCAGCCTCAACATTGAGGCACGCAAAGATGTGGTGACCGGCAAGGTGCAATACAAGCAAGCCGGCAAGTGGATTGACGTTGACTTTGAGGCACAAGAGCAGACCAGCGCGCCAACAGGCACATTGGTGCTTCGCTACGAACCAAGCAAGTTCCTCGACAATCCTCAATATTACCGCCATTTCACACTTAGCAAGATTGTTGACGGCCACGCTGTGCTGCTCAATTTCGACGAGGGCGAAGTGGATATGGGCGGCGGTACCAGTTGGGCTGGCACGTTCAAAAACGGCACAAAACTCGATGTGGGCACCTACTTGCTCGTGACCGGCACACGCTTGGCAAACGGCAGCGTGCTTGCCACCACACAGATTGTGAACATTGAGGAAAACGCCACCACCGAAGCCGATTTGGTGGTACGCACCTCCGACGAGGAAGTGTGCGTGATTGGCAGTTTCAACAGTGAATCGAAGTTTGCGAAAGACGGTGCAGATGTGAGCGTGCTTTCACAGACCGGACGCGGATATTTCGTGATTGCCGTGCTCGGCGTAGGCCAGGAGCCAACCAACCATGCCATGCGCGACATTGCCGCCGAAGCGAAAGAACTTGACAAATGGGGTCGCCCACTGGTGCTGCTTTTCAGTAGTGAGGCAGAACTGGCACGATTCAAGCAAGAGGATTTCGGCACATTGCCTACCAACGTGGTGCTTGGCGTGGATACCGACGGCAAAATCAAATCCGACATCATTCACGAAATGAAACTCAACCCCGATGGCTCGCTCCCAGTGGTAATCATTGCCGACACATTCAACCGTGTGGTGTTCGTCAGCCAAGGCTACACCATCGGTCTCGGCGACCAACTGCTCAAGACCATCAAAAAACTATAACAGCGCAAAATCCACATATTAATACTTTACGATAGAAATATACTTTACGATAGAAATTGCGGACTCCAATCCGCAATTTCTATTTATTTTTGCCGATTCCATTCCGCAAAATCCAAAAAAACTCCCAAAACTCCCAAAACTCCCAAAAATTGCCGACCGAAAGCCACAATTTTCCTTAAAACTGCCGATTCTACTCCGCAAATTTTGTAATAACCAAAATCTTTCAATATATTTGCATCATAAAAATGGGTAAACGATATGGAAGCACTTTTTTCTCGATTTCAACGCTTGCTGAGCGAAACCAATACGGATTTTCTGCGCTACCTGCATGATAAGATAATTTGGACCGACCGAATGATTGCCATCGTGGGCGCGCGTGGCGTGGGCAAAACCACCATGATGCTTCAGCGAATCAAACTCCACCACAATATTTCCGACACGCTGTATGTGACCGCCGATGATATGTATTTCGCCGATCACAAATTGCTTGACTTGGCGGAGCAGTTTGTGAAAATGGGTGGTAAGTATTTGTTTATCGACGAAATTCACCGATATGCCAACTGGTCGAAGGAATTGAAACTCATTTACGATTATCTTCCTCATCTTCAAGTGGTGTTCACTGGGTCTTCGATGCTTGATATTTATCGAGGCTCCGACGATTTGTCGCGCCGTGTTCAGCTTTACACACTTCATGGAATGTCGTTTCGTGAGTATTTGAATTTGCGCTACTACCTTCAACTGCAACCACTCTCGCTTGATGATGTGTTGCATCACAACGTGGCGTTTGATGGTGTGGATTATCCTTTGGCGGCATTCAAAGATTATCTCAATAACGGCTACTATCCATTTTCTAGAGAAGTGGGGCTTTACTATGAGCGGCTTCGCCAAATCGTGCAACTGATTTTAGATGTTGATATTCCTCAGTTTGCCAACATGAACGCCGCCACTTCGCAGAAGCTGAAACAGTTGCTCGCCATTATCGCTAAAAGTGTTCCGTTCAAACCAAACTACTCGAAAATTGCAGCCATTATGGGTGTGTCGCGCGATGTGCTTCCCGACTATATTCTCTATATGGAGCGTGCAGGGCTTGTGAATCGCCTGTTCACTGCCACCACAGGGATTCGAGAACTTGGGAAAGTGGCAAAAATCTATCTCAACAACACCAATTTAGCCTACGCTTTGGGTGGCTCAAACACCGATATAGGCAACATTCGCGAAACATTTTTCTTCAATCAACTTTCGGTGAAAGCAGATGTGAGGGAATCGCCTGTTTCCGACTTTTTGGTTGACGGTTTCACCTTCGAGATTGGAGGGAGAAAGAAGGGCGGCAAGCAGATTGCCGACACCGACAACGCCTACATCGTGAAAGACGACATAGAGTTTGGTTTTGCCAACACCATTCCTCTCCACCACTTCGGTATGCTCTACTGATTCCCTTGAAAAAGTGTCGGCAAGGGCACATCTTTCCCTTGAAAAAGTGTCACGGAACCACCATTATTCCCTTGAAAAAATGTTATGAAAGAGTATAAATGGTTGGTTTGTAATGTGTTGTGTGAAATTGGTGTTTTTAAGTAATTTTTTCACGCAAAAAACAAAGAAAAGTCAATGCAAAATGTGCGAAACGTCTAAATTCTTAAAATTTTTATCGAAAAAATGTAATTAATTGACCTGTAGTGATGTAACTGTTTTTTATGAGTGAAAATCTGAAGTAGCGGTTCAGATTTTCTGTCAAAATCTGAAGTAGCACTCCGAATTTTCACTCCATTTGTTTGCTAAATTCCAATTCTGTGGGTATATTTGCCTCATAAATTATTAATGTATAGGTTTATGTTACAGCGAATTTTGCAACTCAACGACGTGAAAGACGACAGTCTGTTTCTTTGGGGGCCGCGTCAGACAGGTAAAAGCACCTTGTTGAAAACGCTTTTCCCCGAAGCTCCATATTACGATTTGCTCAAGTCGGAGGAATACACGAAATACAAACTCAAGCCTTCACTTTTGCGTGAAGAATGTGAGATGCTCGATGCTGGAAGTGTGGTTATCATTGATGAGGTGCAGAAAATCCCGGCACTTCTTGATGAGGTACACTGGCTTATAGTTAATTGTGACATTCACTTCATTCTATGTGGTTCAAGTGCTCGCAAATTGAGACGTGAAGGCGCGAATTTGCTCGGTGGGCGTGCGCTGAGAAAAACGATGCATCCTCTTGTGAGTGCAGAAATCCCCGACTTTGATATTGATAAAGCGGTGAATGGGGGTATGCTTCCACGGCATTATTTAGTGGCAAATCCGCAGAAGCGCCTTCAAGCATACATAGGTGATTATCTTCAACAAGAGATTATAGCCGAAGCACTTGTGCGAAACCTCGGTTCATTTACCCGCTTTATGGAAGTGGCGGCTTTGAGTGATGGTGAGATGGTGAATTACACAAAGATTGCCAGCGAATGTGGTGTGTCGTCGAAAACTGTAAAAGAATACTTCGCCATACTTGATGAGACATTGGTGGGTTTTTCCGTCCCAGCGTATTCAAAAGTGGTGAAGCGCAGGGTGCAAGTATCGCCTAAATTTTACTATTTTGATGTTGGTGTAGCAAATTACTTGCTCCGTCGCTCCAATCTCAAGCGTGGCACGGCAGAATACGGACATGCGTTCGAACACCTGATTATTCAGGAAATTGTTGCATATCTTGATTACTCTGAGTCGGACAAAAAACTATCGTTTTGGCACACGCAGAACAATGCGTATGAGGTTGATGCCGTAATTGGCGATGCTGAAGTGGCTATTGAGATCAAATCGTCAGAGAGTGTAAACTCATCCCATTTGAAAGGGTTGAAGGCGTTTAAAGAAGAACATCCTGATTGTCGATTGGTGGTGGTGTCGCTTGACGAAAAACCGCGAATGCTTAATGGTGTGGAAATATGGCCAGTCGCAAAGTTTTTGGAAAAATTGTGGAATAATCAAATCATAAATTAGGTCTTTTTTTATGAAGTGTGTGAAAATTTTAATTTTGATGGTGATGATGAGTGGTATTTATACTGTTGGGGCGGCGCAAGGATTAGGTGCGGCGCAGGAGTTGAATGTGCTGCCTAAGCCTTGTAGCGTGCGCATCACCGACACCGACGGCCGATTTCAAATCCACCGTGGTGCTGGCGTGTATGCCGAGAATGCCGACGCGATGTTGGCTGCTGAATATCTGCAAAACTATTGTTCCGAATATTTGGGGCTGCCGTTGCGCATTGTGAAAAGCAAGGGCGAAGCCGCTATCCACATTCTTACCGACGACTTCGGCGGCAAGGCGCGCGATGGGCAATACTCCCTCGCCGTGACGAGCGATGGCGTGACCATCACGGGCGCAAAGCGAAGTCCGGAGGCGTGTTTCCTTGGTGTGACCACGCTCGTTCAGATGCTCCCCACACGTGCTGGCGACATTCCCCAGTTGCCTCTGGTGGAGATTTCCGATTATCCACGGTTTGGCTATCGTGGTATGCATCTCGATGTGGCGCGCCACTTCTTCCCGGTGTCGTTTGTGAAGAAATATATCGACTGGATTGCGCTCCATAAGTTGAACATTTTCCACTGGCACCTCACCGATGATCAGGGCTGGCGAATAGAGTTGAAAAGCCACCCCGAACTCACCGAAAAAGGCAGTTACCGCGCTGGCGAAATCAAGGGCTTGTTCCCCGGCGAATATGGCGAGCGCCCTTATCAGGCATACTACACGCAAGACGAAGTGAAAGAGGTGATTGACTATGCCGCCAAGCGCTTTGTGACCGTGGTGCCAGAAATCGACATACCGGGCCACTGCATGGCGGTGCTTGCCGCTCATCCCGAATTTAGCACCACACCACGCGAGGGCAAGCGCACCGCGCTCACTTGGGGCATCTACAATCGCCAAAACAATGTGCTGGCACCCACGCCCGAAGTGTTCAGTTTCCTCGACGACGTGTTCGACGAGGTTTGCGCGCTTTTCCCAAGCAAATACATTCATGCCGGAGGCGACGAGTGCGCACCCAAGTGGTGGAACGAGTCGGCTGTAGCACAGGAATTTATGAAAAAGCACAATCTCCCCGATGCTCATGCGCTCCAAACGCACTTCATGCACCATGTGCAGCGCATCATCAACGCCCACGGCAAAACCATGCTTGGCTGGAGTGGGGGAGCCGAGGGCATGAATCCCGAGGGCAGCGTGCTTCACAACTGGCACTCGTGGGATAAGATGCCGAAGTCGAGAATCGACAGCACCCACCAGTGGATTAACTCTGGTAGCACTGGACTATACTTCACTTCAAGCGAAGATTCCACCCAGAGCGAAATCAATCCGGGCAGATGGCCACGAAGCGTGAAGAAAGTGTATGATTTTGAACTTGTTCCCGATTCGGCAAGCGTGCAAGCCGCTCAGAATTTGATGGGCGTGGAAGGCTGCTGCTGGACCGAATATTGCCCCACCACATGGAAGGTGGAACTGCAGGTGTTTCCGCGCATGGCGGCATTGGCAGAAAAGGCGTGGACAGGCAAAAACGACGATTGGGAAGGTTTCACACGCCGCCTCACCCACCAACTTGACCTTTACGACCTGTGGGGCATTCGCTACAACGATGTGGTGGAGCGCACCCTTATCGCACCACGCCAAAGATAGCGGTTTTGCACCTACTTGTCTAAAAATTATGGCTTAGAATTGTGGTTATTCAAGTGAAAATTACTATCTTTGCGTGTTTCATTGGCGAAAAGCCTGTCAACGGACAAGTTAAACGGAATAAAAACAATAAATAACAAATAATGGCAGCATTAGAGAAAATTAGAAAAAGATCTGTGTTTCTGATGATTGTAGTGGGTGGCGCATTGGCCGCTTTCGTTCTCGGAGACCTCTTTAAGCTCGACTCTCTCTTCAGAGACAGTTCAGCAGCGAAAGTTGACAACACAACTATCGGTATTCAAGAATTCCAAAACCGATTCAACCTTGCCCAAGAGCAAGAAAAGAATCAGCAAAACAAGACCGAAAGCGCTGATCTTCAGCAACAAGTGCTCGGTCAAATGGCTTTTGAAACCATCGTTGATGAAGAAAGTGAAGAAAATGGCGTGGAAGCCGGTACCGAACTTCTCACCGCGATGATCAATCAAGACCAACGCGCAAGCGCATGGGCTCAACAATATGTGCAAGCCACTGGTCAACAAACCATTCAAGCACCTTCCGACCTCGACAAGATTGTAGGCAAAAAAGATGAGGTGATCAACCAAATCGTGAGCAAGGACGAATGGGAAGCCTTCAAGGATGAAATGGAACACAATATCCGTGCTCAAAAGATTATGATGCTCGTGGGTGGTGCTATTATGCCTAACGACCTCGACCTCCTTGAAATGCAAAACGACGACGAAGTGATGGAAGTGGTGCTCACCAAGAAGGACTACACTTCACTCGAAGACAAGAAGTTTGAGCCAACTCAAGACGAAATCAAAGCCGTTTACGACGAATATAAGAACCTCTGGAAACTCAACGAAAAGACTGTGATTGCTCACGCTATCGCAGTGCCTATCGCTCCAAGCGCAGCCGACATCAAGGCAGCCGACGCTCTCTACGCTAAGGCTTACGCTACTTTGCAAGGTCAAGGCATCGACGCTTTGCGCAACATCAACGAGTTCAGCAATGTTCAGGAAATGAAACTCACCGACGCTCAGGCTAAGCAACTCGGTCAGCAACTCCGCGACTCTGTGTTCGCTAACTGGGCAGTATCTTCAGAGGCTAACGCTACTCACCAATTCAAGGAAGACCTCAACTACGCTCTCTTCCAAAAGGTGAAGAGCGAAGAATTGCTCGACACCATCAAGGTGAAGCAAGTGACCGTTGAAGGCAACAAGGCTGCTCAAGACAAGGTGCTCGCCGCTCTCAACGCTGGTCAAGACGTGAGCAAGATGAAGGGTGTGCAAGTGATGCCAGAGCAACCAGTGCCAGTGCAAGGCGCTCAACTCCCCGACAGCATAATCACTAAATTCGAAAGCGCTACTGATAAATATGTGGTATTCCAATCTACAGATAAAGGCGCAATGCTCGTGAAGACCACTTACCAAAAGAAATCAATGTTCTACACCGTGAATATGTCAACTTACCAAGTGGCTGCAAGCAAGAAGACTACTGCCGACCTCCACGACGGTTTGGAAAAATTCATCGACAAGAACAAGAATGCAACAGATTTTGCTAAGAATGCAGCTGCCGCTAAGTTCCAGGCTCAAGAAGTGATGCTCAGTTCAAGCGTTCCTTCTATCGCTGGTATCCCAGGCAGCCGCGACGTGATTAAGTGGGCTCTCAACGACGCAGAAGAGGGTCAAGTTTCTTCAGTGTTCCAACTCAACAGCGCTATGGTGGCTGTCGCTATCGATGAAATCGTGGACGCTGACTTCCTCCCATTGGAAACCAAGAACGTGAACGAGTTCTGCAAGGCTAAGGCTATGGCACTGAAGAAGGCTGAAGCTATGAAGCAACAATATGAAGGCAAGTTTAAATCAGTTGACGAATACGCTAAGGCATTTGCCGCTCCAGTTGACACCACTACATTCTCATTCAGCAGCATGTATGCCGACAAGGTTATCATGACCAACCCTGCAGGTATTGAGGGCGACGGTGGCTTCATCGGTGCAGCCGCAGCCGCTAAGCCAGGTCAAGTAGGCTTCTGGGCTGGTAACTGCGCAGCTTACGCATTCTTGGTGAAGAGCAAGAAGGCAACTATGAAGATGAAGCAAGAAGAACTCGCTATGAAGTGGGCTTCTACTTACGGCTTCGCTGGTCAACGTCAACAGTTGATGCAAGGCGTGATCTTCAACTCTGCCAAAATCAAAAACAACCTCGTAAAATTCCAGTAATCTAACACCGCTTAGATTTCCCGAATAAATCTTAACCGCCCGGCTTCCACAGTCGGGCGGTTTTTTTGCATAAAATTATTTGAGCAGAGGTGTGGGGTGAAAATGGAATTTGGGTTCAGTGGATAAATACTGGGGGACTGAAACAAAAACATAAAAAACAGCCTTTTAACGATGCCAGCGCTTCGCACCTGTCGTTAGTGCTGCGGCATGTCTGATTTCAAGCAGAGGCTTGAATCAGCCACACCACAACACCAACGCCGCCCTCCCCGCGAGGTCGGTGGCATCGCCAAAAGGATAAAAACCACTCGCCTTCGGCGAAAAACCAAACCCAGTAGGGACGTGATACTTCACGTCCGCCCATAACTATAATATCATATTGAATATCAACCATTTGGCGTTAACGCGAAGTGTCGCATCCCTACCATGCAAAATCGTTTTGGGAGATTTGATACAACCTCTTTTCAAGAAATCGCGGCATGGAAACTCGTTTCCAATGACGCAAAGCGCACAGTCGCACCGCCAAATGCGAAGCATTCCACGTTGCTCCAAGGCTGTTTTTTATGTTTTTGTCTTTAATTCTATTCACGATTCGGCAACAATGCAGAATCTATCACCAGAAATTTTCCACTGAAATGGAATTTGCAGAAATGGGAAATAATTATTAATTTTGAAAAATTGAATGTGACAGTGTGCTCTTCTCGCATGTGGAGCGCAAAAAACTAATCCTCTCATTCACGAAACGAACATGAGTACTATCAACGAAATACAAGACGAAATTATTGAAGAATTCGAAGGCTTCACCGACTGGATGGACCGCTATGCCTATATCATCGACTTGGGTAATGCTGTGTCTCCGCTTGATGAACGCTACAAGACCCCCGACAACATTATTGAAGGGTGCCAGAGCCGTGTGTGGCTGCAAGCCGACTACGCCGACGGTGTGATTACTTTCCAAGCCGACAGCGATGCCATTATTGTGAAGGGCATCATCTCTATGCTGGTGCGTACACTCAGCGGACGCACGCCTCAGGAAATACTTGATGCTGACCTCTATTTTATCGACAAAATCGGGCTTCACGAGCATCTTTCGCCCACCCGAAGCAACGGCTTGCTTGCGATGATCAAGCAGATTCGCACCTATGCGCTCGCCTTTAAGATGAAGGAGCAGGCTGCGCACTAATCAGCCGACCGCCGACAGAAACAAAAAGTAATAAATAATTAATCATTTTAATAACCAACACTTATGTTACAAGATTTATGGAACAACAATCGCATGGTGGCTATGCTTCTTGCGATTCTCGTGGTAGTTGTGCCTTTTCTCGTCTATTATGTAGTTGAGGCAAAGAAAAACCACCCCAAGGGACTTATTTCAGCAGCGCTTTCTAACATGGGCGAGCGTTTTGGCTACTACATCATGAATGCAGTGCTTCTGCTTTTCCTTTGCTCCAAGTTCGGTATCAGCGACGATGTGGCTGGCTGGATTTACGCTGTGTTCTATTTCCTTATTTACGTGCTTAGTCTTCCTGGCGGTATGGTTGCCGACCGTTTGCAAAACTTCAAGGGCACCATCATTGCTGGTTTGGTGGTAATGGCTTCGGGTTATGTGATTCTTTCTGTCCCCGTGTTTGGCGGCAACCCTGGCGCTGTGCCAATGTGGGTGCTCGTGGTCACTTGCCTCGCTCTTATCCTCATTGCCACAGGTAATGGCTTGTTTAAGGGTAACCTTCAGGCTATCGTGGGTCAGATGTACGACAACTATGAGGCTGAAGCTGCAAAGAAAGGTCCTGAGGCACTTGCTATCGCAAAGTCGCGTCGCGACAGTGGTTTCCAGATTTTCTACGTGTTTATCAATATCGGTGGTGTGATTGCGCCATTCGTGGCTCCTTTGCTCCGTAGCGCAATGCTGAAGATCGACGGCTTCTTCTACAATGCCGACCTTCCACGCCTCTGCCACGGCTTCCTCCAGGGCAACCTCGAAGGCGATGGTATGAAAAACCTCACCGAACTCGCTCAAAAGTCACTTATCGACGGTGGTCAGATTGGCGATATGACACAATTCTGCACCAACTATCTCGAAAGCTTCAACACCGGTGTGCACTACTCATTCATCGCATCGGCTGTGGCTATGATTCTCTCGCTCCTTATCTTCATCTTCACCCGCAAGGTGCTTCCTAACCCAGTGAAGAAGGAGAAAACTGCTGTTGAATCGCAAGAGGCTGTGGCTTCCGACGCAAAGGAAATCAAGCAACGTATGTTCGCTTTGTTTGCTGTGCTTGGTGTGGCTATCTTCTTCTGGTTCTCATTCCACCAGAATGGTCAGTCGCTCTCAGTGTTTGCACGCGACTTCTGTCAAACCGACTCTATTGCTCCAGAAATTTGGCAATGTATCAACCCATTCTTCGTAATCGTGCTCACTCCAGTGGTGATGATTGTGTTTGGTGCGCTCTTCAAGAGAGGTAAAGAAATCTCTACTCCTAAGAAGATTGCGCTTGGTATGTTCTTGGCAGGTTGTGCTTATCTGTTCCTTATCTCCATTTCATTGGTCAACGGCTATCCTTCAGGCGAAGAATTCAAGAGCCTCCCAGAAGCAGTTAAGGAATCAATGAAGGCAGGTCCATGGGTGCTCATCGTCACCTACTTCTTCCTCACCGTGGCTGAGTTGTTTATCTCTCCACTTGGTCTGTCGTTCGTATCAAAGATTGCGCCTCAGCACTTGCAAGGTATTTGCCAAGGTTTGTGGCTCTGCGCTACCGCTGTAGGTAACCTCTTCATCGCTCTTGGCGTAACCATGCTCAACAGTTTCCCACAACAATGGGAATGCTGGGCAGTGTTTGCCGGCTTCTGCTTCATCTCAATGGCAGTGATGCTCGGTATGCTCAAATGGCTTGAACGCATCACTAAGGAATAATCCCAATTCCTGAACAAAAATATAGCGGCTCTGCTTCGATTGGTGAAGCAGAGCCGCTTTTATTATTTTCGCTTGGAGCACTCGGATATTCTAACTTCTAATTTCTAATCTCTAATTTCTAATTTCTAATCTCTAATTTCTAATCTCTAATTTCTAATTTCTAATTTCTAATTTCTAACTTCTTTCATCTTCCAAATGCGGCTGGGCGAGTGAGGGTGGTGGTGTAGGTGTGGCCGAAGGTGTCGGTCACTTTTACCGTTACGGGAGTGGTGGGGCTCGATGCCACAGCTTTGAAGATGTGGAGCGTGCCGTGGTGGTGCTGAGGTGCCACATTCTCGCCACGTTTGTGGCGTGGCAGTGCGTAGGCAAGCAAATAGGCGGGGTCGATGGCGTGGAGGCGCGCGGTGGGCAGCAAGGTGCCATTCTCCGTTACCTCAAGTTTCCAATCGTCGTCCCACGCAAACACATTAATCAGCACAGAGTTTTCCTCAAACGCATCGTAAGTGGGCATTTGTTTGAAAGTTTTGCTCAGCGCCACAGCATCGGCGTTGGTGGCGAGGAATTGTTTCACTGTGTTCATGTCCAGCACGCGCATTTGAGGGTCGCTGTGGTCTTCTATAGAGGCGTATTTCCATTCTATGCTGTCGCCCCTCACTGTCCATCGGCTGTATCCGGCAGGAGAGCCGTCGGTACACATGTCGGTGCCGGTGAGTTTGCCGGTAATCCACCACGAAGCGCAAATGGCGGCGATGTTATGCTCCATGATGTGTGGATATTCGCTTGGGTGGGCGTTGAAATTCACATGGGTGTGACCGCTCACGAAATGCACATTTTTAAAGCCGTTGAAGCAACTGGCAAGTTCCTTGTAGTTCTGGAGCGATCCGAAAGTGCTGAAATTGCGATTGATTCTGAATGTGGGGATATGCGAGCACACCACCACAGGCATCTGCTTGTCCACGAGGGCGAGGTCTTGGCGGAGCCAGTTGATTTGCTGCTCGGTGACGGCCGCATTGTAGTTGCGCTGCCCCCACACGCCTTTGCGCGCCTTTTTCCCGGCAGGGAGCGTGTCGTTTTGATACACGATGTTGTCGAGCACCACATAGTGCACTTTGCCCAAGTTGTAGGAATAGTAGTTAGGGCAAACCACATCGCGCCACAGTTTTGCGGCAAGGAAGTCGGTGTTTGCCGAGTGAGGCACAGCGGGGTCGTTGTCGTGATTGCCAATCACAGGGAAAAGCGGCACAGGATAGTGCATCTTGCGTTGGTCGTCCATGAAATTGCGCAATGTGTATTTGTTGGCGTACCAAAAGTTGTCCCAAGTCAGGTCGCCCAAAATCATTGAATAGGTGGGCAACTGGCTCTCGGCTGCCTTTTCCTTCTCGTATTTCAGCGAAGCGATATAGCCGTTTTTGTAGGTCTTGCGGTCGCCGATGCGGCGTGCGAGATGGCTGTCGGCACCGATAATCATCACATAATCGTCGGCAGGGCTGTAAGTGAGTTTGAAATTGTGAACCTCGGCGGTTTCCACTTTCGCATCGCTCAACTTTTGCCAAAACTGAGGGTTGAACCCATCTGCCATATCCACCGTGTAGCCACGAGGAATGGAGATAAACACATAGCCGTTCGCTTTGTCGGTTTGCAGGGCGTAGCGGCCTTGCTTGTCGGTGGTCACCACATTGATGCCGTCGCTCACAGCCACGCCACTCACGCCAGCGCCACCACAGGTCACCGTGCCAGTCACATTTTGCGCCAGCGCCGCCATCGCAGCGGTGGCAGCAAACACAGAAATAAAAATCAATTGTCGAATCATTTTCCCTTTTTATTATTTTTTTGTCACTACAAAATTAATCAAATTTCCCTCCTCATCCAATGCTTCTTTCTAAAGAATAAAAAACAAGAAAACTTGCTTTATGAAACAGGAAAAATAATCTCAAAATAAAAATTGCTATTCAATTATAAACCAATGAAATATTGAAATCTATTTGTAATTTTTGGGGTAATCTATTTGTAATTTTTGGGGTAAAATATTTGTAATTTTTGGGATAAAAAAAGGCGGCGGAGCACTTGGAGAAGTGCTTCGCCGCTGGAGTTATGGCTTTATTTCTTGGAGGAATGTTTGCTTATTTGCTAAGTTTGGCTTGTATTGCCTTGCTTTCGGCTTCGTAGCCTGGCTTGTTAAGGAGGGCAAACATGTTTTTCTTGTAAGCCTCCACACCTGGCTGGTTGAATGGGTTCACGCCCAAGATGTAGCCGCTCACGCCACAAGCCTTCTCGAAGAAGTAGATGAGTTGGCCGAGGTAGCGCTCAGTGAGTGCAGGAATGGTGATGAGCAAGTTTGGCACGCCGCCATCCACGTGAGCCAAGCGAGTGCCGAGTTCAGCCATCTTGTTCACCTCATCAACGTGTTTGCCAGCGAGGAAGTTCAGACCGTCGAGGTTGGCATCGTCGTTAGGAATGATCACGCTGTGGCTCATATCGCCTACAGAAAGCACGGTTTCGAAGATGGTGCGTTCGCCATCTTGAATCCATTGACCCATAGAGTGGAGGTCGGTGGTGAAGTCAACCGATGCAGGGAAAATGCCCAGATGGTCCTTGCCCTCGCTTTCGCCGTAGAGTTGTTTCCACCATTCAGCGAGATAGTGGAGGCGTGGGCAGAAATTCACCAGAATTTCAATCTTCTTGCCAGCCTGATAGAGTGCGTTGCGGGTTTGAGCGTAGGTGAAAACGTTTTCGTCGTCGCCATTCTCAATTTCCACAGCACCAGCCACGAGAGCCTTCACATCGTAGCCAGCCACAGCGATTGGGAGCAAGCCCACAGGAGTGAGCACAGAGAAGCGGCCGCCCACATTGTCGGGGATAACATAGGTCTTGTAGCCCTCTTGGGTGGCGAGACTGCGAAGTGCGCCCTTCTTGGCATCGGTGATAGCCACGATGCGCTTCGAAGCCACTTCCTTGCCCTCTTGCTGCTCCAGCATGTCTTTCAACAGACGGAAAGCGATAGCAGGTTCGGTGGTAGTGCCTGATTTAGAGATAACGATGATGCCGAATTTGTGGCCTTTCAAAAGGTCCATGAGGTCGGCAAGATAATCCTCGCCGATATTGTTGCCTGCAAAAAGCACCTTGCAGTTGCCTGGCTTGTAAGCGTCGAAGCTGTCGCTCAACGCCTCAATCACAGCCTTAGCGCCAAGATAGCTGCCGCCGATGCCGATAGCCACCACAAATTCGCAAGATTCGCGAAGCGATTTGGCTGTGGCTTCGATGTCGGAGAGTTCAGCTTCGGTAATACTGCTTGGAAGGTGGAGCCAACCGAGGAAATCGTTGCCCTCACCTGTGCCTTTTTCAAGTTTTTCTACTGCGTTAACAGCCTGCTCCTTCAGTGCGTCAACCTTGCATTGGTCGATGTCTTGACCGAGAGCGGCGAAATTAGATACCTGAATTTGTTCTAACATAGTAAAATTATTTAGTGGATTATTAAATGCCTTTGGGATGATTAAATGCTTTTAGTGAATGCGCGGCGGCGTTTGTGTTGCACATAGTTGAAATATTGCCATTGCTTCTGCACATTTTCGTTGGTTTCAAGCTCCACGTTGGTTTCTGCCCATTTGTAGCCACGCTTGTTGAAGGCAGGAATCAAGTCGATGAAGAACAGCGAATTCACGCCCTTGCTCTGATATTCAGGCTTCACGGCAATGAGCAGCAAGTCGACGATATCCTTTTCCTTTTTGATGCCTTTCAGCAAGTGGTACCAACCAAATGGCAACATGCGGCCACGGCTCTTAATCAGCGCTTTGGAAAGCGATGGCACCGACACGCCCACACCCACAAGCTGGTCGTTGGCATCAGCCACGAGCGAAATGTGGTCGAGTGGCAAGAAAGGCAAATACTCCTTGATGTAGTGCTGCATCTGTTTTTCAGAGAGTGGAGAATAGCCAAACAGACTGTCGTAAGCCTCGTTGATAAGTGAGAAGATGGATTCACCGTACTTACCAACCACCTCTTTGAGAGAGGTTTTCTCCACCAGGTGCAAACCGAAGCGGTGTTGCACGATGTTGCCGATTTTCAGCATCTTTTCAGGAATCTCCTTTGGCACATCAATCTTAAATTCCACCCAGTCGGCATCTTTTACGAAGCCCAGTCGCTCGAAGTGCTTCTGATAGTAGGGATAGTTGTAGATGGTGGCTTGTGTACTCAACTGGTCGAAACCCTCAATCAGGCAACCTTCGGGGTCCATGTCGGTGAAGCCGAGAGGTCCGGTGAGTTGTGTCATGCCCTTGCCTTTCGCCCAGTCAACCACTGCACCATAGAGCGCATCCACCACTTCCTCGTCGTCGATGAAATCGACAAAACCAAAGCGACCCTCTGCCTTGCCGGTGCGCTCGTTCACCAATTTGTTGATGATGCCAGCGATGCGGCCCACGGGCTTACCGTCGCGATACGCCATGAAAAATGCGCTCTCGCAAAACTCGTAAGCGGGATTTTCTTCAGGAAGAAAAGTGGTGAGCATATCGTTCGCAAGGTCGGGAACGTAGTATTGATTGCCTTTATAAATAACGTCTATTGGAAAATGGATAAACTTGAGTAACTCCTTTTTTGTGGGCTCAAGTTTGTGAATATCAACTGCCATTATAAATCGTTTGTATTAATATTGATGTGCAAAGTTACAAAAAGAAGTTAGAAATCAGAAATTTCCGAAGTTTGAAGTTTGGAAATTAGGGGATTTGCTCAGTGTTTTTGTGGTGAATGGAGCACTCGGAGTACTCGGAGCACTCGGAGTGCTCGGATTGCTGATTTCACCAACTTGCCGCTTTTATTGCCGACCGCTGTGGTGGTTAGTGGCTGAAGGTGTAGAGGATGAAGAGGAGGGTGAGGATGATGGCGATGAGGGGGAGGTAGATGGTGTCGCTCAGGCGGCGTTCGAGGCGCAAGTCGAGCAAGGCAAGGTCGCTGATTTCGCCGCTGATGCATTGGTGCGCTATCTGAATGAGGCGTTTCGGGTGGTTGGGCGACGCTATCACGGCATCGAGCAGTGCCTCGCCGTAAGCTGCCACCACCTCGCGCTCGGTGGCTGGGGTGGTGCCTGTGGGGTATATGTCGAGCGTGCGGAAATCGTCGTCGAACACAAACGACCGTGCATCGATCGCTCCTGTTTCACCGCGCTCGCGCGCCTCGGTGATGGCAGCCACCGCACGCTGCTGCAGCAGAGCCATCACACGAGTGTTGACCATTCGGTTTTCAATCAATGTCTGTAAGCAAATTGGCATTTTGGAAAGGGTGGGTGTTTAGCGTTGAATGAAATCTTGGAACGCCTGCCTATAACTGTCGCCAATGGGGATATACACATCGCCGAAGATGATGCGGTTGCGCTCTATTTCACGAATTTTGCTCTTTTGCACGATAAACGAGCGGTGCACCCTGATGAAGCGCGACGATGGCAGCATTTCCTCCATCGCTTTCATGTTCATCAGCGACACCACCGGCTTCGACGATTCGTCGGTGTAGATTTTCACATAGTCCTTCAGCCCTTCCACATAGTTGATGCTGTCGAGGCGGATTTGAATCAACTTATATTCGCTTTTCACGAAAATGCTCTTCGTTTCCTCACTCTTTTCCGCATCGCCCTGATGGCGAACGAGCGAAAACCACTGGAGCGCCTTGTTGCACGCCGCCAGGAAATCCACATAACTGATGGGCTTGAGCAGATAGTCGAGCGCATTGCTGCGGAAACCGTCGAGCGCATACTGGTCGAAGGCGGTGGTGAACACGATGCGTGTGGTTTCGGGAACCATCTTCGAGAGTTCCAGACCATTGATTTCCGGCATTTGAATGTCGAGGAAAATCACATCAACACTTCCTCCGGCTATATCCTTCATCGCCTCGGTAGCGCTGTAGTATTTGCCAGCGAGTTGCATAAATGGAATTTTGTTCACATAACTGGCGAGCAGTTCCACTGCCAAAGGCTCGTCGTCAACGATTGCGCATTTCAGAATCATGGGTGTCAATTTTTATGATTGAATAATACTCTTTTCCGTCTTCTGTGGTGCCACGATGCCACTCGTAGTGGCCGTCGTACATGAGCGAGAGGCGCTTTTGCACCTGTTCGAGCCCGATGCCCGAACCGCTCTTGTCGTTCACGCTCTTCGGGTGGTAACTGTTGCGAATCTCGCAAGTGACCACGCCGCCTTCCTCCTCAATCAAAATGTGGATATAACTCGGTGCGGAATACGAAATGCCGTGCTTAAACGCATTTTCAATGAGCGAGATAAAGATAAGTGGAGCAATGAGGATGCGGCTGTTGTCGTCGATGTTGAAGTCGGTGGTCACGTTCACGCTCTGGCTCACACGGATTTTCATCAGTTCGATGTAGTTCTTGATAAACGCCACCTCCTTGTCGAGCGGCACAAAGTCTTGCTGATTGTCGTAGAGCACATGCCGCAGCAGTTTGCTCAATTCCTGCACTGCGCCCTGTGCCTTGTCGGGGTCGATGGCGATAAGGGCATAGATATTGTTGAGCGTGTTGAGCAAGAAATGTGGATTGAGTTGGTTGCGGAGGTTGGTCAGTTCGGCCTCGCTTCGTGTTTTCTCAGCCTCGCGCCTCAAGTCATCTACACGCTTCATGTGCTGCGACATGCGTATCGCCATAGCCAAAGCCACCAGCAGCACCATCAGCACGGCTTGCCACAAGGCAAACCCAAACGGAGCACGTGGACCGCCGGGCCTTGGGAATCGTGGACGGTGATGGCGCGTGGGTTCGGGCAGGTAATCCGAAATCAGCCACCACCAGCCTGAATGTACGCCCAGAGTAAGAAGCAAAAGCAGCAGATTCACCCCAAAGAAGGTGCTGCGCTTGTGCTTGAGGTAGAGGTGTGGAATGAGATAAAGATAATTCAGGTAGAACACTGCCATATAGCACAGCGTCGGGCCAAGGGAACGGCAGGTGTGCAGCAGGCGCTCGTCGAGACTCTCCGACGGACGAAGCAGCGACGGAACGAAGATAATCAGTCCCCAGCACATCACATGAATAGCCAAACTCCTTTTGTCGATATTTAGTTTTATCACTTTAGTGTATAATTTTACTTTCGGTCTGTGCTAAGTTATAAAAAAGAACCGACACCCCCAAAATCCAATAGACAATCGCCACCTTTTTATAGACAAAAAGCGGTTTTTAGAGAGATTAGAAGTTAGAAATTAGAAGTTAAGAAGTTAAGAAGTTAAAGAAGTTAAGACGATAGTCTTTGGCTTTTGAAATGATGGTGTTTCCGTTAGACCTGTCGGACCTGTCAGACCCAAACTCGTTGACCTGTTGACTCGTTGTCTCGTTGACCTGTTGGCTTGTTGACTTTGAGGGGAAAAAGAATCCCGGTGAGCGGTGAGGCTCGCCGGGATTGCGTTATGTCGTTTGGATTGGAGAAATGATTACATGCTCTCAATCGCTTTTTTCACGAGTTCGAATACTGCTTCTGGACCACCAGTGCCTTCAATCATGTGAAGGATGCCTTTCTTAGCGTAGAATTCCTTCAATGGAGAAGTTTGGTTGTTGTAAACTTCCAAACGTGAGGTGATGGTTTCGAGGTTGTCGTCGCTGCGGCCAGTTTCCTTACCGCGGTTGAGCAGACGAGCGATGAGAATGTCTTCTGGCACATCGAGGCCAATCACACCATTCAACTTGGTGCCGCGCTTTTCGAGCATAGCATCGAGGGCTTCAGCCTGTGGGATAGTGCGTGGGAAACCGTCGAAAATCACACCGTTTTGAGCAGCTTCTTTGTTGTCGTCAACAACAGAGGCCAAAATGTCTACCATCAGTTCGTCGGGAATCAGTTGACCCTTGTCGATATACTCTTTGGCAGTTTTACCAAGGTCGGTGCCGCGTTTGATATGGTCGCGGAGCACATCACCTGTTGAAATGTGGAAGAGTCCATAGGTCTTAATCAAGACTTCGCTTTGAGTTCCTTTACCAGAACCTGGAGCGCCAAACATTACAATGTTAAGCATATTAATAAGTATTAAAGTTAGCCGTTATATTAAATTTTTACTTGTCTTTCAAAACCAAGATGTCGCGCAATCCGCGTGCTTGTCCGTCGAGGTCGAGTCCGTAGCCCAAGATGAACTTTGAAGGAATTTCAAATCCCACAAATTCAGGAGCTTGACCAGTGGTGAGCGATTTGGGCTTGAACAGCAGCGTAGCCATTTTCACGCTCTTTGGATTGTGCTTAGCCAGAGCCTCGCGCAGTGCCTTTGCCGTAACGCCGGTATCTACAATGTCTTCAATGATAATCACGTCGCGGCCTTCAAGGTTCTCGGCAAGCCCCATCACCTCGTTTACCACGCCGGTTGACGATGTGCCTTCGTAGCTCTTGAATCGAATGAAAGTGATTTCAGCCTCTGGCAGATTGCAGGCGCGGAACAAGTCGGCTGCAAAAACGTAGGCGCCATTGAGCACACACACGAAAATAGGCGACTTTTCATCGCCAAGGCTCTCCACAATCTCGCGAGCCACACGGTTCACTTGCTTTGTAATTTCAGCTTCGCTGAGGTAAGGTACGAAGGTCATACCTTTCACTACTGTCTCTGTCATCTTTACAATTAAAGAAAAATTTCAACAAAGTTAAAAAAGTTTATTATTCTCACCAAATTTTCAAACCCCTATATCATGTGTTTTTGCAAAAAATTCCGTGATGAGCGAGTTTTTTTGCGTTTCGCTATCGTAGCCAAGAAAAAATCCGTATTTTTGTAGTTGCTTTTTTACGGCTTTTTTACGAAGGATTAAAATTGAATTTATGAAAATATTCACTACCGAAGGCATTAGAAGAATCGACGAAGCAACCATCGAGCGCGAGAGCATCAAAATGCTCGACCTGATGGAGCGTGCCGCGTCGGCTGTGGTCTATCAAATCATATCACGCTGGCATCCCAGCAAACGAATTGTGATTTTCGCCGGTCCGGGCAACAATGGCGGCGATGCGCTTGCTGTGGCTCGACTGCTGGCGGAGCAGGGCTATCGCTCTGAGGTTTACCTCTTCAATGTGAAGGCCACTCGCCTGTCGCACTGCTGCGAAACCAACCGCGACCGCCTCAAAGGGCTCGACCGTGTGGAACTGATTGAGGTGCTCGACACCTTCACTCCACCCGAACTCGGCCCCGACGACTTGGTGATCGATGGTTTGTTTGGCTCAGGCTTGAGCAATCCGCTCAAGGGCGGATATGCTTCCACCGTGCAGTATATCAACGAGTCGCACGCCTTTGTGGTGTCGCTCGACATTCCTTCGGGTTTGTTTGGCGAATGGAACACCGGTGTGGACCGTCGCAATATTGTTCGTGCCAATCTCACGCTCGCTTACCAATTCAAGCGTCTGTCGTTTTTCTTTAGCGAAAACGCTGAATTTTTGGGCGAAGTGGTGGTGCTCGACCTTGAGATGGACCAAGATGCCATCGCAAGCACTCCTGCCGATTTCTACCTGATTGAGCGTGAAGATGTGAAGCGCGAACTACGCCCACACGGCAATTTCATCAACAAATACGACAATGGCACCGTTTTCCTCGTGGCTGGTAGTTACGGCATGATGGGTGCCGCCACGCTTGCTGCACGTGGCGCAATGCGTGCAGGTGCGGGCTTGGTGACTGTTCACGCTCCGAAGTGCGGCTACATTCCATTGGCCACCACCGTGCCAGAGGTGCTGTTTGAAGCCGACCAAAGCGAATATTTCACCACCGACATCGAACTCCACCATAACTATAATGTGGTGGCAATCGGTCCGGGCATTAGCACCACCAGCGACACCATTGCGGCGGTGGATTCGTTCATTAAGCGTTATCGCCGTCCGTGCATTCTCGATGCCGATGCGCTCAACTGTATCGCCACTCGTCTGGTGCTCATTCACAGCATACCAAAGGGCTCAATCCTTACGCCACATAATAGCGAGTTTGATCGCCTGTTTGGCGAACACACCACCGATGAGGACCGCCTGAAGAAGGCAATCGATGTGTCGCGTCTCTACGAAATCACCATCGTGCTCAAGGGCCACTACACCAAAACGGTGCGCCCCGACGGCAAGGTGTATATCAATAGCACGGGCAACCCTGGTTTGGCAACTGCCGGTAGTGGCGATGTGCTTACTGGCGTGATTGCGGCATTCATTGCCCAGGGATATTCGCCCGACTGGAGCGTGGCTCTCGGCGTGTATGTTCATGGTTTGGCTGGCGACATCGCCATCGAGGAGCAAGGCACCCACGGCCTTATTGCCCCCGATGTGGCAAACGCCGTAGGCAAAGCCATCCAAAGCATCATAGGCAACGACCAATTCGAATAACGGTTAAGGGGTGCGGAACAAACCGCACCCCTTTTGTATAATTCCCTTTGCAATAAAAAACACCAATTTAATCCATTTTACCCCATTAACACCTAATTTTATTTTTTAGGTGTAAATTGGCGTTCAGTGGAAAATTACTGGGATAGATTGTGCATTGTTGCCGAATCGTGAATGGAATCAAAGACAAAAACATAAAAAACAGCCTTGGAGCAAAGTGGAATGCTTCGCATTTGGCGATGCAACTGTGCGCTTTGCGTCATTGGAAACGAGTTTCCATGCCGCCAACCACACAATCCCTCCGCCACCCTCTTACGAGGGCCTTCCACTTTGCTCCAAGGATAAAAACCACTCGCCGTTTCACGGCGAA
>SFGS01000073.1 GCA_004557565.1 Bacteroidales bacterium | reverse complement strand
CGCACAGTCGCACCGCCAAATGCGAAGCATTCCACTTTGCTCCAAGGCTGTTTTTTATGTTTTTGTTTTTGATTCCATTCACGATTCGGCAACAATGCAGAATCTATCCCCAGGACTTTTCCACTGAACATTTATTTCTTTGTGTCAATAGGGTGGAGAGAAATTGAGTAGAGGTGGGGGGTATAGTGCTGCAGGAATCCCTTTTCACAAAGTGGTTCCTGCATTTCATTTTAGAGTATGAGAAAATTTACTTTTTATGGTGTTGTTGTTTTGCTTACTGTATATGTTGCTATTTGTTTTTTGTTTGATGCAAATATAATTACATTTTTTGTATTTCCAAAATAAAATCGCCATTTTTCTTGAAAAAATATGAAAAAACTTTCATTTTAACATTTTAGGCTTTGCTGAAGTGCGTTCATCGGTTTGTGGATGTGGGTTGTTGGGTGTGGCTGTTGGGTGGGTGTGAATATGGTGTGGGGGCGAAATATAGATGGCAGGTGGTGGTGGGTGCTTGAGGTTTGTGGAAAAATGTGTATCTTTGTTGGTTAAATTTATGATTTGTTGGTAAAAACGAATATTAGGTGATGAAATTGCGTAATCTCATATATATACTTTTGCTTGGTATGGCCGCTATGCTGTGGTCGTGTGCCAATATTGGTTCTCCTTCTGGCGGTCCGCGCGACTATACCCCTCCTGTGGTGCTGAAATCGAATCCCGCGCCACGCTCGGTGAACTTCAAGGGCAAGAAGGTGACCATTCAATTCGATGAAATTGTGGCGATTAAAGACCAGCAGAAGAAGGTGGTGATTTCGCCAGCGCAGAAAGAGCCAGCCACGATTCGTTCGCTTGGCCGCACCGTGGAGGTGATTTTCAACGAAGATTTAATTCCCAACACCACCTACACCATCGACTTTAGCGACGCCATCGAGGACAACAACGAGGGCAACCGCCTGGACGGCTACTGCTTCTCGTTCGCCACAGGCGAGAGTATCGACACGATGAGCGTGTCGGGCATGGTGCTCCGTGCGCGCGACCTTGAGCCGATGCAGCACGTGATGGTGGGCTTGCACAGCAATCTCGACGACAGTGCCTTCACCAAACAGCAGTTTGAACGCATTTCGCGCACCAACGACAAGGGCGAATTCACCGTGCAAGGCGTGAAGCCGGGTAAATACCACATTTTTGCGCTCAACGACATGGACGGTAACTACCGCATGAGCCGCAGCGAGGATTACGCATTCTTAGATGAAATCGTAGTGCCAAGCGTGCGAGAGTTTACCTCGCAAGACACCACATTCACCTTCGACCACCGAGTTGATACTGTGGTGACCGCCACGCACACCGAATATTTGCCCAACGACATATTGTTGAGCATGTTTAACGAACGCTACACACCGCTCTACTTGAAAAAAGCCGAGCGCGTGAGCCGCAACCGCCTGTTTGTGCTGTTTTCGGCGCCCAACCAGTTGCCCGAACTCAATATACTCTCGCCAGTCAACCATGCCGACGACTGGTATGTGATGGAACGCCGCGAGGGCAACGACTCCATCGTGTATTGGCTCACCGACAGCGTGCTACTCAAAGCCGACAGCATCAATGTGGACATGCGCTATGTGAAGATGGACTCGCTTGAGAATGTGGTGGCGGTGAACGACACCATCGTGTTTCAGGTGCGCCGCACCAATGCCGAAATCAAGGCAGAGCGCGAGGCGCAAAAGGAGCGAGAAGACATAGAGAAAGAGCGTGAGAAACTAATCAAACGCCGCGAGAAACTGGTGGCATCGGGCAAGGACGTTACCGAAATCGACCTCGACATCAAGGCATTGGCACAGCGAGAGCGCGCCCAGCGTGAAGTGCTGCAACTCACGCCCAAGAAAATCGACCAACTTGATGTGACCGACACCATTCAATTCGCACTCAATGCGCCCATCGCCAATATCACGCAAAGTGCCATTCGCCTGGAGCGTATGCAGAAAGATAGCACTTGGATGCGTGTGAAGGCGGAAATGCGGCTCGTCAACGAACTGAATCCGCTCAACTATATGATTCAAGCCAACTTGAAGCCAGAGGAGCAATATCGCCTACATTTCGATTCGGCGGCGGTGTGCAACGTGTATGGCGTGGCAAACGACTCGGTGACCTACAAATTCAAGGTGAAGTCGCTCGACGAGTATGGCTATGTGATTCTGCATGTGAATAGCGGCGACAGCGCATTTGTGGAACTGCTCGACGCCAACGAAAACGTGATTCGCCACGAGCGAGTGACCGACGGCACCGTGCGCTTCGAAAACCTGATTCCTGCCGAGTATTACGCCCGTCTGGTAATCGACACCAACGGCAACGACCGCTGGGACGCTGGCAATTACGCCGAGCATCGCCAGCCCGAAGAAGTGTATTACTATCCCTACGCCGACAAACTCCGAGTGCGCAAGAGCTGGGGACGCGAGGAAACGTGGGACATCTACGCCACTCCGCTCAACCAGCAGAAGCCCGACCGAATCAGAAAGAACAAGCCGGAGCGCCGCAGAGACTCGCTGGAGCGTAGAGAGACGAAAAATGCCGACGAAGAGGAAGACGAATTTGGCAGCAACGCCTTCGGACGCAACACCTATAGCGGCAACAAATACCGCGACTACCAGAACGGTGCTCGATAAGTGGCTGTTACACTTATTGGGGAGAAATTTGTGATGATGTGATGATTTTTGGCACAAAAGTTGCCTTACTTTAAGGTAATTTGTGTATCTTCGCATTATTGAATCTTACACATTAATATATAATAGTGTGATAGTGAAATGATGATACATGAAATGTATGATACATGAATAGAAATAACAGAATTATTAACGTTAAAAAACTATTAGAATTATGAACATTAATGCAAACCCAAATCCCGCTCCTCAACAACAAGCAGCTCCAGCCGCACGTGGTGGTATGACCAAATGGATTATCATTGGCGTAATTGCTCTTTTCGCCCTGTGGTGCATCAGCAGCTACAACGGTCTGGTTTCACAGGAAGAAGATGTGGAAAAATACTGGGCAAACGTGGAAGCACAATACGACCGTCGTGCCAACCTCGTTCCTAACCTTGTGAATGTGGTGAAGGGCTACGCTAAGCATGAAGAAAAGGTGTTTACCGAAGTGACCGAGGCTCGTACCAAAATTGGCCAAATCAACATCAACGCAGAAAACATGACCGATGAGCAAATCGAGAAGTTCCAAAAGGCTCAAGAGCAAATGAGTGGCGCACTGAGCAAACTCATGGCTGTGAGTGAGGCTTATCCTGAACTGAAGGCTAACGAAAACTTCCGCGACCTGCAAGCACAACTCGAAGGCACTGAAAACCGTATCACCAAGGCTGTGACCGACTTCAACGAAGGCGCACAGGAATACAACACAAAAGTTCGCCGCTTCCCAACCAGCATTTTCGCAGGCATGTTTGGCTTCAAGACCAAACCTCACTTCAAGGCTAAGGAAGGCGCCGAAAATGCTCCAACTGTAAGTTTCGAATAAGTCAAAAAAATAAAATAGGATATGGCTCTTACCGATTTTCTTTCGAAAGATGACCAGACCCGCATCACCGATGCCATAACCATGGCAGAAAAGCGCACTTCGGGCGAAATATGCGTGCATATCACGCCCAAGTGCGGTGGCGATGTGATGGAGGCGGCGGAAAAGAAGTTCAACAAACTTGGGCTCTACAAAACCGAACGCCGCAACGCTGTGATCATATATGTGGCCTATAAGAGCAAGAAGTTTGCTATTTTGGGCGACGAGGGCATCAACAATGTAGTGCCCGATGACTACTGGCGTGTGGAGAAAGACACTTTGGGGAAATACCTTTCCCAAGGAAAGCCAGCCGACGGCATTTGCGAAGTGGTGGCACAGATTGGTGAATCGCTCGCAACCTACTTTCCTCCTGTGGAAAACGATGTGAACGAACTGAGCAACGATGTTTCGTACAGCGACGACGAATAAACATTCGTCCACGCGTCAAGTTCGACTAATGACCGATTTTGGGTTAAAAACTAATCTCTCAATGAAAAAAGTAAAACTCCTAATACTCGCGGCTTTGGCTGTGATGATGTCGGCGACCAGCTTTGCGGCTGACGCCGATTTTCCAGCACGCCCCGATACTGCGATTTTCGTCAACGACTTTGCCGGTGTGCTGCGCCAGTCGAAAGTGATTGACGACTCGCTCCGTGCATTCTCAAAGCGCACCACCAACCAGATTATGGTGATTACCGTAAAAGACCTTGGCGACTATGAGCCCAAGATGTATGCCGCCGAACTCGGCGACCGCTGGGGCATAGGTCAGGCGAAACTCGACAACGGTTTGATTATCCTCATCAAGCCCAAGACCAGAGACTCGAAAGGTCAGTTCGCCCTTTGTCCCGGTCGTGGACTGGGCGGTGCTTTACCCGATGTCACTTGCAAGCGAATCGTTGATGGCAAGGCTATTCCAGCACTTAAAAAAGGCGATTACGACGTAGCCGTATGGGCAGTGCTAAAGGCTGTGATGCCGATTTGCGCAGGCGAGATTTCGGGCGACGAAGCCACGAAAAAATCGTCGGGCGGAGGCGGTGGTTGGATTTGGTTTGTGGGCATCATTGCCGCTGTAGTGGGCGGTGTGGCGTATGCCAACAAGCGCGCGAAGCAAAAACAGGCACTTATCGAAGCCAACGAAACCCCAGAAGAGCGCGCCGCACGCTTGGCTGCTGCCGAGAAGCGCAAAAAAGAACTTGAAGCCGAACGCAAAAAGCGCGAGGCTGAAGCAGCCGCTGCGGCAGCCGCTGGTGCGACTACGGCGAAAAGTGTACGCGAAAAGCGCCAAGAGGAAGAAGAACGCAAACGCCGAAATGCTCAAAAGTTTGGCGGAGGCTCGTTTGACGGCGGTGGCGCAAGTAGCGATTGGTAATATTATAATGTAATGAACATGAACGACAAAGATAACAATCGAAAGAGTGGGGCTCCTGTGCCTCCCTCTTTTGGCGGTGAAAAACCTACGCCTCCTGCATTTGATGGTGGCGCAAAACCCACACCTCCGCCATTCGCTGGAGCGCCGAAAAGTGCGCCCGCTCCCCCTCCTGTGCCAGCATCAGCGAAAGCCGAGGCACAGCCAGTAGTGGAGGAAGCCGAGGAAATGACTACTTCTTCGAAGAAAAAACGCACCAAATCGGTGACCGACAAGCCTAAAAAGAAGAAAAAAGGCTACATGGCTAAAGGCTGCATGTGGTCGTTTATCGTGTTCCTGTTCTTGGGCGTGATAGGCGTGGTGTTTGGTGAAGACGAGTCGAACAAACCAACCGCACCCGAATCGTCAACAGCGAAAGTGGAGCAAACCACCGCTGCTGCCGATGACGATGAGGCGAGCACAGCAATCACAAGCCGCAAGCCATTCATAGGCAGCGTGCTGGCTCTGTCGCCATCGAAGCAATATGTCAACGACTATGCTTGCATCATTGCCGATTCCACGGTTCGCCAGTTGGAAGACTCGCTTGCCAAGTTTTCTCGCACCACTTCCAACCAAATCACCATTCTCACCGTGCTCGACCTTGAAGGCCTCACCCCGAATGAGTTTGCTACCAAGATTGGCGACACATGGGGCGTAGGGCAGAAGAAACTCGACAATGGCGTGGTGATTTTGTTCAAACCCAAAACCAAGGACTCGAAGGGCGAAGTGTATATTGCTCCAGGCCGAGGATTGGAAGGCGCGCTCCCCGACGCGTTCTGCAATAGGGTGATTCAGCACGAGATGATTCCGCATCTCAAAGCAGGCAACAACTATGCCGCTGCCACTTGGGCTGCGCTGAAGGTGATTATGCCCGTGTGCCGTGGCGAGTACACCTACGACAACTATCAGAAAAAGCATTACGCCAACGGAGAGGAAAAAGAGGAAGGCCTTGATTTCTGGGGTTGGGCGTTGATTATCTTCACAGGCGGACTTATCCTGTTCTTTGTTGTTGACAAGCTGCTGTTGAACGACTACTTCTCCGATAAGTGGGGTCTCAATTCAAGTCGCGACAGCGACTCCGGCAGCGACTCCGACAGTTATAGCAGCGGCTCCGACAGTTATAGCAGCAGCGACAGCAGCGACTGGGGCGGTGGCTCATTCGGCGGTGGTGGTGCTGGAGGCTCTTGGTAAAACATGAATATGAAAAATAGAATGAGAATATTGATTTCGGTGTTTTCACTGGTGGCAGCCACATTGCTGTTCACCATGTGTAAAAACACCGAATCGTCGAGCGGCAGCACCGATGCCGCAGAAGGCACTATGGAGCAAACCGACAGCGTGGCTTACGTGGGTGCCGATGGGAAATTAGTGATTCCAGAGCAAGCCACCATGGCGGTCAGCGACTTTGCCGGTGTGCTTGGCGACAGCGTTCGTGGGTTGGAAGACGACCTGCGTATGTATGGCGCACAAACACCTGCGCAAATTGTGGTGGTCACCATCTCCGATATTGCCGATGCCGACCCACAGCAGATTGCCGCCGAGATTGGCAAACGCTGGGGCGTGGGTAAAGAAAAAGACAATGGCGTGGTGATACTGGTTCAGCCCAAAACCGCACATTCGGTCGGCAAGGTGGCGATAGCCGTGGGCAAGGGTTTGGAGCCTATGCTCACCGATGTGTGCTGCCAAGGCATCGTTTCCGACATCATGCTTCCAAAACTCAGAACCGAAGACTACTACGGTGCCGTTTCTGCTGCCGTGGCTGATTTGGTCAGGACTATATCAATGATGCAACAATGAAAAAGACACTTACTCTGATAAGAAGAACATCGTGCGTGGTGGCTGTGTTGCTGATGTCGTGGGTGGCATCGGTAGCGCAAGCCGCCGACGGCATTCCCGAACGCCCCTATCCACCACGGTTGGTCAACGATATGGCTGGCGTGTTTAGCGAGGCCGCCGCAGCCCAACTCGAAGATAGTTTGGTGGCATTCTCCAAACAAACCTCCAATCAAGTGGTGATTGTCACCACCAACGACCTGGGTGGCTACACGCCCAACGAGTATGCCACCGAGATTGGCGACCGCTGGGGCGTGGGGCAGAAGAAAATTGACAATGGCATCGTCATTCTCATCAAACCCAAAACCAGATTCTCGAAAGGACAGGTGTTTATCGCCACAGGGCGCGGACTGGAAGGTGCGCTCCTCGATGTGTTCTGCAATAGGATTGTAGAAGACAAGATGATACCTATCCTCAAAGAGGGCAACAACTACACCGCTGCCACTTGGGCGGCGCTAAAGGTGATTATGCCCGTGTGCCGTGGCGAATACGATTACGAAACCTACCAAAGCGATGAGGATTTGTCGCTCTTCGACTGGATTTGCGTGATTGCCATTCTATTGGTGTTCATTGGCTTCAGAGTTTTCCTGCCGTTTGGTGGAGGCTCGTTTACTTCGGGTTCTTCAGGTTCATCGGGTGGATTTGGCGGCTTTGGTGGCGGCTCATTTGGTGGCGGCGGAGCCGGAGGCTCTTGGTGACGGTGGCGTATATGAAGCAACTACATCGCATATTGACGGCTATGGTGCTGTGCGGAGTGATTGCTGTGGCAAACTTCGCGCACGCCAGTTCATTGCCCCCACTACGCACCGACCAGTGCGTGGTGGATATGGTGGGTGTGATGCCTACCGACACGGCAAAGCTGCTCAACGACAGCTTGATGCGCTATTACTCTGCCACTAATGCCAAAATTCTGGTGGCGGTGGCAGATACCTCCCTCACAAGGCTACATGCCGAGGCTTATGCCGCGCAAGTCTTGAATAACTGGAATCTAAACCATCAGAAATCCGTGCTCATACTCATCGCAAAAACCAAAGCAGACGAGTTCCCTACCGTGGTGATGGCTGTGAGCGACCAGCTTCACGACCAGTTTTCGCGTGTGTTTTGCAAACATTTGAGTATCGACAGGCTGGAAAAACCCGTATGCGACAACGGTGAATCCTATTACCATGGCATCTGCAACATGCTCCCCTATATTCAAGGCGTAATCGCCGGCACCTACACCGATGCCGACTATCGCAAAGCGCGCGCCGGCAAAGGCTGGCAAGCCTACCTCGTGGCAGGCACCCTCCTCATCCTCATCGCCGCCCTCTACCCCAAATCCAAAAAACAGTAAATCCCCACTATAGTGATTACACTATAGCGTAATAAGATGTGCTTTTTGGGGTGGGGAAATGGGGGTGTGGGGGTGGTGTGAGAGGATTTGAAGCCCTTTATACAAATTTTTACATTTTTCAATTGATATAATTGTCAGAATTGCGAAAAAGATTTATCTTTGTCGCTGATTTTAGAGATGAATATCCTGAAATTAGGTGTTATTATTTTTTGGATTTACTAATTAATTAATTTTCTTCATTCATGACTACACTGACTATTGCTATTGTTGTGGTGTTTGTGATAGGCTACGCATTCATAGCGCTTGAGAGTTTCACTCGCGTGAACAAGGCGGCTGTTGCGTTGCTGATGTTTGTGGCCACTTGGACACTCTTTATGTTTGACCCCGGAAGTTATCTCCCCAATTTCACTCCCGATATGGTGAATGGCGTGCTTGAAAAGCATCTTGGCAGCACTGCCACCACGCTGTTCTTCTTGATGGGTGCAATGACTATCGTAGAGGTCGTTGATCAAAACGGCGGATTTAATTTCGTTCGCGACATTTTGCGAACCACCAACAAGCGTAAACTGCTGTGGCGCATCGCATTAATGACATTCTTCCTCAGTGCCATTCTCGACAACATGACCACCAGTATTGTGATGGTGATGGTGCTTCGCAAACTCGTTGACGACCACCACGATCGTTTAATGTTTGCTTCGCTCGTGATTATTGCCGCAAACTCTGGTGGCGCATTCTCGCCAATTGGCGACGTGACCACTATCATGCTTTGGAACAAGGGCTTGATTACCGCTGGTGGCGTGATTAAAGAAATATTCCTCCCATCGCTCATTTCAGTGGTGATACCTGCGCTCATCATGCAATGGATGCTCAAGGGTCACCTCGATGCCCCTGTCACCACCTCTAACGTGGAGGATCATGTGTTCACAAGCTTAGAGCGCAAGGTGATTTTCTTCCTTGGCGTAGGTGGCTTGTGCTTCGTTCCTGTATTCCACAGCCTTACTGGTCTTCCACCATTCGCTGGCATTCTTTTGGTGCTTGGTGTGGTTTGGACCGTTATCGAAGTGTTCTATCGCAAAGAGCGTCACGCACCCGACAGCATGAATCGCCGCGTGAGCAAAGTGCTTGGCCGCATTGATATGACCACCATCCTCTTCTTCCTCGGTATTCTCATGGCAGTGAGTTGTTTGGAAGAAATCAAGGTGCTTCACATGGCAGGCGCTGAGCTCAATGAGATTTCTGGTGGCAACCACTATCTTGTGACTGGCATTATCGGTGTGATTTCAAGTATTGTAGATAATGTGCCATTGGTGGCTGGCTGTATGGGCATGTACACCGACCTCGTGCGCGACTTCGCCGTAGATGGCTTGTTCTGGCAGCTCCTTGCCTACTGTGCTGGTGTGGGTGGCAGCATCCTCATCATCGGTTCTGCCGCTGGCGTAGTGGTGATGGGTCTCGAACGCATCAGCTTCGGCTGGTATTTGAAGCATGTCAGCTGGCTCGTGTTTGTGGGCTATGTGGCTGGTATTGTGTCTTATTGGCTCCAGAACTACATCGTTAAACTTCTTGCATAAAGCATCAAAGTAATTCTTGAATTGCTTGAATCAAAGATTTGCACTATCTTTGCAAAAGGATAGTGCAAATCTTTCCATTTAGGCGATGCCTCCGTAGTTCAACGGATAGAACGAAGGTTTCCTAAACCTTAAATCAGGGTTCGATTCCCTGCGGGGGTACGATGGGCAGCCGGTAATCATGGTGATTATCGGCTGCCTTTGGCTCAGTGGAGAAATACTGGGGGACTGAAACAAAAACATAAAAAACAGCCTTTTGACGCCGCCCTCTTACGAGGTCGGTGGCATCGCCAAAAGGATAAAAACCGCTCGCCTTCGGCGAAAAACCAAACCCGGTAGGGACGTGATACTTCACGTC
>SFGS01000072.1 GCA_004557565.1 Bacteroidales bacterium | reverse complement strand
GGGCGGACGTGAAGTATCACGTCCCTACCGGGTTTGGTTTTTCGCCGAAGGCGAGCGGTTTTTATCCTTTTGGCGATGCCACCGACCTCGCTGGAGAGGTCGGCGTTGGTGATGTGGGGTGGCTGGTTCAAGCTCCAGCTTGAAATCAGACATACCACAGCACCAACGACAGGTGCGAAGCACTGGCATCGGCAAAAGGCTGTTTTTTTATGTTTTTGTTTTGGTCACCCTCACATGCCAAAAGGACGGTTGCAAACCAAAGGGACGGTTCTTTTGTTCCCTCACCTATGTGATTTATGGGGGGATTGCTTTTTCTATCGGGTGGTGCCTCTCACCACGAGGCGGGTTTTCACGATGCGCTTTTCCACGTGGTTCATTGGGTGCTTGCCTTGCAAGCGGTCGACGAGTATCTGCACCGCCTGTTGGCCCACTTCCACGCCACGCTGCTCCACGGTGGTGAGCATCGGGTCGCACGCAATGGCTCTAAAGCCATTGGTGAATCCGCATATCATCAAATCGGCAGGCACACTCAGCCCCATACGCTTGGCGGTGTGCAACACGCCTATGGCGGTGTCGTCGTTCACGGCGAAAATGGCGTCGGGACGGTTGTGCATCGCCAGCACACCTGGGGTGACCAGTTCAGCCTGCTCGCTGGTGTCGCAAATCCTCACCAACGCATCTTCCACCTCCATGCCATGCTTATGGAGCGCGTCTTTATAGCCATTGAAGCGGTTTTTGCCGATTTCCAAATCCAAATCCGTGCCGTAATACGCCACACGCTTCGCGCCACGCTCTATCAGGTAGCTCACCGCCTTAAATGCCCCGTTGTAGTCGTCAACCACCACACGGTTGCAGTTGATGCCGGCGCAAATGCGGTCGTAGAACACCAGTGGCACGTCATTGTCGAGCATACGCTTGAAGTGGTCGTAGTTTTTCGTGTCTTTCGCTTGCGACACGATGATGCCGCACACCTTGTTTTGGAAAAACGATTCGCAGATTTCCACCTCGCGCTCATATTTCTCATTGCTTTGCGCCACCAGTATGCGGTAGCCCTGCAGGTTCGCCTCCTTTTCAATGCCGCTGAGCACCGAAGAAAAATAGTAGTGGACAAATTCTGGCAAAATCACGCCTATCACTTTTGCCGGGCCCAAACGGGTGTGGCGAAGCTGCTCGGCTATGACATTAGGATAATAATTATGTTCGCGCGCGAACTTCTGAATCTTCTCACGCTGCTCGCGACTGATGTTCGGACTGTCTTTTAGCGCACGCGACACGGTGGCGACCGACACATTGAGCATCTTCGCAATATCCTTCATTGTCAAAATTTTCTGATCTGCCATATTGGTTTTCATTGAAAAAGGTTCAGAACTGAGAGGCTGCGCCTCTTTGGGGCTTTATGGTCCCGGAGCTTAATTAATTAACCGCTGCGATTTGCCAACTAACTTTTAGCCTTAACCTTTGCAACATTTGCGTGCTGTTTACATTAAAAAATTATAGGGCTGGATTGTTCGTCCAGCCCTATAACCCTCGTGTTTCACGCTTTATATAAGGCTTTAACTTGTGGTTATAATTATAGTTAGTTAGCAATCCGATGCAAATGTAGCAATAAAACCCGAATTATGCAAACGATTGCACAAAAAAAACTAAATATTCACCCGATAAGGTATGCTATTTTAATATCTAATAAGGTATTTTTGCATCACTAATTCGCTTTCAAATTCTTGACGCAACCAACGCGACCTGTGAAAATTAACCTCAAGAATAGAAGTCCGACATTAGCAATTTTACATATCATATCAATATAAACTTTAACTAAAAATTTCTAAATGATGAAGCAGGTAAACTTTAGAATTCCTCTGCGAGTTCTGACCCTTCTGATGGGACTTATGATTTCCATCAGTGCCTTTGCGCAAATTACCGTCAATGGTAATGTAAAGGACGCTACTGGCGAACCTGTGATCGGCGCATCAGTGCGCGTAGTTGGCACTACAATCGGTACTACTACCGATTTTGATGGCAACTTCACGCTCTCAAACGTTCAGCAGGGAGCCAAGCTCCAAGTTTCTTACGTAGGATGCCAAACCCAAGAGGTGGCGGCAGCTCCAAACGTGCAAGTAACTCTTCAAGACGACAGCCAAATCCTCAACGAAGTGGTGGTGATTGGTTATGGTGTTGCCAAGAAGAAAGACCTCACCGGTAGTGTGACGGCTTTGAAGCCCGACACCAAAAACAAAGGTGTGGTAGTAAGTGCTCAAGACATGCTCATGGGTAAAGTGGCAGGTGTGTCGGTAGTGAGCAATGGCGGTACCCCCGGTGGTAGCGCCACCATCCGTATTCGTGGTGGAGCTTCACTCAACGCCAGCAACGACCCGCTGATTGTGGTTGACGGTGTACCCTTGGACAACAGTGGTGTGAAGGGTTTCCCCAACGGCCTTGGTATGATTAACCCTCAAGACATTGAAAGCTTCAACGTGCTGAAAGATGCTTCTGCAACAGCTATCTATGGTTCGCGTGGTTCTAACGGTGTGATTATCATCACCACCAAGAAAGGTAAACGCGGTCAAAAGCCTTCAATTTCTTACAACGGTAGTGTAACCGTTAACTCCAAGAGAAAAACCATCGACGTGCTCTCCGGCGACGAATATCGTGCCTTCGTTCAAGAAGCATTTGCCGGCACCGACCGCGAAGCTGAAGCACTTGCAGCGCTCGGCACTGCAAACACCGATTGGCAAGACGAAATCACTCGCACCACTTTGAGCCAAGACCACAACGTGCAATTGGCCGGTTCGATTGGTTCCGTACTCCCCTACCGCTTATCATTGGGCTACACCAACGACAAGGGTATTATCAAGACCTCCGACTTCAAGCGCTACACTGTGGCAGCCAACTTGAATCCCTCATTATTCAACGACCACTTGGTGATGAACCTCAACGCGAAGTGGATGTGGGGTAAGAACCGCTATGCTGATGGCGGCGCCATCAACAACGCCGTGCGTTTCGACCCGACTCAACCCGTGATGGCTGAAGGTTTCGACAACTTTGGCGGCTACTTCGAATGGCTTTCTTCCAATGCCGACATGAAGGATGCTGCATGGCCTACTATCACCAACACAAACGCTCCTCGCAACCCTGTGGCTATCTTGATGCTCAAGAACGACCGCGCACGCAGCCACTCCTTCACCGGCAGTGCCGACATTGATTATAAGGTGCATGGATTTGAAGACCTCCGCCTCCACCTCACTCTTGGTGGCGACTTTGCAGGTGGTACACAAGACACCGACGTGCTTCCCGGCAGCCCTCAAGCCAGCTATTGGGGCAGCTTCGGATGGGCTGAAGGATGCAAGGAAAACCTCACCCTCAGCACCTACGCACAATACTACAAAGACTTCAACGAAAAGAACCACTTCGACATCATGGCAGGTTATGAATGGCAACACTTCTGGCGCAAGGAAAACAGCGAATATCGCAACTACTGGCCCACCAACTCCGCCCTCTCTACTGCCGGACAAGAACACCTTCTCACACTCCAAAACGATGGCAAGGGCTATCGCACTGAAAACTACTTGGTTTCGTTCTTCGGACGTATGAACTACATCTACGACAACAAGTATTACCTCACCTTCACTATGCGTGCCGACGGTAGCTCCCGCTTCAACTGGCTCCCTGGCGCCAAGAACCACCAATGGGGTTACTTCCCCTCCGCTTCTGTGGCTTGGAGCTTGAAGAACGAAGACTTCTTGAAAGACAACCCGCTCGTGAGCGAAATGAAGCTCCGTTTAGGCTGGGGTCAAACCGGTCAACAAGAAGGTGTTGCCGATTATGGCTACTTTGCTAACTATGGTATCAGCAATGGTGTGAAGGGTAGCTTCTACGACACTGCAGGCAATGGTTACCTTGCACGTCCGAACGCTTACAACCCCGATCTGAAATGGGAAACCACTACCACCTCCAACGTGGGTATCGACTACGGCTTCCTCAATTCACGCATCAGCGGTGCGCTTGACGTATACTACAAGAAAACTACCGACTTGATCAACTATGCTGCTGTGGCTGCTATGAGCAACTTCCGCAACAGTGTGAACCAAAACATCGGTTCGATGAAGAACTACGGTTTTGAATTCTCTATCAACTATAAGGCTATCCAAACCAAAGACATGCAACTTTCTTTGGGCTACAACCTTACTTACAACAAGAACGAAATCACCGAACTCATCGACGACGACCCCGACTACTTCGTTCCCACCGGTGGCATCTCCTCCGGTACGGGTGTAACTTGCCAAGCTCACTCCGTGGGTCACCCCATGAGCTCCTTCTACGTGTATCAACAAATCTACGACGAAGCCGGCAAGCCCATCGATGGTGCATTTGTGGACCGCAACGCCGACGGTGTGATTTCTGAAAAGGATAAATACTTCTACAAGAGCCCGTTTGCTCCTGTGACTATGGGCTTCAATGCACGCCTCGACTACAAGAATTGGGACTTCGGTTTCAACCTGCGTGCAAGCCTCGGCAACTACATCTTCAACGACCGCATGTGCGACTACCGCAACGTGGGCACTGCATCGCTGTTTGAATCCGTTTCCGGTAACTACTTCAACAACCGCCCGGTATATTCAATTGAAACCGGTTGGACCACCAACAATGTGTATTCTGCCCTCAGCGACCGCTGGGTACAAAACGCATCGTTCCTCAAGCTCGACAACATCACCGTGGGCTACAGCTTCCAAAACCTCTTCAAGAGCGGCAGCTACGAAGGTATTGGCGGACGTGTTTACGCCACTGTAAACAATGTGCTCTGCATCACCAAATACGACGGCATCGATCCTGAAGTGTTTGGCGGTATCGACAACAGCGTGTATCCTCGTCCATTCTCAATCGTAGCAGGTTTGAGTTTGAGTTTCTAATGAACATTTCATCACACATTATTATTAATAAACACAAGAACAATGAATAAGATATTAAAATATATCCTGCCGGCTGCAGCACTTGTGCTCTCATCAGGCTTAACATCTTGTTTGAACGACTTGCATGTTAACCCGATTGACCCATCTATGCAAACCGACGTTGAAGCTGAACAATTGTTCAACAAGTGCTACGCCAACTTCGGTCTTGCCGGTAATGGCGGTCCCGACGGCGACAGCGATGTGGACGGTATTGACGGCGGTACATCCGGCCTCTTCCGTCAGATGTGGAACAGCAACGAGCTCACCACCGATGAAGCTTACTGCGGATGGGGTGACGACGGTGTTCCCACCTATTGCCACAACACTTATGATGCCAGCCACCCGATGCTGCGTGGCTACTACTATCGTCTTTGCGTAGGTATCGCTTACTGCAACCAATACCTCAAAGACTTCTCCGACCACGATGCAGTGATGACCGCAGAAGTACGCTTCTTGCGCGCATTCCACTACTATCTGCTCATGGATGCCTTCCGCAACGTGCCTTTCACCACCGTGATTTCTTCTGAAAAGCCCAAACAAGCAAGTGCTCCCGAAGTGCAAGCCTTCATTGAAGCCGAATTGAAAGCCATCATTGGTGAAGACGAAGCCGACAATGCTACCGTGCTTGCCGATGCCAAGCCCCACACCAAGGGCGACGGCCGCTGGGGTCGTGTAGACAAAGCTGCTGCTTGGATGCTCCTCAGCCGCTTGTACCTCAACTCTGAAGTGCACACCGGCGTGGCTCAATGGGCAAAAGCTCAAGAATATGCTGAAAAGGTGATCAACTCCGCTTATGAGCTCAACACTGTGGGCTCTGCTAAAGAAGTGACCACCACCGATCCCGGTAGCGGCGTATCCAACACCGAAACTTGGGAATTCTCACCCTATCAAATGCTCTTCATGGGCGACAACGCAAAGACCAGCGCTGCTGCCGAAGCCGTGTTCCCCATCCTCTCCGATGGTATGCGCACCGCATCTTGGGGTGTATCACTCTTCCTCATCGCCTCCACACACGACGGTGATATGCACGACCTCCGCTACGACGAATTCTTCGCCGACCAAAGCAAGCGTTCAGTGAACGGTGTGAGCGGTCAAGCATGGGGTGGTAACCGTGCACGTCCGGAATTGATTAAGCTCTTCTTCAAGAATCCTGAAGATTGCCCAACCGAAACCGCATCCTACGACATGCCTTTCGCTGCTGAAGACGACCGCGCCTTGTTCAACACCATTGGCCGCACGCTCAACATCGAAACCACCACCACCTTCAAGAATGGTTATGCAGTGGCTAAGTTCAACAACTTCACCACCGACGGCACAGCCACTTCCGACGCTACTCACCCCGACATGGTGGTGATGCTCATGCGTAAGGCAGAGGCTTACCTCAACGCTGCAGAAGCTGCTATGCGCTTGGGCGATGAAGGCACTGCTCGCAAATATGTGAACACCCTCCGCAACCGCGCCAACGCCACTCCGCTCGACTTCGTGACAATGGACGACATCCTCGCAGAATGGGGTCGTGAATTCTACTTCGAAGGCTTGCGCCGTCCGCAGCTCATCCGCTTCGGCAAATTTGGTGGCAAAACCGGCTACAGCTGGCAATGGAAAGGCGGCACCTACGAAGGTCAAGACTTTGAAGCCTTCCGCAACGTGTTTGCTATCCCCACATCCGACCTTATCGCTAACAAAAACCTCGAACAAAACGACGGTTACAAATAATTCGTTTAGCGAAAGCAGGAAAAAATTTGTTAACACATAACAAACTTACATTAAGAGATTACGACAATGAAAAAATATATCAAGTCAACTTTACTTATGCTGATGAGCATCTGCTTGTTCACAGCATGTAGCGATGACTGTGATTCAAATCCCACGCTGGTGAAGCCCACCTCTTTCGTGCTCAACACACCCGCCATTGCCAATAGCAATGTGGATTTGGCTCACTCATCTGCAATTGTGCTCACTTGCACCCAGCCCGACTATGGCTTCCCCGCTGCCACCACCTACACCGTGACCGTGGCCACTAACGAAGACATGAGCGACGGCGTGCAACTCTCCACCAAGTCTACTTCCGCACGCATCGAACTCGATGCACAAGAAGTGGCTTCCACACTCACCCAAATCAAAGTCGACGGCGGTGCCACTGAGGCAGAATTCCCCATGAACATCCCCGTTTACTTCCAAGCTGAAGCAGTGATGACCACCACCAACGGCGATGCACTCGAAGACACTCGCATCAAATCAAACGTGGTGAAGCTCAACACCGTGGAACTCGAATTCTCATTGCCACCCGTGCTCCTGCCCGAAAACATCTACCTCATTGGTAACTTCTGCGGCTGGAAGTGGGACAACTGCGTGAGCATGGCGCCCGTGAACGGTACCGACGACACCTTCTGGCACCTCGTATACATCGACGAAAGCGGTATTAAGTTCAACACCAACAAGGCTTGGGACGGCGGCGAAGTTGGATTCGCAGGTATCACCATCAACGAAGCCAGCGAACTCGGCGCAGAAATCGTTGAAGGTGGTGGCAACATTGCATCCTCTAACCCCGGCTGGTATCTGATGGTAGTGAAAGCCGTGGTAGAAGGCCGCGACATCAAGTACGACGTCACCTTCAATCGTCCTGAAGTGTGGATTATGGGTACCATCACACCCGAAGCAGCATGGGCTGAAAAAGAAGCCGGCTGTATGTTTGAAGTGCCTGCCACTGCCGATGGCGAATTCATCTCACCCGCCTTTGCACACGATGTGTCGGGCGACGGCGGTGCTCGCGCCTATGTGAAGATTGAAGGCTACGACTGGTGGAAGACCGAATTCATCGTTGGCCTCGATGGCAACAAGATCTCTTACCGCGGTAAGGGTGGCGACCAAGAACGTGTGGATGGTAAAGAAGGACAAAGATTCTATCTCAACTTCTCTACCGATACCGGTAAAATTGAGTAATTAACTTTTAATTAAGAATCAAACACAATGAAAAAAATTTCATTATATCTCCTCTTGGGTCTGGTGGCAATGCTCAACACAGCTTGTAACGAAGACTTCAAAGACTGGAACGACCCACAAGCATGGGATCAGGAAGATGCCGTGGTGATTCCCGGATTCGCTGCCTCGGCAGTGGGCACCATCGACCTCAATGCCCTCGCTGAAGACGACACCGTGAGTGTGTTCTCGCTCCCGGCAACTGCCCTCCCCGAAGGCTATGTACTCGCCGACGCTCGCGTGATTGCTAACCCAACCGACATCAACACCGTAGTCAACACCAAGCTCGAATGTGCTACCGATGGTAGGATGGCTAATGCGAAAGAAGCACTCCAAGAAATGGTTAAGAGCACCTACGGCCTCCGCCCAGTGGCTCGCAAATTCACTTGCCAAGTGCTTGTTGATGCAAAGAAAGACGGTCAAGCAGTGCTCATCGACGCTGGTGCAATCGAAATCCAAGTGATTCCTGAAGCACCAGAAATTGAAGAGGCTTACTACCTTACCGGTAATTTCAACAAATGGGACAACAGCAACACCGACTTCGAACTCAGCAACGGTGGTGCCGACCCATACGAAAACTCAGAATTCACCTGCATGATTCCTGCCGAAAAGGTAACTGGCGATCTCGAATTCAAAGTTACTCCTAAAAGCGGTCTCGGTGGCGACTGGAGCAAGTGCCTGTGCGCCGACGGAGCCAACGAAGGCAAGTTTGTAGGCAACAACAAAGGCGACAACTTCAAGTTTGCTGCCGTGGCAGATGCTAAATACTACAAGGTGACTTTCGACATGCTCAACACCACTTGGAAAGTGGAAGCCCTCAACTTCGCCGACTACATCTACGAAATCGGCAGCAACACCAGCTGGGGCGAATCAATTCCAATGAAGCATGTGAATGGCCAAGGCGAATACGTGGGTTACGCTTACCTCGATGGCGAGTTCAAATTCAAGCCAAATGGCGAGAAGGACAACTGGACTGGCAACTGGGGTCAAGATGCTAACGGTGCTGCTGGCTCCCTCGTGCTCGATGGTGGCAACTGCAAAGTGGATCACGCCGCATGGTATATGATGACCGTTGACCTCTCTAAGTTGACTTGGAAGGTTACCGAACTCACCACTATCGGCATCATTGGCGATGCTACAACTGGTGGTTGGAATAGCGACACCCCTATGACCTACAACTCTGCTGCTGGTTGCTGGGAAGTTACTACCGACCTCGCCGCTGGACAATTGAAGTTCCGTGCCAACAACGGTTGGGACATCAACTGGGGTGGCACAACTGCCGAACTTCGCAACGGTGGTGAAAACCTCGTGATTGAAACTGCTGGCAACTACACCATCAAGCTTTACCCAATCTGCGACGGCAAATCACACTGCACAATCGTGAAAAACTAATTTTCACAGAACATAATTAAAACTCATAACTCTCAATTTATGGGGTGGCGACCAAAAATCGCCACCCCATTTGTTGTGGAAATGATATACAAGTTATCCCGAAAAAGATGCAATGAAATTCCGTTAGGAATTTGATGTGTGTAGGCAGGTATGGGATCAGTGGAAAATTTGTGGGGATAAATTATGCTTTGTTGCCGAATCGTGAATGGAATAAAAAACAAAAACATAAAAAACGGCCTTGGAGCAATGTGGAATGCTTCGCATTTGGCGGTGCGACTGTGCGCTTTGCGTCATTGGAAACGAGTTCCCATGCCGCCAACCACACAATCCCTCCGCCACCCTCTTACGAGAGCTCACCACATTGCACCAAGGATAAAAACCGCTCGCCGTTCACGGCGAAAAACCCCTGGTGATAAAATGAATTCTTGGAAAGAGGTCGTATCAAATTTTCCAAACGATTTTGCATGGTAGGGATGCGATACTTCGCGTCCGCGACAAATTGTTGATATCCAATATGATACTACAATTATGGGCGGACGTGAAGTATCACGTCCCTACCGGGTTTGGTTTTTCGCCGAAGGCGAGCGGTTTTTATCCTTTTGACGATGCCACCGCCCTCGCTGGGGAGAGCGGCGTTGGTGATGTGGCGTGGCTGATTCAAGCCTCTGCCCCAAACCACAAACCAAAGGAACGGTTCTTTTGGTTTGTATATGCCAAAGGCATACCAAAAGAACCGTCCCTTTGGTTTGAAAAAAAATCCCGTAGGGATTTGATGTGTGTAGGCAGGTATGCAGCGAAGGTTATGCGAAATGAGCGAAGCGAAATGGAGCATAACCGAAGCGAAATGCCT
>SFGS01000071.1 GCA_004557565.1 Bacteroidales bacterium | reverse complement strand
ATGCGATGATTCATGCCTGCCACAATAAGCAAGGGCGCACACCACAACGTAGGGACATGCCTTCGGCATGTTTCGATGCAAGCACCAATGTATCAACGCATTGGATGCATACCGAAAGCACTGAAAAAGTAAAAACAACTTTCAGATTGAAAGTGAATAACGGAGAAATAGTCGTTTTACCCTTCTTTTTCTGCCTATCATAGCCTTATTGATGCGATTTGTGGAAAGAAAAGTTATAAATCGTAAGCATTTTTCGTTTTGGTCTTTAAAAAACTGGACTTTTTCAGTGCTCTCGCCAAAGGCATGTCCCTACGCTATGGCGTTTTGAGAGATTGCCATATAGTTTCCTACCAATAAATCACATTTTTTCTGGTTTTTTCGCCGTGAAACGGCGAGCGGTTTTTATCCTTGGGGCAATGTGGTGGACCCTCGTAAGAGGGTGGCGGAGGGACTGTGTGGTGGGCGGCATGGAAACTCGTTTCCAATGACGCAAAGCGCACAGTTGCACCGCCAAATGCGAAGTATTCCACGTTGCTCCAAGGCTGTTTTTTATGTTTTTGTTTTTGATTCCATTCACGATTCGACAACAATGCAGAATATCCCCAGGACTTTTCCACTGAGCCCGTAGAATTAGAGCACTTGGAACATTCAGAATAGTCTGAACACTCCGAGTGCTCCAAAATCTAATTTCTAACCTCTAATTTCTAACTTCTTGTATGGGTTATTTTTTTGGGGTGAGGGTGATGAGGGGGACGAGCATTTCTTCCATGGAGATGCCGCCGTGCTGGAAGGTGTCGTTGTAGTATTGCACGTAGTGGTTGTAGTTGTTGGGGTAGGCGAAGAAGTCGCGTCCCGATGCGAAGATGTAGGTGCTCGACACGTTGAGCAGCGGCAGTCCGAAGCGTTTGGGTTGTTTGATTTCGTACACTTGGCGTGGGTTGTAGCTGAGGTTCTTGCCCACTTTGTAGCGCAAGTTGGTGTTGGTGTTTTTGTCGCCAATCACCTTGATGGCGTTGTCCACTCGTGTGGTGCCGTGGTCGGTGGTGAGCACGATTTTCCAGCCCTGCTCGGCTATACGCTTGAAGATTTCCAACACATAACTGTTTTTAAACCATGTGACGGTGAGTGAGCGGTAAGCCTCGTCGGTGTAGGCAAGTTCGCGAATCATCTTGCTCTCTGTGCGCGCGTGCGAAAGGATGTCCACAAAGTTGAACACAATCACATTGAGGTCGAAGTTCTTCAGCTGTGCGAAGTGCTGCACCAGGCGTTCGCCGGCGGCAGAGTCGTTGAGTTTGTTGTACGAGAATTTGCACTTGCGTCGATAGCGGTCGAGAATGGTTTGAATGAGAGGTGCCTCGTTGAGGTTTTTGCCTTCGTCCTCATCCTCGTCAACCCACAATTCGGGGAACATGCGCTCGATGTCGATAGGCATCAGTCCCGAAAAAATGGCATTGCGCGCATATTGCGTGGCTGTTGGGAGAATGGTGGTGTAGAGTTCCTCCTTCTCAATGTTGAAATAGTCGCTGAGCAGTGGGCTGATGGTGCGCCACTGGTCGAGACGGAAATTGTCGATTACGATAAAGCACACCTTTTCGCCAGCGTCGATATGCGGGAAAATCTGCGTTTTGAAAATCTCGTTGCTCATGAGCGGGTGGTCGTCGGTGGTGACCCACTTCTCATAATTGCGCTTCACCATTTTGGCGAACGCGCTGTTGGCCTCCTGCTTTTGCATACGCAGCATGTCGGCCATGCCGGTTTCGGCGTTGGAGAGCGTGAGTTCCCATCGCACCAGCGTGTTGTAGAGCTGATACCAGTCGTCGATGGTTCTTGCCATGGCTATTTGCTGGCTGATGCTCATAAACTCCTGCTGATAGTCGCTCGTGGCTTTTTGCGCCACCAGCGCCTCGCTGTGCAGGTTTTTCTTGATGGAAAGCAGAATCTGCATCGGGTTCACAGGCTTAATAAGATAGTCGGCAATCTCGCTGCCGATAGCCTGATTCATGATGTTTTCCTCCTCGCTTTTCGTAATCATAATCACGGGCACATTGGGCTGCGCAATCTTGATTTGCTGCAGCGCCTCCAGTCCGCTGATGCCAGGCATATTCTCATCGAGAATGATGAGGTGGAAATTCTGCTGAGATATGGCGTCGAGTGCGTCGCGGCCGTTGGTCACGGTGGTCACCTCGTAGCCTTTGTTCTGCAAAAACAGAATATGCGGTTTCAAGAGATCGATTTCGTCGTCGGCCCAGAGAATTTGTTCCTTGTTCATATAAGTGTGTTTATTTTTTTGTTAGGATATCGATGAGTTCGGCCACGCCCTCGGTGGCCTTCTTGGCAATCACATGCACATACGATGGCACTGCGGCAGGCTTGGGGTCGATGTAATAGACCTCGGCTCCTGGAGGCGCATACTGGAGCAACGCCGCTGCGGGATACACCACCAGCGTGGTGCCGATGACCACAAACACATCAGCTTTCGACGCAATGCGGCAAGCCGGCTCAAAGTTGGGCACAGCCTCGCCGAAAAACACGATATGCGGACGCACATGGTCGCCATAGGTATCTACGGTGTCGACGCTGGTTTCCAATCCCTTGTCCGACAGCTGGTCGCAGGGCAGCGTGTAGATGCGTTCGGGATGCGTCATCGAGCGCACCTTCATCAACTCACCATGCAGGTGCAGCACATTTTTCGAGCCGGCACGCTCGTGCAGGTCGTCCACATTTTGCGTGATGACATTCACGTTGAAATATTTTTCCAGTTCCACCAGTCCACGGTGTGCGGCGTTGGGCTGCGCATCGATCAGCTGCAATCGGCGCTCGTTGTAGAACTTGTGAATCAGGGCAGGGTTGCGAGCGAAGCCCTCGTCGCTTGCCACGTCCATCACTTTGTAGTTTTCCCAAAGCCCACCTGCGTCGCGGAAAGTGGTAATACCGCTCTCTGCACTCATGCCCGCTCCGGTGGAGATAACCAAGTTTTTCATCTATATTAAAATTAAAAGAGTATTCTATTGGGCAAATTTAAACTTTTTTATTCAAAAAATAGCGTTCAAAACTATAAATAACTTTAACTTTGCAGATAATTTGCAATATAAATAAATAGATAAAAGATTTTTTTTACGACATGGACAAACTTAGCTATGCATTAGGCCTCAGCATGGGCCAAAATTTCAAGGGTTCAGGCGTTGACAAACTCAATGCTGATGATTTCGCAGATGCACTCCGCGCAGTGTATGGCGAAGGCACTCCAGCAATGACCTATGACGAAGCCAAGCAAGTGGTGCAAGAATATTTTACCAATCTCCAAGCCAAGGCTGGCGAAATGAACGCCAAGGCAGGTAAGGAATATTTGGCAAACAACGCCAAGGAAGAAGGCGTGAAAGTGACTGAAAGCGGTCTGCAATACCTCGTGGTGAAGGAAGGCAACGGCAAGAAGCCTGGTCCAAACGACGTGGTGACCGTTCACTACACCGGCCGACTGATCGACGGCACTGTGTTCGACAGTTCTGTGGAGCGCGGCGAGCCTGCCACCTTCGCTGTGGGTCAGGTGATTCCTGGTTGGGTTGAAGGTTTGCAACTCATGAGCGAAGGCTCAGCCTACCGCCTGTTCATTCCAAGCGAACTCGCTTACGGCGAGCACGGCACCGGTCCTATCCAGCCAAACTCAACCCTCATCTTCGACGTGCAACTCCTGAAGGTGGGAAAATAATTGAAAACACAAAAACAACAATACAAACAGTTATTCTACAAAAAAAATTATGAAAAAAGTTCTTTTCATTTTGGCAGCTGTTGCCCTCTTGGCAAGCTGCAACAAGAAAGGTGAGGGCACTACTCCTACTGAAGACTCTTTGAGCACTGCCTACGGCACAATGGCTGGCTACGGCATCAAGATGCAGGTGAGTGGCACCCCCGACTCTGTTAACTACGACGAATTTTTGAAGGGTTTGGAAAAGGCTCTTGCAACTGAAGCCGATACTTCTGTCAACGCACGCAGCTTCCAAATGGGTGAGCAAATTGGTGCTCAACTCGGTAGCAGCTTCACAGCCATGAAGGAACAAGGCGTGAACATCAACAAGGAACTGTTCCTCGCTGAACTGAAGAAGGCTTTCAGTGAAAAGAAGGAACCAGACCAGGCTAAGATGATGAACTTGCAAATGACTCTCCAAAGCCTCATGGGCAAGGTGCAAGCTCAAGCAGCTAAGAAGAAAGCCGACGAAGGCGTGAAATATTACCAAGACGCTGAAAAGAGTGGCAACTACAAAAAGACCGCTCAAGGCGTGCTCTACAAAGTGGAAAAACCAGGTAAGGGCGTTTGCTTCAAGAAGGGCGACGAAGTGATGCTCAAGTACAAGGGTATGCACATCGACGGTAGCGTGTTTGACCAAAGCTACAAGGCTGTGATGTTCCCTGTTGATGAAACACAACTCATCAAGGGCTTCGTTGACATGCTTACCAACATGAAGCCTGGCATGAAGGTGACTTGCATCATTCCTGGCAAGCTCGCTTACGGCGACCGTGGCAACCAAAACATCGCTCCAAACGAAACCCTCGTGTTTGAGATTGAAACTGGTAACCTCGCTACTGCTGCCGACAAGAAAATGGCTGGCGGCGCTGAGGCAGTTGCCGACTCTGCGAAGTGATTTTAATTTCTAACCGATATACTGCACTTCCTTTCCAGCCCTATGTGCTTTGCAATATGGTGAGCGGAGAGGAAGTGCTTATTTTTAAAGGAGAACAATGATGAAAACATTATTATTGTGGATTTGCGCGGCGGTGATGGCGGTGAGCTTCACCAGCTGTGGCAATAAGCAGACCGAAACCAAACTCGACCCCGAACTCGAAAAGCAGTTGGGCACAATCAAGACTGCCGCCGAGGAAGGCGCAGAGTTTATCGCTGCCCAAATGAAAGCCGACCCCGCATTGAAGAAAACCCAATCAGGACTGGTGTATAAAATCACCGAGCAGGGCGCGGGCGACACTTTCAAGCCCACCGACGTGGTGAAGGTGGTTTACACCGGCAAGCACACCAATGGCGAGGAATTCGACTCCAGCCACGGCGAGGCAGTGGATTTCCCATTGCAGAACGTGGTGCCAGGGTTCCGTGAAATGATTACGATGATGCGCCCAGGTGCCAAAGCCTACTGCATTCTCCCAAGCGAGATTGCGTATGGCGAACGCGGCAACCAAGCCATCGCGCCAAACGAAACCCTCGTGTTTGAAATCGAAACACAGGGATTGGCAAACTGATAACACTATATTAACACTTACATTTTTTACTTAGACTAATGAAAAAGATGATTTTAGCCATCGCTATGCTGATGGCAATGGGTATGCAAAGCGCCTCTGCCGCTACAGAAGCCGAATTCAAAGCCCAACAAGACTCGCTGAGCAAGGCTTACGGAAAATATTTCGGACTGGTGCTCGCATACATGGGTGAACAAGACAAGAAAATAAATATCGACGAATTTTTCAAGGCGTTCGACGTGGTGATGCAAGCCGATACCGCTAACCAAGGCTATATGAATGGTCTGTTTGTGGGTATGGAGCTCACCAGCAAGATGATGCAAAACAAGCTCCATAAGGGCATCACACTCGACAAGGCACTTATGGTGCAAGCGTTGAAAGACGCTGTGGCCACCAAGGGTCTTGACCAAAGCACCGTGAGCAAGGCTTACAGCGACATGGCTGTGCTGGAGCAAAACACCGAGCTGATGGGCCGTGCGTTCAACCCCAAAACCATCGCCATGAAGAAGGCTGGCGAAGAATACATCGCCAAAATCATGGCAGCAGGTGAAGGCTATGTGAAAACTGCCTCTGGTTTGGTTTACAAAATGGAAAAGCAAGGCAACGGCAAGTGCTATGGCGACAACGAGGATGTGCGTATGCTCTACACCGGCAAGCACGTCGACGGTTCAATCTTCGACCAAAGCCGCGACACCACATCGCTCAACTCCGGCAGAGTGGTGGAAGGCTTTAAGGAAGCGTTGATGCTCATGAGCCCAGGTGCCAAGATGATTGCCGTGCTCCCAAGCGACATCGCCTACGGCGACCAAGGCGCAGGCCGTCGCCAGAGCGGCGAATACTCAATCAACCCAGGCGAAACCCTCGTGTTTGAAATCGAAACCTTCGCACCAAAAGCCACAGAAAAGGTAGCAGAAAAGGCCACCACACCAAAAGTGACAAAAGCCAAGGCAAAAGCAAAAACCGTCACCCCTGGCAAAATGCCCAAACCAAAAGGCAAACAAAGAAAATAACTCAACGATTTACCAATCGCCAACGTAGAATCAATCAAAAGGCACAAAGCAGCTGCTTTGTGCCTTTTTTGTATCCAATTTGTGACGGAAACTAATCTATATAGCGCATTTTCTTCTCCTCCAACTCCCCATCCCCTTCTACCATTAACCATTTACTTGAAAGTTATCGCCAAGGTCGGAGGTTTGACTTTGGCGATAACTTTTGTTTTTGATGGAGGGCGGATGCCCTGTTTTGAATGGTTTAGTTCAGGACGAGGTTGATGATGGCGGTGGCGTCGGTAACGTCGATCACACCGTCGCCGTTGAAGTCGGCTTCGGTTTTGTCGAATGGCGAGCCGCCTCCACTGAGCACATAGTTGATGAGGGCGGTCACATCGCTCACGTCAGCCACACCGTCGAGGTTCACATCGCCACGGACTGGTGCGGCGAGGGTGAAGTTGGAGAAGTTGCCCCAAACGTAGTTGCCAGAGGTGTTGTGTGGGTCGCGCAACACGATGCTGTAGGTTTGCCCCACCTCGCCTCGTGTGAACGAGGTGTTGAACTTCACTTCTTTTCTCTCGCCCTTCTTGATGGTCACAAATTCGCTGAACACGCGCGAGAGTATGCTGTTCGAGCCCTCGGCAAGGATAAACGCTTCGAGTCGGCCAGCAAATGCGCCGCCATTGTTGGAAATGGTGGTGGTGCCTTCGAGGTGGGTGGTAGGAATCACCGAGCCAGTCAACTTCAATGGGCTGACAATCGACATGTTGATATCTGCTGGTGTTGCTCCGATGGTCACACTCTCCTGCACGCCGCTCACCACGCTGTAATCAGCCACGCGAAGCACCGCAAGTTTGAAGTTGCCAGTCGATAGTGTGGTGACAGTGGTTTCGAGCACCACTTCTGCGCCGTTTTGCACATCCACATTCTTCGCCACGCTTTTACCCACTATCGCGCCATTGCTGTTGAGGAGCGCCACGCACAGGTTGTCCACAAATTCCTCACCTGTGTTTCTGATGGTGGCTTTCACCAAAATTGGGCGGTCGGCAGCCAGCACATCGCTGTGCTCCAGTTTCGTCACTTGCAGAGTTGCAGCGTCGTCGGGATAAGAGAAATAGGCGTATCCGTCTTTCACCTCCATTTTGATTCGCTGTGCCGTAGCGCGCGACACATCTGCCTTCTGGTAATTCGTGGTTTTCACAGGGGCGATCAGCGGCACAATGTAATATGTGCCGGCGGCAAGGCTGGTGGGAACGGTCATTTGGAAGGTGTATCTGTAATTATACCGGGGTTGAATGCCGGCGACATCCTCAAACACAGGCACTTGAAGCACATTGCCTGCCTCGTCGGTGATGCCCAGCGCCAGGCGCGCAGTGGCATCGCCATCGCCAGTCCACATCACATAAAAATCTTTCCAACTCAACGAAGCGGTGGAGCCCAACGCCACCTTGTCGTTGTTGGTGATGAATTCGTTGATGGTCGAAGCAATGCTCACAGCACCGCCTCTGTCGGGCATAATGTTGTAGATAAGGCCTTGACGCAGATTGTAGCCACCTTCGCTTGAGCCGATGCCCTGATCAGTGGGCGTGAGATCGGTGAGCACGAAATAGCCGTTCGACATGCCGTTCCAGCCCCAGTTCACGTGGTAGTAGCCATTTGAGTTGCAACCATCAACCACAAAGGCGTGTCCACCTTGATTGCTCGCACCGGTGTGAATCACTGGTCTGTTGCTCGACAGTTCGCCATTGATGATGCTGAGCCACTTGTCGAGCGTATAAGCATCGCGCATAATGAACTTGATGCTCTTGTCGTAGCGGAAATGCTTTGGCATTCTGTTCATAGCGATTCGAGTGACCGCACCGCTCGACGCTCCATAGCCCATGTCCATCGCCACACCGCAATCGCTCATCAGTTTAGCCACCGCATTGTTTTGCGTGCTGGTTTCGTTGCCTGTGTAGTTAGGGAGCATATTTGCCCAGTCGTAGCGACTTTGGCTAAAATCAGCTGATAGCGTCAAAGGTTGCTGCTCATCGCTGTTGAGGTTAAAGGTGTAGGTATTGCTGCCAGTGCCAGTTTCGGGCCAGCGGTGGTAATACATCACTTGCGCCATAGCCGTTGCCACACAGCCCGTAACGGCACGCTGGGTGGTGCCGTTGTTGCTAAACGTGGGGCACATATTATTATATGGCGCGCTCTGGTTCCACTTGGTATTGCCCAACAGCGGATACACATTCCCAATCGTGGTTTGGTCGGTCGACGACTGAATGCGCACTCCTGCGTGCGTCTGCACATAGCGCACCTGCTCGGCATACGTTTCGAGCCATTCGCGCATGTTGTCGGGAATGGCATCGGCATCAAACTTGCCTTCGTCGCTATACCCTATCACGGCTGGCATACGGTCGTCGCCCGACACCAGCACATAGCCATCAGCGGCAGAAGCGTTGAAAGCGTAATATTCACCACTCTGGGCAGTGTAAGCCAACTGCAAATCAGCATTACCTCCTTTGAGCATTTTTTTCGTGGTTGCGTTTCGGTTCAAAAACGCCATCGCCTGTTGGCGAGCCTGCTGTGCATCAATCTGCTCCGCTAATGCGCTTTCGGCAAAAAGCAGAACGGCTGCAGCAAATAAAGGATAGAAGATTTTCTTTACCATACTATTTTAAATATTTTTTCCAAAGATATGTTTTTTTTCGCAAAAAACCAACACGACGTATGTCCAAACAGCAAAAAAGCGCACAAAACGTTCGAAAAACACTATAACGCATTACCAAATGTTATCTTTATCCAAAGTTTTTTAATCATTTTGTTCGTTTTGTTTTTGATATTCAAGAATATTGTATTACTTTTGCGACAGAATAATAACTTTTTGTTACAAAAATCTACAAAAATATGGCACTTATCATCCCCAAACACTATCAGCAACGGCTACTCCCAGAAACCACAGAAGTGGCAATCAAGACGATAAAAGACTCTTTCCAGAAAAAACTGTCAGCCGCACTGCATCTACGCCGTGTCACAGCCCCACTTTTCGTGCTTGCAGGCACTGGCGTGAACGACGACCTTAACGGAACAGAGCACCCCGTGGCATTCACCATCGATGCGATGGGCGGCAAGCGCGCCGAGGTAGTACACTCGTTAGCAAAATGGAAACGCATCAAACTCGGAGCTTACGGAATAGCACCCGGCTACGGAATCTACACCGACATGAACGCCATTCGCACATTTGAAGACCTCGACAATATGCACTCGCTCTACGTCGACCAATGGGACTGGGAAAAGGTGATCCGTGAATCGGAACGCAACCTCGACACGCTGAAAGACACCGTGCGCAACATCTACCGAGCAATCAAGGAAACCGAACAGGAGGTGTACGAGCAATTCCCTCACATCACACCACGACTGCCAAAAGAAATCACCTTTGTGCACTCCGAGGACATGCAAAAGCAGATGCCCGAACTCACCCCACAAGAGCGAGAAAAGGAATACGCAAAAAAATACGGAGCCATTTTCGTGATAGGCATTGGCGCCACACTCGCCGATGGAAAGCCACACGACGGCCGCGCACCCGACTACGACGACTGGGTGACGGAAACCGACGCACAGCACAGGGGGCTAAACGGCGACATCATTGTGTGGGACGATGTGCTCGACATTCCTTTCGAACTCTCCTCAATGGGAATACGCGTAAGCCCCGAATCGCTCCGCCGTCAGCTTGAGATATGTGGCTGCACAGAGCGGAAAAACCTCACCTTCCACAAAGCGCTCCTCGACGGCAAGCTCCCATTCTCCATAGGTGGTGGCATCGGGCAGAGCCGACTGTGCATGTACCTACTCCAAAAAGCACACATCGGAGAGGTGCAAGCCAGCATTTGGCCCGAACAGCAAGTGGAAATCTGCAAGCAGCACGGCATACTTCTAATGTAAGGACACCATCTTCTGAACCGATTTCGGCCCGCTTTTGAGCAAAAAGAACGTTTTTTATCAACTTTTTTCGCAAAAATTTTGGTGGGATAAAAAAAAGTAGTAACTTTGCACTCGCAAATGAGACAAGTCACTTGCAAAACCAAAATGGTGCGTTAGTTCAGTTGGTTAGAATGCCTGCCTGTCACGCAGGAGGTCGCTGGTTCGAGTCCTGTACGCACCGCAAAACCCGGAAGCAATCCCGCTC
>SFGS01000070.1 GCA_004557565.1 Bacteroidales bacterium | reverse complement strand
GTATCACGTCCCTACCGGGTTTTTCGCCGAAGGCGAGCGGTTTTTATCCTTTTGGCGATGCCACCGACCTCGCTGGAGAGGGCGGCGTTGGTGATGTGGGGTGGCTGATTCAAGCCTCAGCTTGAAATCAGACATGCCGCAGCACTAACGACAGGTGCGAAGCACTGGCATCGTCGAAAGGCTGTTTTTTATGTTTTTGTTTCTGTGCCCCCAGCATTTATCCACTGAACCATTTAAGCACAAATCGGTCATTAGGGGCTTGTACACGCCCTAATGATCGATTTAAGTTAGATTATTGATTCTTACACCAGTTCTATCATTTCTTCTGGAGCATTGGTGATGCACTCCAAATGGTCGGTGCGCACGATATAGGTGTTCTCTACGCCAACTGCGCCCACTCCTGGAATCACAAATTTGGGTTCGATAGCCACAACTTGTCCTTCTTCAAGCACATCTCTGCTGCGCGGAGCCAATACCGGTGCCTCGTTGATTTCAATGCCCAAGCCATGACCCACAAATCCGGCTTTCTGCTTATGACCCATAAAATAGTCGGTCAAGCCGGCTTCCTCCACCATTTTCACGGCTTCCTCATAAAGTTGCTTTGCAGGTGTTCCTGCGCCAAACTGTGCCAATCGGCGATTGACAGAAATTGACAATTCATGTGCCTTCATCGCAAGTTCCGACACTTCGCCCACTCTAAAGCAGCGTGTCATATCGGTCATATAACCGTTGAAATTGCCACAAGCATCCACCATTACGGTTTTGCCAGCCACGATAGGTTCACCGCTTGCGCCGACAGGGAGCGAGGCATCAGCGCCAGCACCACCCATCGCAAAATCGTAAGGCGTGGGTGAATCGGCATTGTCGCCCACCAGAATATTGCCCATAAACAGTTCCATTGAGCCGCCTTGCACACGGAACAAACCCAGGCAGCCCTCAAGGCGAAGCGCACGCTCAATCTCAATTTGCAACTCCACATCGGTCATTCCTGCACGGTAAATGGCAGGAATACGCTCGTATGCGGCTTGATGGTGAATACCGTCTTCCTTCAGCAGATTTTGCTCAAATTCCGATTTCACGCTACGCAAAGCACGAAACATGGCACTGGCATCGGCGATTTCCGCTTCGGGGAACACTTGAGACAAGCGATTGTATTCAGCCACGGTCATCACATCGGTTTTCAACGCCAACTTTGCCGGCTGTTTTTCGAGCAAGGCAGGAATCATTTCCGGTTTTCTGATATAGTGCACATTTTCGCATTGCTCAAAACCTACGGGGCGACGAACGCAGTAATACACCTTGCCCTCGGCAGAAATATAAGTGTAGCCAGCAAACACGCGTCCACTGGTGTAGTATAGACTCACATTATCGGCAAGCAACACGGCATCTAAGCCGTTTGCATTGAGTTGAGCGGCAATTTTCTCAACTCGCGCATTAATTTCATTTTCCCAACCTGTGGGAATGAAAGAATTATTGTTCATAATTATCTGAGATTACTTGATTTACAAAATCGTGGAATGTGGAAAACTCAATATCGGCATCGGCACAGTCGCCAAAGCCGTAGGTCATATACACAAACGGCACACCAGCTGTATGGGCATGGTTGCAATCAGATTGTGTGTCGCCCACATACACAGCACGCTTGATGCAGTTTCGCTCCATCAGCAGCTTGATGTTCTCGCTTTTCGGCTTCGGGTTCATGCCCCACGACAAATAGTCGGTGAATAGCGAGGTGGTGCCTGTGTAGCGCATGAAATTGACCAGTCCCTTACGGCTGCAATTACTTTGAAGCATGAGCGTGAAGTGCTTGCGCAGTTCCTTCAAGCCCTCAAACACTCCCGAATACAGCTCACCGCCGAGCGTGGGCATCAACTGGTCCTCAATCTCCTCCAATCGGGTGAGGAACTGCTTTCGGTCGAGGTGCTTGGGCGTGGAGATAATGCCTTGGGCAAAAATCTCGTCGATGGAATAACCCATGTATTTCAGCAAATCATCAGCCACGATATGGCCTTCAATGCCAAACTCAGCCATACACACATTCCAAATGTGGGCATACGACTTGAGCGCATTCCACAGCGTGCCATCCATATCAAATATGATGGCTTCTATGTTTTTGAAACTAAACTGATTGCTCATTTTCGGTGAGGTGTAATTGTGATTCCCAAGTTGTGGATTCCTGTAAGTGTTTTGCACCCTGTCATCGCTGGCCACACCACTATCTTGCTCACATCGTCGGGCTTAACGTCGGAAACCACCAACTGGCTGCGCTGATAATAGTCGCCAAAACCGCCGCCCTTGAAATTGCCAAACTCATCGGAAATGGCAAAATTCAGGTTTTTGCGGTCAACATTCCCATCTGCCGCAATGAAGTCGAGCACCAAATTAAGGTTGCCATAGGAATATGAGGCGGAATGACGCACCGAGAATGTGATGTCGTAAGTGATAGCGGAATCGCCATACTCTGGGGCGAAAGAAATTGGGGTGTTTTCCATCCAACCCTCATCAGGCATATCGTAAAAGCAAGAATAAGAAGTATGCTTGGGCGCACAAGCGCCTAAGCATACCAATATCATGAGGAGTGCAAGCACACTCCAGTTCCTACTTCTCTGAATTATCTGACGCAGGTGCATTATTATCTTTACGATTATTATCACCCTGACGGCGATTTCTACCGCCTCCTTGACGGTGATGCCCACGTTGGCGGCCACCTCCAGCTTGCTGGCGTGCCTCGTTGCGAACTTGTGCCTGCTCTACATTTTGCGGAGCCTCACCACCTTCGGCTTGGCGATTCTGAGAATTTCTGCCACGAGGCGCACGCTGTTCGCGAGGAGCGTCTTTGCGAGCAGGTTTCTCGTTGGCTGGGCGCTTTTCGCGTGGTTCTTTCTCTTTACCACCACCGTTCTTAGCGGGTTTATTCTTTTTCTTCTTCTTTTTGTCGAATCGGCTGATACTGTCTTGACCAAGCAAATCGCCAAACGCCTTCATCTCTGGCTTCTTGCCGTCGGTGCGTTCGAGTTTGTCGGGCTTCTCGCCCTGCTTGTTCATTTCAATCACCTCAAACACACGATAGGCGCTAATCGTAACCAGATTGGCAGGAATATGCTTATCAGTGGAGTAAGTGATTTGCTTCTTGAAAATATCAGTCTTGAAGTGATAATAAGTGTTGTCTTTGGTTTCAAGAGCCACATCGCGTGGAGGCAACTGCTTCGATGCCTCAACGTAGTCGTCGACCTCAAAATTGATACAGCACTTCAACTTAGCGCACTGACCTGCCAATTTCTGTGGATTGAGCGAAATGTCTTGATAGCGTGCGGCGCTTGTTGCCACCGACACAAAGTTCGACATCCATGTGGCGCAGCACAGCGGTCGGCCACAAGGACCAATGCCACCGATGCGTCCAGCCTCTTGGCGTGCGCCAATCTGCTTCATTTCCACACGAATCTTAAACACTTCAGCCAGCACCTTAATCAACTGGCGAAAATCCACACGCTCATCGGCAATGTAGTAGAAGATAGCCTTGTTGCCATCGCCCTGATACTCCACGTCGCCGATTTTCATCTTCAACTTCAAGTCAGCGGCAATCTGGCGCGAACGGATCATAGTGTCGACTTCCTTTGCCTTTGCCTGCTCGAATCGCTCAAGATCCGACGCTTTCGCCTTACGGAACACGCGCAGAATCTCAACGCCCGGCTTCAGGTTGGCTTTCTTCATCTGGAGCTTCACCAAGTTACCCATCATCGACACACGGCCAATGTCGTGGCCTGGGTTGGCTTCCACAGCCACCATGTCGCCCACTTCGAGAGGCAAGTGCGCGCTATTGCGATAGAATCCCTTGCGAGTGTTTTTGAATTGCACCTCCACGATTTCAAAATCGTTGCCAGGAATGTCTCCAAGCCAGTTGGTGCAATCCAAATTGCTTCGCTTTCCGCAGTCGCACTCACACTTGTTACAAGTGAGGCACTCCTGTCCGGTGATTCCTTTCTTACTTTCTTTATCGTTACTCATCATGAGGCACGATTATTTAGCGTAGCTCACAGCGCGGGTTTCACGAATCACAGTGATACGAACCTGACCTGGATAGGTGAGTTCGTCTTGAATCTTCTTTGCGATTTCACCGCTGAGTTTTTCGGTTTCGGCATCTGAAATCTTGTCGGCACCTACAATCACGCGCAATTCACGACCTGCTTGGATAGCGTAGGTCTTCACCACGCCTGGGTAAGAGAGAGCCAAACGCTCAAGGTCGTTCAAACGCTTGATGTAAGCCTCTACCACTTCACGGCGTGCACCAGGGCGAGCGCCAGAAATGGCGTCGCACACTTGCACGATAGGAGCATACATGCTGAGGGCTTCCTCTTCATCGTGGTGAGCAGCGATAGCGTTGCAGATATCGGGCTTTTCCTTATATTTTTCAGCCAATTTGCTGCCGAGCAATGCGTGTGGCAGTTCTGGCTCTTCATCGGGCACTTTGCCGATGTCGTGGAGCAGACCAGCACGGCGCGCCTTCTTTGGATTCAAACCAAGTTCGCTTGCCATGATAGCACAGAGGTTTGCGGTTTCGCGAGAGTGCTGGAGCAAGTTCTGACCGTAACTTGAACGGTATTTCATCTTACCAATCAGACGAATCATTTCGGGGTGCAAGCCGTGGATACCCAAGTCGATAGAGGTACGCTTACCGGTTTCGATAATTTCCTCTTCCACTTGCTTGCGAACCTTAGCCACCACTTCCTCGATGCGAGCAGGGTGGATACGGCCGTCGGCCACGAGCTGGTGCAAAGCCAAACGTGCGATTTCGCGACGCACTGGGTCGAAACCTGAAAGCACGATAGCTTCTGGGGTGTCGTCAACGATGATTTCAACGCCGGTTGCAGCTTCAAGAGCACGAATGTTGCGTCCTTCACGACCGATGATGCGTCCCTTGATGTCGTCGTTGTCGATATGGAACACTGTCACTGCATTTTCAATGGCAGTTTCGGTGGCTACACGCTGAATGGTTTCCACAATGATGCGCTTAGCCTCCTTGTTGGCAGTCATCTTTGCGTCGTCCATAATGTCGTTGATGTAAGATGCAGCGGCAGTCTTAGCCTCATCTTTCAGCGATTCCACGAGTTTTTCCTTAGCCTCGTCGGCAGAAAGACCGCTCACGCGTTCGAGGGTTTCGCGCACGCTCATTTCCATGCGGTCGAGTTCTTTCTTTCTATCGTCGAGCAATTCACTCTTATTGTCAAGCGAAGCCTTCAATTTCTCGTTTTCGGCTTGTTGGCGGTCGGTTTCTGATTTCTTGCGTTGAAGGTCGGCTTGCTGTTGCTTCACCTGAATTTCGTGTTGCTTGAGCTTTGCCTCTTCAGCCTGCACTTTCGAGAGGCGTTGGTTGGCCTGCTTTTCAGCATTACTCTTAATGGAAAGACCTTCTTCCTTACCTTTAATCACTTCATTGTTCTTCAGAACCTCTGCTTCAAGCTTCGCTTTTTCGAGGATAGAGTTAGCTTGAGATTTCGCGTTTTTGCGAGTTACGGCAAGCGTGACACCAATACCTATTACGAGTGCCACAATCACCGATACAGTCAATACTATGTAATCCATAACGGAATGAATAAATAATTGTATATATATTAATAAAAAAAGCACCGCCCACCAAGCACGCCGACAGCCCATTGGCATCGGAGTCGCTTGTAGAGAAGTGCAGGAACCTTAAATAAACAAATTTATGCGATGCTTGCTATCGCACGGCACAGCAGTGCCATAGGGCATCATTTCATATCTTGATGACTATTTCATCGAGTTCTTTCTCGAAATCAGTCAGCAGTTCGTTAGTAGCCTTATTGTCGCGATACGCCTGCGAATACAAGCGCGCAAACTGGAATGCCACCTTAGCCATCACCTCTTCCGACGAATCCGTGCCTTTGAATCGTGCCATCCACTTGTTCCACAACGTGTTCACAAGTTTCTCCGACTCTCGGTAGAGGGCTTCATCATCCGCTGGAATGCTAAGGGCAAAAGGCTTAACATCAGCAATACGAATATTAATATTTTGTTTCTTATCTGTAGCTGGCATAGCATCATTCATTTAATTGAGAGATGCATTTGTCGATATCCCGCACTAATGAGGAAATCATCTTCTTGGCTTCGGCCGCTTTCTCGCTGTTGGGCACGAAATGGCGTGCCATAGTGAGGTAATGATTGTCGGTGGAGAGTTTTTCGTTCTCCTTCTTCAGAACTTCCATTTCGCTCTGAAGTTGGGCGACAACCTGCTCAAGACGCTCTTTTTCAGCATTAAGCACATGGTATTTATCTACCAAAACTTTACTTTTGGTGACAATCCGCGCAAGAGTTTCTTGTAGTTCAGAAGCCATTTTACTCCATTTTTCTACAAAATTAAGAAATTCTCACAAATTATCAGCAATAAAAGCCCTCTTTTTTCCAACAAAAAAAATGATTTAAGTAAAGATTTAAGAAATAATGCGCAAATCGGTCAGAATGCTTTGCGATACTTGTCGTCGGCGCTATCTTCCATGATGCTCAGATAACTCGCATAGCGGCTTTGGCTGATGCGCGACTCCTCCACAGCCTGAAGCACAGCGCAACCTGGCTCGTGGGTGTGGGTGCAGTTGCCAAATCGGCAATTCTCCGAAATCTTGAATATCTCACGGAAATAGTGAGCCACCTCGGTTTTCTCCAAATCGATGGTGCCGAAGCCCTTCACTCCTGGGGTGTCGATAATTGCGCCGCCGCCTGGCAAATCGAGCATTTCGCTGAATGTGGTGGTGTGCATACCGGTGTGGTGAGTTTCCGACACATCGCCCACCTTCAAATTGGCATCGGGCACAAGCATATTGATAAGCGAACTCTTGCCCACTCCCGAATTTCCACTAAAGAGTGTGGTCTTGTCTTTCAGTTGCGCTTTGAGTAGGTCGATGCCCTCTCCAGTGAGGGTCGACATCTTAATCACAGGATAACCGATGCTCTCATATAGATATGCGAAAGCGTCGAGCAGTTCCTTGTCTTCTTCTGCAGTGAGCAAGTCAATTTTGTTGATAGCCATCACCACGGGCACACGATAGGCTTCAGCCGTGGCAAGAAAGCGGTCAACGAAGGTGGTGTTGGTTTCGGGATTGGTGAGCGTAACCACCAACACCGCCTGCGAGAGATTGGCTGCTAAAATCTGAAATTCCTTGGAAAGATTGCTGGCGCGACGAATAATGTAATTGCTTCGCGGCTCAATCTTCACGATGAAAGCCGTGCCGTCGGGTTTGATTTCGATAGTCACGATATCACCCACAGCCACAGGATTGGTACACCGAAATCCCTTCAATCGGAAATTTCCCTTGATTTTACAATTCACCACTTCGCCCGCTTCGGTGCGGACGATGTACCAACTTCCAGTATTTTTAATTACCAACGCTTTCATCATATTGATGCAAAGTTAATAAAAAATATCATATTGCCCATAAATCAGCCCATAACAAAAAATTTGCAACTTTCTTGCGTGCGCCCGTGCGTACACAAGGGTTTTCCTCGCGCGCACGCGCGCACACAAGGATTTCGAAAAAAAATTCACTTTTATTTATTCGCTTGATATTCTGATGTTTAAAATAGTAATTTTATACCCATTTTTAGTAACCGTTTGATAAATAATGGGTTAAAAATTTGGACAAATGAAAGTGGTTGATTAACTTTGCATCGTGTTTTAGAACAAATTAGTAACAAAATCAATTAATTATGAACGTAGAAACTATTGGATTGTGGGCAGGTGCAGTTTGGAATGCACTCAACGACGCAAACGGTTCATTGACTGTAAAAGGTCTGAAGAAAACCACAAAACTCAAAGAAAAAGAAGTGTTCGCGGCTATCGGCTGGCTCGCTCGTGAAGGTAAGGTTAACGTAACTGAAATTGAAAAGGACGTTGAAGTAAACCTTATCTAATTCATTCCCAAGCACATAATTTATTTGTGTAAAATACTATTACAAAAATGGGTAGCAACCAATCGGCGCTACCCATTTTTTATGTTTGGCGATATGCTATGATTAGAATTTGCCGCCCATTTTCAGATAGAGGGCGTAAACTGCATAGAAATCTTTGATTTGATCTTCGGTGAACTTCTTCACATGGCTGAAGCCTCTGGCACCAATAAACACCACACGCGCCCATGTGGCGTGCGACAAGGCATAAACCAAGTCCTTATCGGCAGCCGTCAATTCCTCGTCTAATGTTTCCCAATAGAAACGCGAACCGTGCTTGCCAGTTTTTGGCAAATTCACTGGTGTGAAGTCGTAACCGAAGCCATTCACAACGAACCTCACGCTTTCAATTTGTAAGGGGTCGTCGGCATAATATTGCGCATGGAAGCGAAGTGGCTGTGGCTTACCGTCCTCAATATCAAAGTAGAAAAACATGTCGTTGTTGGTCACTTCCATTTTCACATCTTTTGGAATCGCACGGTCCGACGACACACGGAGCGTTTTCGACAGTTCTTTCTTTGATTCTTTAATTTTCTCATCCACCCACTCCAATGGTTGTGGTCCCCATTGCAGATTATCAAGAGAGTAGTCAATGGCTAAAAGTGAGTCAAGTTTGGCTTGCGCAGCCTCACGACGCGCCTTTCTCGCCTTCATTTCCTCCTCAAACTCAGGGTCGTCCTGTGCGCGTTGCTTCAAATAGCGTGTAATGCGCGCCTGACGCTCCTTCTCTTCCTGCAACTGGCGCTTACTCAGTTTCGCAGGCTTCTCCTCGTCTTGCGGTTGAAGATAATAGGTGGTGTTGTCTGTCGAGTCAACCACAATCACCGCAGGCTTCTTGTGCAAGCGACGCACAGGCATTTTCGAACGCCAGTTATCAGTGTCATCATCTTGTGCAAAGGCGGAAATTGCGAATACAGAAACAAATAAAAGAAGAATTATGCGATAAAAATTTGCTCTCATTATAAATATATATGTGTATTTTGATAGTGCAAAATTAGTGATTTCCACAAACATACGCAAATCAAGCCTTCGCACTCTACATTTTTCATTTGTATAATCTGATGGCTTGCCGTAACTTTGTACATACAAATATCATTAATCCCTTATACAATCATGACAAAAATTGGATCTTTCGGCACTGAAATCGGAAAGAAGGCAATGCTTCTTGGCAGTGGCGAACTCGGAAAAGAAGTGGCTATTGAGCTTGTACGCTTAGGAGTGGAAGTGGTGGCTTGCGACCGTTACGAAGGCGCGCCAGCCATGCAAATCGCTCAAAAAAGCAGAACTTTCAACATGCTCGACGGTGAGGCTCTGCGCTCGGCTATCGAGGAAGAGCACCCCGACCACATTATCCCTGAAGTGGAGGCTATCGCCACCCCTACCCTTGTGGAGCTTGAAAAAGAGGGCTTCAATGTTACTCCTACCGCCAACGCTGCCCGACTGACAATGAACCGCGAAGGCATTCGCCGATTGGCAGCCGAAACACTTGGCGTACCCACCTCTCCTTACCGCTTTGCATCAACTGAGGAAGAATTTAAGGAAGCCATTAAAGAAGTGGGCATTCCTTGCGTGGTGAAACCGATTATGAGTTCTTCTGGCCACGGACAAAGCACCGTGAAATCAGAGGCCGACATCGACCGCGCTTGGCACATTTCGCAAGAAGGCGGCCGTGCAGGAGCCGGCAGAGTGATTGTGGAAGGATTCGTGGATTTCGACTACGAAATCACCCTACTCACCGTGCGCAACGTGGCTGGCACACAATTCTGTGAACCAGTAGGCCACATTCAGCAAGACGGCGACTACCGCTATTCTTGGCAGCCACAAGCCATGGCACCAGTGGCGATTGAAAAAGCGCAAGAAATTGCGAAAAAGGTGACCGACGCACTTGGCGGATATGGCATTTTCGGTGTGGAAATGTTTATCAAGGGCGATGATGTGATCTTCAGCGAAGTATCGCCTCGTCCACACGACACCGGCATGGTGACAATGATTTCACAAAACATGAGTGAATTTGCGCTCCACGCACGCGCATTGATGGAATTGCCTATCCCTGCCATTCGCTTCTACGGTCCATCGGCAAGTAAAGCCATCGTGGTGGAAGGCGACAGCAACCGTGTGGAATTTGAAAACGTGGATAAGGTGCTTGAAGAGCCAGGCGTTGACATTCGCATCTTCGGCAAACCAGAAGTGAAAGGACACCGCCGCATGGGCGTGATTCTCGCCACTGCCGACAGCGTGGAAGAAGCCATCGCAAAATGCGACAGAGCCTACGCAAAACTGAAAATCAACGTTCTCCCAGCAAAATAATCCAACAAGAAATAAATTAAACAAAGGGGGCGCACACACAACATGCGTCCCTTAGTTTTTTGGTCAATGATTGCACCTAAATAATGGTTCAGTGGAATATTCCTGGGGATTATGCATTGTTGCCGAATCGTGAATGGAATCAAAAACAAAAACATAAAAAACAGCCTTGGAGCAACGTGGAATGCTTCGCATTTGGCGGTGCGACTGTGCG